>NZ_PVBL01000060.1:0-2160 GCF_002968555.1 Neorhizobium sp. T6_25
CCGATCGTAAGAAACGGGAGCTGTTATAGCTCCCGTTCCGACTGCCTGATCAGAACTCCTCCCAACTTTCTTTGCTGGCGGCAACGGCTGCAGAGCCTTTGCCGGGAAATGCCCTGGCGATCTTGTTCACCATCCCGCGGGCAGGCGAAGTGACGGGCGCCGATTCGCTGCTCGTCGCTGAGGGCCTGCTGCGGCGTGGCGCATGGCCGGAAAGTGCAGCGCCCACATGGAATCGCGAGACGAGCTCACGCAGGCGGCCCGCCTCGGTGGCGAGTGTTGCACCGGCCGCATTGGCCTCTTCCACCATGGCGGCGTTCTGCTGGGTCACCTGGTCCATCTGATTGACCGCAGTGTTAACCTCCGACAGACCCACCGCTTGCTCGCGCGATGAGGTCGCAATCGCATCCATATGCTGGTTGATGGTGACGACATAGGCCTCAATCGTCTTTAGCGCTTCGCCCGTCTGGCTGACAAGATGCACGCCGTTGCCGACTTGCACGGACGAGTTGCGAATGAGATCCTTGATCTCTTTGGCAGCCGTGGCTGACCGCTGCGCGAGCTCGCGCACTTCCTGCGCCACAACCGCAAAGCCCTTGCCGGCTTCGCCGGCGCGTGCAGCTTCGACACCAGCGTTCAACGCCAGAAGGTTGGTCTGAAAGGCGATGTCATCGATCACGCCGATGATGCTGGAGATCTGATTCGATGACTGCTCGATCTTGCCCATGGCATCGACCGCATTCGCGACCACAGCACCCGACAGGCGGGCGCTGTCGTTTGCCTGGATCGCCACTGTGCGGGCCTCTTCAGCTCGCTTGGAGGAACTGGCGACATTGGCGGTGATCTCGTCGAGCGCTGCCGCGGTTTGTTCCAGTGAGGCTGCCTGCTGCTCGGTACGCTTCGAGAGATCATCAGCACTCTGGCTGATCTCGCGCGAACCGGAGTCGATCGAATTAGTGGTTTCCGCGACGGACGACATCGTGTCCTTCAACTGTCCCACCGCTTGATTGAAGTCGGCGCGCAGGCTCTCGAACTCTTGGCCAAAAGGTTGCGATAACTCGAACGACAGGTTGCCACCCGCAAGCTGCTTGAGCCCTTCGGCCAGGCCCGAGGTTGCCTGTGCCATGGCTTCGGCGCGAAGACGTTCCTGCTCCGCTGTTCGGCGACGCTGCTCTTCGGACTGCGAGCGCTGGGCGTTCGCTTCCTGCTCCAGCCGGCGGTTTTCTAGCGCGTTGGATCGGAACACCTCGACGGCGGCCGCCATCTCGCCGATCTCATCGGCCCGACCTGCGAACGGAATGGCCGTTTCGGCATCACCGCTTGCGAGCCTTTTCATTGAGGCGGTTATCGCCTGAATGGGGCGGATCATTGTCGCCGACAACAGCACCAGTGAAGCGGCAATGACAATGATGGTGGCCGCCAGGCCAACGACAATGCTCCAGAAGGTGTGTTTGGCTGCGTTTGCAGAGGCCGCCGCACGCTCGTCAAGCAGCGAGGCTTCTTCGTCGGATATCTGTTTCGCGATTGCGCGGATGGAGTCCATGTAGCTCTTGCCTGCGCCTGAGACCTCCATGGCCCGAGCTTGATCAACGGTTTTGGCATCGCGCATCAGGGCGATTTCTTTGCTCATAACCTCCCGGCTCCAACCTTTCACCTGAGCTTCAAGGTCCGTCAGCCTCTTCTGCTGAAGAGCATTGTCAGAGGTCAGGCTTCTGGTCTGTTCGAAGGCTGCCCTGAACTGAGCTTCGCCAGCTTTTTGAGGATCGAGAAATTTTTCGTCCCCCGCCAGCAAATAACCCCGCAAGCCTGTCTCCTGATTGACCATCCCAGCAATCATACCGTCAACTGCTCTGAGAACTTGATACGTATGCTCGGTCCAGACTGTCGCTTCCTGCTGAGTGGTAGAAGATTTGATGGTGATGAGATTGACGGCAAGACCAACAAGGAGGATTAAGCTGAACGATGCGACAAGCTTGATCATGGTCCGAAGGTTAGCAATAAGGGCGAACACCATATTCTCCAAGGCGTGGGGGGTGGGCTCCCGCTTCATGCAGATTCATTGCAACAGGGAACAGGCGAGTCCATCTTCATACGGACCCCTTAATTTAGGGGGGCTTTAATTAAAAATCAGTGAAATACCGACTGATCCTGGCAGCCGAAACC
>NZ_PVBL01000061.1:0-1419 GCF_002968555.1 Neorhizobium sp. T6_25
CACTACTTTGGCAGAATTGATTTTGGCGTCATTTGGAACCTGATACGGCAGTGTGGACATCGTTGTGGTGGATGGTGGTTTGAGAGCGCGGCTATGACGGCGCGTCGGATAGCTGGCAGTGTCGGTTTAGGCGGGCCGCGTCTGTTCCTTTTTTTCCCGCTTTGCCTTGTATAGGCGCTGATGTTGCAGGAAGGCATAAGCGATCATGGTCATCAGCGCGTGTCGATGAAGGCCTTGCCATGATCGGCCTTCGAAGTGATCGAGGCCGAGTTCTTCCTTCATCTGCTGATGCGCCTGCTCGCAGACCCAACGAGCTTTAATGGCCGCCGCCAGTTGCTTCAATGTCGCCGCGGCCGGCAGATTGGATAGATAATATTTGCGCTCGTCGTTTGAGCGCCACTCGCCAACCAGCCAGGCTTCCTCGCCCGGCATATGCTGTTGCCCCTTGTCGAAGATGCGTTGTGGGCTGCCATCAGCGATCCGAATGCGCAGGGCAGCAAAGCGCGCGGTCAGTCGGCCTTTGGTGCCACGCCGCCAGCTGAGTTTCGTCCACGTCGAGGCCGCCAGCATCGTTTCGGCGGCTGTCGACAGTGTATCGGGGATGGAATGTTTGCGCGGCCGTCCATGACCAGCAACAGGAAAGATCAATGCGACATCATGGGGATACACCTTCTGATGCTTGGGAATGCCGACGGCCCAGGTGAGACCCCGGGCACTCAAACCCTGGCGAAAAGCGGCTGACAGGCCGTAACCTGCGTCCGCAAGCACGGTGCCAAACCGAACATCTGCGGCAATCAGCCGATCGATCTCGTCGAGCGCAATCTCCGGCTTGGTGCGGGATACGCGCGACAACTCGGGAACGCCGGCTTTTGCCATCCGATCCTGATCACTGGTCCAACTCTCGGGCAGGAACAGCCGCAGGCCAACGGGGACAGGAACCTCGTCGCGTGCCAGCGTCAATGACACCAGTGTCTGGCAGTTGGCTCGCTTGCCCAGCATCGATGCATATTGCGGTGCGACCCCAACAGAATGATCGCCCTTCTTCGGAAGAGCTGTATCATCGATCACCAGAAAAGCATCTGAAGCCCCGACTATTCTGTCAGCCTGCACCGCCAATTCCGCCTCAAGCGGACCGGCGTCCCAAATGCCATCCGAGATGAAATGATGCAGGCGGTCGTAGCGATCAGGTGCCAGGCGCTCTGCCATCGGCTCGATACTCTTGCGATCTCCCGGCCCGATCAGGCCAGAAACATAGATTGGGCACATCTGCCGACGCTTCTTGTGGCCAAGCTTCTCAACAAACGGCTTCAGCCATTCCGTCAGCGCAACATCCTGCTCTGCCATCCTTCGCACCCCTGTTGAAGTGCGAAAGATCGCCGATCATCGTTAACCGAGGATTAATCTGCCAAAGTAGTGCTA
>NZ_PVBL01000062.1:0-1358 GCF_002968555.1 Neorhizobium sp. T6_25
GATCGTGTCCCATGGAGTGGTGTAGCTGGATTTCATAGCCATCGGTGATTTCCGTTAGGGTCGGGTTGCTTAGAGCCAACCTGAAGGACACCACCGATGACCGACGACATGATGAACCTGCGCTCACTCGTTGAGAAGAGCGCCGACGCCGATTTGCTGCGCGAGATGATCGGCTTTGCCGCTGAGAAGCTGATGGCGCTGGAGGTCGGCGCGAAGACCGGCGCGGGCTATGGCGAGAAGAATGGTTTGCGGCTTGCCCAGCGCAACGGCTATCGTGACCGCGACTGGGAGACACGGGCAGGCACCGTCGAGCTGCGCATTCCGAAGCTTCGCACAGGCAGTTATTTCCCGAGCTTCCTCGAGCCACGCCGCATGGCGGAGAAAGCCCTGACGGCAGTCATTCAGGAAGCCTATATCCAGGGCGTTTCGACCCGATCCGTCGATGACCTCGTCAAGGCGATGGGCATGAGCGGCATCTCCAAGAGCCAGGTATCCCGACTGTGCGAGGAGATCGACGAGAAGGTGAAGGCCTTCCTCGACCGGCCCATCGAAGGCGAATGGCCCTATCTCTGGATCGACGCCACCTATCTGAAGGTCCGGCGCGGCGGGCGCATCGTCTCTGTCGCGGTCATCATCGCGGTGGGCGTCAACACTGACGGTCGACGTGAAGTGCTTGGGATGGAGATCGGCACATCCGAAGCCGAAGCGATCTGGACCGAGTTCCTGCGTAAGCTGACCAGACGGGGCCTGCTCGGCGTCAAGCTCGTCGTCTCTGATGCTCATGAGGGCATCAAAGCAGCCGTATCGAAGGTGCTCTCGGCCACTTGGCAGAGGTGCCGTGTCCACTTCATGCGTAATGCCCTGGCCCATGCCGGAAAGAGCGGACGCCGTGTTGTCTCCGCCTTCATCGCCACGGCTTTTGCTCAGGACACACCGGAGGCCGCAAGCACCCAGTGGCGCAACGTCGCCGACCAGATCAGGCCGAAGGTGCCGAAGCTTGCAACCCTCATGGACAGCGCCGAGCAGGACGTGCTCGCCTACATGACCTTTCCCAAGGCGCACTGGACCAAGTTGCACTCGACCAACCCTATCGAGCGATTGAACGGCGAGATCAAGCGACGGACAGAGGTGGTCGGCATCTTCCCCAACGATGACGCCATTGTGCGCCTGGTCGGGGCGCTGCTGCTCGAACAGAACGATGAATGGGCCGTCCAGCGATCCCGCTATATGACACTTGAGACAATCGCCACTATGAGCGATGATCCACTCATCAGCCTGCCAGCTGCAAGCTGACACTCATCCGGCCCTCTGGGATGAGCCGTGGTCGTCTAAGCTACACCACATCCTGGGACACGATC
>NZ_PVBL01000063.1:0-1353 GCF_002968555.1 Neorhizobium sp. T6_25
GACATCGTCCAGTTCAAGAGATTCGGAAATCTCATCCGGCAATCCGGAAAACAGGACGATGTCTGACGTCGGGCGCCCGTAAAAGCTCGCAACAGACCTGAATGCAGTTTTAAATGTCCGAAACGGCGTCGTGTCTGCGTGGTCGAGCTTTACGTTGAGCATTTGGTCCTTGCCAATCCGTTACTGTCGGATCGGCGCCAGGAGATCCATGGGCATGCCAGCCTTTTGACGGGAGTCAACTTCGACATAGCCAGGATTCGTGACGCCACCCGGGACAGCAAACTCATTCCGGGCATACGCCTCAGCCTGACCGACGGGCTTGAGCTTCATAGACTGAAGCAGGCTGCCCGATGCGGCCAGGATCTTGTATTCGGCGAAAAGCGAAGCAAATCGTGCGGTTTCCGCAAGAATGCTGGTGTTGAAACGGGTGTTCTGGGCATCCAGCACGTCGAGAAGCGAACGCTGATTGACCTTGAACTGCTCGCGATACGAGGAAACGAGGCTGCCGTTCGTCGAGGACTGGCGCGCCAGGATCGTCGACAACTCGCCGCGGCCGCTGCGCTCGTTCCATGCGGAGCGGATGGATTCTTCAACCTCGCGATGGGCCTGCGCCAGACCGTAACGCTGTTCGCTGGCGCGACGGATCTGCTCCTGCTCGCGCGCCTGGTCGATACCGCCGCGATAGAGGTTCCAGCGGGCGGTGACGCCGACCTGGACGTCGTTGGTATTGCCCTGGTTGCCATCGATGTCGTTGCCGACACGTGCGCTACCCTGAAGATCGACCTTCGGAAGATAATTGGCGCGCGAACCACGCACACCGGCATCAGCCGCATCGACATCGGCATCGGCCGCGTGAATCTGCGGGCTGTTCTTCTTGGCGATGAAGATTGTGTCGTTGAGCGTCTTCGGGATGAACTTCGCGAGCGACACCGGCACCTTGACCGGACCGATCGGCTCTCCGACCGTCTTCAGGAAGCGGATCTTCGTCAGTTCCAGCTCTTCCTGGGCTTCGCGCAGCCGGGCTCGTGCCGCCTCGAGGCGCTCACGGCCCTGCAGACGGTCGGCGTCGGTCAAGGCACCGCCCTGGATGCTGGCACCGATATCGCCGAGAATCTGGTTGTGAGCCGCGACGTTCTGCTGGGCAATGCCGACGATCTTGGACTGCAGGATATACTCAAGATAATCTTGAGTGACCTGAAGAGCCAGCGACTCGGACCGCTCAACAACGCGGAACGAAGCGCCATCAACGCGCGACGCCTGCTGCTCTACCTGAGAGCGCCGGCTGCCGCCGTCAAACAACGTTTGAGTAATCGTCAGGCTCGCATCGGAGCCTTTGAAGTTTTCGTAATCGCG
>NZ_PVBL01000064.1:0-1271 GCF_002968555.1 Neorhizobium sp. T6_25
TGACCTGCCACTGAACTTTCATCCGACTGCGATTAGAGCCTCGGCGGCTTTGAATACGCCAAATGGCGCGGTGGGAGCAACCGGCGGAAACGCGAAGCTTTCATCTTGCGCAGCGTTGGAGCCGGTTGCGGCGATGGACCCGGCATAGTCAGCCGGGGTTTGGTATCCGAGCGATGAGTGCGGCCGTAAATGGTTATAATCCTCAGCCCATTCAGCGATGGCGCTGCGGGCATGATCGAGACCGAAGAACAGGCTCTCGTTGAGCAGCTCGTCGCGCATCCGACCGTTGAAACTCTCGACATAGCCGTTCTGCATTGGCTTGCCCGGCGCGATGTAGTGCCACTCGACCTTGTGATCCTTCGACCAAGCGAGAATGGCATTCGACGTGAGTTCGGTGCCGTTGTCGGAGACGATCATTCCGGGCTTGCCGCGTCGTTCGATCAGCATCGTCAGTTCTCGGGCGACACGCCGACCGGAGATAGACGTGTCCGGGATCGCTGCCAGGCATTCGCGCGTCACGTCATCAACGACATTGAGCACCCGGAAGCGTCTGCCGCAGGCGAACTGGTCGTGGACGAAATCCAGCGACCAGCGGGCATTGGCTTTCGCCTCGACCAGGATCGGTGCACGCGTGCCGACAGCACGCCGCCGGGCTTTTCGCTTGCGAACGGAAAGCCCTTCCTCGCGATAAAGACGGTATATGCGATTGACACCGGACGGCTCTCCATCCCGCCGAAGCAGGATGAACAGCCGACGGTAGCCGAAACGCCGCCGCTCGTTGGCGAAGTCGCGCAGTTTCTTGCGCAGTGCGACCTCCGGCGGTCGACTGGACCGATAACGGATCGTCTTGCGGTCGGCGGCTATGATCTGGCAGGCCCGACGCTCCGAAAGACCCATGACGGCCTTCAGATGCGTGACGGCTTCACGCTTGGCGGCAGGCCCTACCATTTTTTTGCAAGAAGCTCGCGGAGTGCGGCTGCATCCAGCATCTGCTCGGCCAGCAACTTCTTTAGCCTGGTATTCTCGTCCTCAAGCGCCTTCAGCCGCTTCGCCTCGGAGACTTCCATGCCGCCGTATTTGGCCTTCCAGTTATAAAACGTTGCTTCTGAAATCCCGTGCTTGCGGCAGAGGTCGGCCGCCTTCGCGCCAGCCTCCTGCTCCTTCAGCACACCGATAATCTGCTCTTCCGTAAATCGCTGCTTCTTCATTCGTCCGTCCTTTAATGGGCCGGACTCTAATCCATTCTGGAGGAAATTCTCAGTGGCAGGTCA
>NZ_PVBL01000065.1:0-1047 GCF_002968555.1 Neorhizobium sp. T6_25
CTAGAGCAGATCCTGTGATCGATGAATCGATTGTGAGGTGACGCGGCGAGCCGAAGCTGATTCAACATCTACAGCGATGAGGTGGGTGATGGCGCAAGCATTGAGCGATGATCTTCGACAACGCGTATTAAAGGCGTCTGCGGCCGGCATGTCAGCAAGGCAAGCCGCAGCCCGGTTCGGGGTTGGGATTTCGACGGCCATCCGGTGGATCGCAAGAGCGAAAGACGGCGAGCCGACCTCCCGGCCGCAAGGTTGGCGACGACCGTCGGTGCTGGACGCACACGAGGCATTCGTTGTTGAGCTAATCGAAGACCGTAAGGACGTAACGCTCGATGAAATGGTCGAGCGCTTGTCCGTCGAGCGGCAAGTGAGGATCAGCCGGAGTGCACTTGGTGCCTGGTTGCGAGGCCGCGGATGGACCTTTAAAAAAAGTCCGCACATGCACTGGAGCAAGACCGGCCGGATGTCCTGAAGCGCCGGCGCGTCTGGTTTGATGGTCAGCTCGACCTCGATCCCGAGAAGCTAATATTTATAGACGAAACCGGCCTTTCGACGAAGATGGCACGTCTGCGCGGGCGTGCAATTCGAGGCGAGCGTTGCCGCGCCGGCGTGCCACATGGCCATTGGAAAACAACGACCTTCACCGGAGCATTGCGTCTCACCGGAATGACCGCGCCATTTGTCTATGATGGCGCCATGAACGGTAACGTCTTCCTGGCCTACGTCGAGCAGGTGCTGGTCCCGACTCTTCAGGTCGGTGATGTCGTCGTCATGGACAACTTGCCGGCACACAAGACATCCGGTGTGCGGGATGCCATCGAGCGGGCCGGCGCCAAGCTCATGTTCCTGCCGCCCTATAGTCCCGACTTCAATCCCATCGAAAACGCATTCTCGAAATTGAAAGCCATGTTGCGGGCGCGGGCGGAGCGAAAGGTCGATGCTCTATGGGATGCCGTCGGCGCCTTGATCCCCCGCTTCACACCGGCAGAATGCGCAAACTACTTCAGGGCTGCTGGATATGACCCGGATTGAACAGGATGTGCTCTA
>NZ_PVBL01000066.1:0-1021 GCF_002968555.1 Neorhizobium sp. T6_25
GAAGTGCGAATAGCCAGCGTCGAGCGCCACCTTGCGAAGCTTCATCTCCCCAGCCTGGGCTCCAAGGCCAAGGCCTACCTCCTGTGCCATGGAGGCGGGAGTGCAGATCATCGTCGAGGCGCCGTAATAAACCCGCCCGACCGGGTTGAGATTGTCCTTCAGGCCGTCATGCGCGAAGGGTTCGACGATCATCCATGTGCCGTCCTTCGCCATCGTCTCGCGGATATGACGGCCCGCTCCGACCGGATCGCCCATATCGTGCAGGCAGTCGAACATGGCAACGAGGTCGTAGTCGCCCGCTGGAAACTCCTTCGCCGAAGCCTGACTGAACCTCACTCGGTCATCGACGCCAGCCTCCTCCGCCGCACGCTTTGCACGTTCAATGGAAGGGGCGTGGTAGTCGAACCCGTGAAAATGCGATTTCGGAAAGGCCTTGGCCATGAGGATCGTCGAAGCGCCATGGCCACAGCCGACGTCGGCGACCTCCGCCCCGCGTTCAAGCTTTTCCCTGACGCCCTGAAGCGCCGGGATCCATTCGTCGACCAGATGGCTGTTGTAGCCGGGCCGGAAGAAGCGCTCCGTGCCCCGGAAGAGACAGGTGCTGTGTTCATGCCAGCCGAGCCCGCGGCCGGTGCGAAAGGCTTCCTCCACCTTCGGCTCGTCCATCCACATCGACTGGACGATTTCGAAGGCGCCTCCGAAAAAGGCAGGACTGTCCTCATTGGAAAAAACCATCGCCTGCTCGGGCGTCATACCGAACTTGTTCGAGTTTTCATCAAACGTGATGTAGTCGGCCGCAGCCATGGCGGCGAGCCATTCACGCACATTGCGTTCTGTGAGCCCCGTCGTTTCCGCGATCTCCATCGAGGATCGCAGCCGTCCGTCCATCATCGCCCGGAACAGGCCGAGATGGTCGCCAAGCACGACAAGAACGCCGGACACGCCAGCGCCGAGATCGCCCACCAGCCGACCGACAAGTGCATCGAGTTTCTGCATATCAGGTTCCTGCATGGCACCCTCC
>NZ_PVBL01000067.1:0-935 GCF_002968555.1 Neorhizobium sp. T6_25
TCGGCGCCGGCTCCGCCGTTCAGCGTGTCATTGCCCGCCCCACCGGCGATCGTGTTGGCGGCACCATTGCCGGTGCCCGAGAAATTGCCGGTGCCGGTGTAGGTGAGGTTCTCGATATTCGCCAATGCTGCGATCGAGTAGGTAGCGAGCGACGTCAGGATCCCGTCCGTGCCGGCACCGGCTGCCTCCGTAACCACATCGGTCGCCATGTCGACGATGTAGATATCGTTGCCGAGTCCGCCGACCAAGATATCGGCTCCCGCGCCACCATCCAGGGTATCATTGCCGGTTCCGCCGGTAATGACGTTCGCCCAGGAATTTCCTGTTCCGGAAAAATCGCCGGTACCCGTAAAGGTCACATTCTCCACGTTGGCGACGTTGGTCAGCGCATAGGCAAAAAGCGCCGTCTTGACCAGATCGGTGCCTTCATTGACCACCTCCGTGACGACATCGGCGGCATCATCAACGATGTAGGTGTCGTTTCCGGCACCGCCGATCAGTATGTCTGCTCCTGCCTTTCCATCCAGCGTATCGGCACCGAGGGCACCCCTGATGGTATTGGCGAGGCTGTTGCCTGTTCCGGCAAATGCTGCTGCGCCGGTATATGTCAGGTTCTCAAGGTTGCCAGCAATCGTATAGGCAGCCAGTGCGGTCCTGACCGTATCGATGCCCTCGTCGGCGTTCTCGGTGACGACGTCGGCGGCATTGTCGACGATGTAGGTATCGTCGCCGGTGCCGCCGATCAGGATATCGGCGCCGACCTTGCCGTCCAGCGTGTCGTGGCCACCGCCACCCGACAGCGTGTCCACGGCAGCCCCGCCGGTGATCGTGTTGTCGAGGGTATTGCCCGTCCCGGCAAAGGCCACCACCCCGGTGTAGGTCAGGTTCTCGACATTGTCGGCAAGCGTGTAGCTCGCCAGTGCCGTCTGCATCGT
>NZ_PVBL01000068.1:0-839 GCF_002968555.1 Neorhizobium sp. T6_25
CCTAGGACGAATCGACATTCATCGCAGCCAAATGATAGTGGCCACGAGATATACGAAGCCTTGGAAGTGAATGGTTCTGCGGTCGTAGCGCGTCGCGAAGCGGCGGAAGTGCTTCATTCGGTTGAAGCAGCGCTCGATGCGGTTTCGATTGATGTAGGCGAGTTCATCGTGCGGAATGATGATCTTGCGCGAGCGGTTTGACGGGATCACCGCCTCAGCTCCCATGCCGGCAATCGTTTCCCGCAAGGCGTTGCTGTCATAGGCTTTATCGGCCAGCACGGCATTGCCGATCTGCCCCTCCAGAAGCGCCGGCGCTTGCGTGATGTCTCCGACCTGACCTGATGTCACGATGAAACGCAATGGTCGGCCAAGCGCATCGGCCAGCATGTGGATCTTGGTGGTCAGTCCGCCTCTGGAACGCCCCAGCGCCTGATCCTTGGCCCCCCTTTTCCGGATGCCGCCTGCTGATGGGCGCGAACGATCGTGCTGTCGATCATCAGATACCGATTATCACGATCGGCCGTCAGCGTCTGGAACACCTGCTCCCAAATACCAGCGTGGCACCAGCGGCTGAAGCGCTTATGCACCGTCTTCCACTTGCCATACCGCTCCGGCAGATCACGCCAATGCGCCCCCGAGCGCAACACCCAAAGACAACCATTGATAAACAACCGGTTGTCCGAACCTGTGCGCCCGGGATCGCCGGATTTGCCGGGCAACAACGACGCAATCTGCGCCCACTGCACATCGCTCAATTCATACCGTCTGGCTGCCACCCGCAGACCTCCGCGTTGAACACGGGAGCCTATGAATCAGCCTTCAGGCGATTTGGGAATCCT
>NZ_PVBL01000069.1:0-714 GCF_002968555.1 Neorhizobium sp. T6_25
ACCCTCCGACATGTTTATCCTCTACCTCAGTTGCCACTGATATCAAGGTCGGCTTCCTCCGCAGCTCGCAGGAACGCAGCCCGCGCTTCCGCCACTGGTCGGCCACCACTCATGACGTCGAGGAAGATTTCGCGAGCTCGAAGAAACTCTTCCCCAGAATTCACAGGCCAAGAGGACGTCAGGATATCGGAGGCCTGTTCAGTACTGCTGACTTTGCGGCGTAGGCCATTCTCGTCTTCGTAGAGCACCGGTCGGCGCCAACGTTTAGGATCGAACATGCTTCAGCTCCGATACCCAGCGCCAGACGACATCCATCATCCCGATACGTTCCCCCCATTTTTGGTCGCAGCTTGGAAGCTGAGGCTGGCGCGGGTTGGTGATCATCAACGGAACGTCCAACAGGATCTGCTCCTCGACATCGCCGAGGGAACTTCTATCTCCGCTTCAAATCGAGCTCGGTGGTTACGATCGGCTCTCCAGAACCGGGGTCCTTGTCGACGGTCTTGATACGCAGGCCGGTCTCACCAACCTTTTGGATGATCATGGTGGCCTTGCGGTCCCCGTAGATTTCATTGGCCCACGTCACGTCGAGATTGATCGTATTGCCCTCGCGGCTACCGGCGAGGGTCGAAGGCTTGCCCGACACCCCTACATATGTACCCGAATAGGAGTTACCCGACGTATTGACCTTGGCTTTGAAGCCCCGTGTAACGA
>NZ_PVBL01000006.1:0-288167 GCF_002968555.1 Neorhizobium sp. T6_25
GTGAGCGCAGGTTCATCATGTCGTCGGTCATCGGTGGTGTCCTTCAGGTTGGCTCTAAGCAACCCGACCCTAACGGAAATCACCGATGGCTATGAAATCCAGCTACACCACTCCATGGGACACGATCTCTTCGGCGACGAGCACGGTATGCGAGGACATGGCAGGCTCCATTGTTGTCAGTTACTCAACTCGTCCACGCCCAATTATGATCAGCCCCGACTGAACAGTATTTGGAAACATATTTGATAAGACTGTAATGTACGGCGACCAGAAGACCTTCGAGCGGTGAAATCGCCAGACACCTGACCAGGCGCGGAACGTTTAATACTTCTGCGGGTTCTCGAAGCACGTCCCAACCTCGGAGTGCCTCATGACCACGAAGCCCCTGGAAGAACTGTCAAGGCAGCTTCAGAAGATCGACTTCTGCATGCTCAGCACCAGCAGCGACGCTGGCCCCTTCAGCACCCGACCGATGAGCAACAATGGTGACGTCGAATACGACGGCGATTCCTACTTCTTCTCATTTGAGGAGACCCGTAAGGTCAGCGACATCGTGCGAGACGCCCGCGTTGGCCTCACGTTCACCGCACCGCCAAGTCTGCTCGGCAAGCCCGGTATCTTCGTGGCGGTAGACGGCACCGCTAGCCTGATCCGCGACAAATCCGAGTTCGAGGCGCACTGGGTCAAAGACCTCGATCGGTGGTTTCCCGAAGGGATCGATACCCCTGGAATCGTCCTCATCAAGGTGTCGGCGAGTGAAATCCAATACTGGGACGGCGAAGACAACGGGCGAATTCCTCTCCCCGAGCGCCGATGATCGAGACGCTATCAAAGCTTCGGTGCTGCCTTGACGATTGCAACCTATAACGTCAATGGCATCAATGGGCGCCTCGAAATCCTGTTGCGCTGGCTGAAGGAGGACAGGCCGGACGTGGTTTGCCTGCTGGAGCTGAAGTCTAAAACAATCCCTGAGAAGGAACCCTCCCGGGCCGATACGGAGCCGCGTGGAATGGTCAGAAGTCCTGGAACGGTATCGCCATTCTCGTGAAAGGAGCAGACCCCGGTCACCCGGCGCGGGCTGATATTTCACCAAAACCCGGCTGGGAAAGAGTTGACGATCAGAGCCACGGCCTTCGACGGGCCCTGATCCGACCTCTAGGCCCGGAAACCTAAGCTTACAACCTAAGATGTCCTCACCTCTGAAGCCGAGATATCACCAGCTAGATATCGCCTTCCGCGATCCGCCGGATGCTCCAACTACAAACTGGTCGCCATCTTCATCACTACTGAAAGGCCATCTCCAAAGGCAGCGAACATTGTCACGTCATTCCAGTTCAGCTTTTCGGAATTGGCTCATTCCCTCAACCATCGTCAAGGCGACTTGCACAACGTCCTCCTCGCTGAGGTTAGGATCTGCTGAAAGTCGGACAGTTATTAGGTCGTTGCCTTCTCCTTTGAATTCGACGGTGATTGAGCTGTCTGTGGTCTTCGCCACGATGATGTTGGTCACTTGCATTACGTCACTTCCCGTCGCAGACTTTGGAAACAAGTTCCCGGCGGTCGACAAAAAGGTTCGTGACACCAGGCTCATGGTCGGTGTGCGAAAATTTCGCGTCCAATTCCCCTGGCAAGGCCAGCGCCTGTTCGACGTTCATGATCCCCACCGGGAGGCGGTTGCGCTCTGCCTCGATGACCACCTATACAACTTTCCAACTTTCCATCAGAATCCTCGCATCTGCTCGTTTGGCACGGGAGGAACTGCCAATCGTTGTGCTTGTTCCTTGAACAGGGGCCCTTCGACCGACTGCAACGAGCTTCTCTCGTTTGGTTGGTTGGGCCACTGGGTTACCGAACAGGTCCAACGGCTCAGGTGAGGGCACCGTTGGATCCGTCAGACTATCTGAAATACGGCCACCGAATGATCGCGGACTGTTCGGCCGTCCTGCCCAGACCGCGAACTCCACTTTCTCCTGCGCCCTTATATCTCGATGGGCTATGAAGTAGCCCTGGTGGTCAGGGGCGTTCTCGTAGTCCGCATTTTCGTTCTCGAACAAGCAGACACCGCCAAGCTTCGCTTTGTACCGCATCGTGCGGGCCTCCGCAGTTTACGCACCCCGCACTGACGCACGAGTGTTTGACCATACCCCGAACATAAAATTTCGGACTGATAAGGAAGCCGCCTCCTCGTCTTGAAGGCCGTAGGATTCGGCTTCCCGCCGAGGCTTTGTCACTTTGCGGTGACGCGTAGTGCTCCAAGATCGCCAAACGCGCGGTGAAGTGCGGCGGTTTTGTCAGCGGATACGTCTGCGGACACCTCAATCTCGCCACCAAGTCTAGCGTCGTCCCGTGCATCTTCATTCACCGCCGCAGCGTCGCCGCCGCTTACACCTGCCCCCGATGAATTCTCTCGACCGGCAGCCCGAACGAAGATGTCCGTTCTTTCCACGCCGAGGTGCTGAACCAGATGCTCGACCGCAAGGTCCGCTGCTTCACGCGTTTCGAAAGTGGCGATGATGGTTTTGTTGCTGCTATCTGACATCGGCTTCTCCTGTGACAAGGGACAGAAGCTTCAGCTCCCGAGTAAGTTCCAGCAGGCGTCGATTTCCGCTTGCGTTTTGCATTCCGGCTTTGTGTGTTGCGAGCACCTGTCTGAAATCTATCCGATCAACCAACAAAAGCTGCGCTCTGAGAGCCAGGATTAGAAAACGAATTCAGTTGCTTACATTTTGGGACAAAATCTGATGAGTTTCGGGACATCTGTGACTTTCATCTCTCCATAACCCATTGATTCTGCTAGATGTACTCGGTCATTTCACTTGCGTTTCTACACGTAGCATCGCCCAAATCAGGCGAACATGCCTAAGCCGGCCGTTCGCAGCTTTAGACATGCTGGCAAGCCCGCGTCTTCTCCTCATCCCAAATGAGCTAACGCTTATCGAAAGTATCTTGGCGGCCGATTCCGCTTGCGCAATCTGGTAGTCGGACACGCGCACGCGAAGAAACCCAGGATTGGGCAGAATATCCATATCGCCGCCTCGCTCTCGTTGACCGACTTCCCATTGCCACGATGAACGTTCGCGATTTCGAGTTTATCGACCGATGTACCCTATTCCAGGAAACTACAATCCCAGGGAAGAACGTTGGCACGTCCGAATGAGTCCCCTGCCCTTCGAGAAATCAAATGCCTAAGCGTGGCCGCAAAGCCCCCCGAGTGCAGCCGGTCGCAAACGCCAGGCAAAGCGCCTGGTGTCGGAGTTATGTGTTGCTCCGGTTGCAAGGCAGGCCGATGAATAGCTCATCTCCTTCGAGCCGATAGCGTTCGATGGACCTCGATCACTGCGCGAAAAGCTGCAATGACACTGAAGAAATGAACTGGCACTAAGATGAGGAACCCGCCAGAGCGGAACGTGCGAGGACGTCCCCCAGAATGAGGGGGATAATTCCTCCAGCTTTCAAGATTGCCACCTCAGCACTTGTCTCGATAGCAGCAGTCGCTGTGAACGATATTATGCCTCCCTCGCTACGCTCAACGGTGACGGTGATAGGACAGCGTGGCTCGATGAGGCCGGGGTCGGCGATGATTTCAATTAGATCGCCAGGTGTAAGTTTAAGAGCTTCGGGCCCGCAATCGGCAGGAAGTCGCATGGGCAGAATTCCCATGCCGATCAGGTTCGAGCGGTGAATGCGCTCAAAGCTCAAAGCGAGGACGGCTCTTGCACCCAGAAGTGATGCGCCCTTAGCGGCCCAGTCGCGAGACGATCCCATGCCATATCGTTCGCCAGCGACGATAACCACCGGCTGGCTGTCCGCCGCGTATTGATGGGCCGCGCTCCAGAGAGGAGCGACCCGCCGCGACGGCCAGTGGATGGTTGAGCCAGGGGGCAGATTGTCCCTCAGCAGGTTGCGGACTGCGCGGTTGGTGAACAGTCCCCGGACCATAGATTCCCAATTGCCGCGCCGCGATGCGTGTACATTGAGGTCCGTCGGACTTTCGCCTCGCTCTACCAAGTATCGCCCGGTTTCACTTTGCGCAGAAATTGCTCCGGCAGGAGAGATGTGGTCGGTGGTGATATCGTCACCAAGGACTATCAGCGGCGTCGCAGAATAGGTTCCAAGCAGACTGCCTTTGCCGAGGCCCGCGAATGGCGGCCGCCGGATATAGGTCGAATTTTCATCCCACGGGAACACCGTCGTCGTTGGCGCATCGAGGTCGTGCCAGACGCGGCTCGCTTCGGCATCGTCGTAGGCGGGCATAAAGTCGCCAGGGCTTGAAGCCAGAGCGAGCGCCTCGTCAATCTCTGTACTGCTTGGCCAGATCATCGGCAATCGCACCTCCGTACCGGCGTCGGAAATGCCGATCACATCGGACAGGATGTCAAGGTTGACAGTTCCAGCCAAGGCAAACGCGATCACCATTGGTGGCGATGCCAGGAAGCCCGCTTCAAGCTCCGGATGGACCCGGCCGGGAAAATTGCGATTTCCCGAGAGCACGGCGACAGGCAGGATATTCCTCTCCAGTATAGCCGACGAGACCTGTGGCGTTAAGGGGCCCGAATTCCCGATGCAGGTTGTGCAGCCAAAACCGACGATCCCGAAGCCAAGCGCCTCAAGATCCTCCAGCAGACCGGACCGACGCAGGTAGCGCTCTGCAGTTGGCGATCCCGGGGCGAGCGATGTTTTGACCCACTGGGGCGGACGAAGACCGAAGGCTCTGGCGTTCCTGGCAAGTAGTCCTGCGGCGATCACCAGTCTCGGATCGGAGGTATTGGTGCAGCTCGTAATCGCGGCGATTGCAACGGCACCGTCATTGGGTTCCCCGGCACAGCCATTTCGCGCGCCCGGTTTCTTCATGGACGCAATCGCTGCCGCTGAGGCGCTGACGGCTATCCTGTCTTGCGGCCGGGTTGGTCCGGCAAGACTAGGCTCGACGCTCGATAGGTCGATGTCAACGACATTTGTGTAGGTGGGGTTCGCTTCAGGATCGAACCAGATACCGACTCGTCTCGAATACTTCTCGACCAGATCAATCTGTTCATCCGTTCGCCCAGTCGCGCGGAGATAGGTGAGCGTGCTCTGGTCTATGGGAAAATAGCCGCTATTGCCGCCGAACTCAGGGGTCATATTAGCGACCACGGACCGGTCACCGGCCGTCAGCGTCGATACACCCGGCCCGAAGAACTCTACGTATTTGTCCTGCAAGTCGATTTTACGGAGGATATGTGTTACCGCCAGCGCGAGATCGGTCGCAAGGACGCCGTCCCTCAAAACCCCCGTCAGGCGGACACCGACAACGTCCGGCACGCGCAGGGCTACAGGCATGCCGAAGAATACGCTTTCCGCCTCAAGTCCGCCGACGCCCCAGGCAAGAACACCGATCCCGTTGATCATCGGCGTATGACTGTCGGTGCCGATCAACGTATCCGGGGCCAGCCAGCTCCTGCCATCCTTCCGAACGACGCTGACGACAGTCGCCAACCGCTCCAGGTTCAGCGTATGCATGATGCCCGTGCCGGGCGGGTGGATGTGGAACTCGGCGAGCGTGGTGGTCGCCCATTTCATGAACCGGTAGCGTTCGGCATTACGCTCGAACTCACGCGTCATGTTCTTCCGAAGGGAGCCCGAACCGCCGAAGAAATCCACGGCGACCGAATGATCCGTCGATACATCGACTCGGACAACGGGATTGAGCAATGCGGGGTCACCTCCCGCCTCCGCCAAAGAAGATCGCATTCCGGCAATATCGACAAGGGCCGGACCGCAGGTCGTGTCATGCATCAGAACGCGGTTCGGCAGGAACGGGATTTCCAGC
This sequence comes from Neorhizobium sp. T6_25, assembly GCF_002968555.1. NCBI lineage: Bacteria > Pseudomonadati > Pseudomonadota > Alphaproteobacteria > Hyphomicrobiales > Rhizobiaceae > Neorhizobium > Neorhizobium sp. T6_25. Next base: position 5,810 of record NZ_PVBL01000006.1, read on the forward strand.
TCGCTAGTACCCGTTGCGAGCCACCCCAGGATGGCGGATGCGGCTCTCGGTGCGTCCGATCCGGCCGTACGCAGGACGTTCTCCAACAGGACGCGATGAATGTAAGGCAGTCGCGCGAGATCGTCGCCCGCCACCCTTGGAAGATCAATGATCTCGTATTCGGTATTTCCAATCGTGAACTTGCTGATCACTGTCATTTGGCAATTTGCTTCAAGCTTTGGCTCCATCCCATAATTACATAGTATAGCCATAAAATGCAATTGTGCCGAACGTGTTGTATCCAGCCGAGGTGGACTTCGCTCGGACTTAGAGCTGAGGTGTCTTGATCCGTCCCGCACCCATGATGTGCGTGTAGAGAAAGGCGGCGGCCTCCGTGCGCCGGTCCGTTTCCAGCAAATCCAGAATGTGAAGATGCTCGATTGTCTGTTTGGGAAGGCGGCTGCGATCAATGGTGACGTGGTATTCGACAAGCCGTCGCAACCGATTGATGCGCTTGATCGAGTCGAGAAAGAATTCGTTACCGGAGCAGGCCACGAGCATTTCATGAAAGTCGTTGTTAGCCTTGAATATCTCTGCGCGCGACCAATGCTGGTACCCGCCATCGCCGAGTGCAGCCTGCACCTCCCGCGCCTTCAAAAAACCTTCGTAATTCGGCTCGAAGCTCGGCAGCAACATTGCCTGTTGCTCGATGACGGCGCGAAACACATAGCCTTCTTCGTAGCTCTTTCTCGATGTCAGGGTCTGGCGGAAGGTCCAGCCGTTGCCTGGCAGTCTTTCGATCCAACCTTCGTCCGAAATCCTGTGAAGGATTTTTAGAAGCTTCGTGCGCGGCAAGTCATAAATGCGCATCAGCTCGCTCTCGCTGACCCTCTCCGGTAGGACGCCGGACAGCCGATCTTCGGCTATTCTGAAATAGACCGGCTCCTCACGGTCGCCCCCTTGGTCGCCCTCAGCCTTACTGGCGACATCGATTTTGTGGCTGTCGATATCTAGGAAATAACCGCGATTGGCTTCCGCCCTAACGATCCCGCGCTCTTCAAGCTTGCGCAACGCACTCATAATCGGCGCGCGAGAGACCCGGAACGTGTCGGCGAGTTTCTGCAGAGGCAGATGCTCGCCTTTCCGCATTTCGTGTGCTCTCACGAACTCGATGATCTCGATGCTGATCTGGGGGGAGAGGCTGTTTCTGGCCATGCCGGTGTCAAATTCCTTTCGCCCTGCGTCCTAAGATTGTCGGCTGCAGAGAAGCTTCAAAGTAAGTTCGCGACAATGCTCGTCACGTCAATCCTCATCCTGTTGAAACCGTGACAAACCACGGAAGATGAATGGTGCGACAAGGGCAATCGTTGCGATGGCGATCATGATTGCCGAACCTGGATGCTGAAACAGGATCATCGGGTCGCCAAGGCTCATCTGCACCGACCGCCGCAAGGCGCTCTCTGCGAGCGGCCCGAGGATAAGGCCAACCACCGCAGGCGCGATGGGGTAGTCATACCGCCGCATCAGGAATCCGACCGCGCCAAAGCCAGCCAGAAGGAGCAGTTCGATAACGGATGGGTTCGCTGCAATCGTTCCCATGGATGCGAACACCAGAATACCCGCATAAAGCCAGGGCAAAGGAACCTTGAGCAGCTTCACCCATATTCCAACCAGCGGAAGGTTAAGCACCAGCAGCATGACGTTAGCGATAAACAGGCTCGCCACCAGTCCCCAGACCAGATCGGCATGCTGTGTGAAGAGAAGTGGACCCGGCTGGATATTGTATTGCTGGAACCCTGCCAGCATCACGGCGGCGGTCGCGGATGTCGGCAGTCCCAGGGTGAGCAGCGGGACAAGTGTTCCCGCGGCCGATGCGTTGTTGGCGGCTTCTGGCCCGGCAACGCCTTCGATGGCTCCGTTGCCGAATTCCTCTGGTCTGCGGCTAAGTTTACGCTCGATGTTGTAGCTCAGGAAGGTCGGAATTTCCGCCCCTCCTGCCGGAAGAGCGCCAATCGGGAAGCCGATGACAGTGCCGCGCAGCCAAGGCTTCCAGGACCGTTTCCAGTCCTCCTTTGTCATCCAGATCGAGCCTTTCACGGCAATGGGCTGTTCCGGTTTATGAAAGTGTCGGGACGCCACCAGAAGGGCTTCACCTATGGCGAAGAGGCCGACGGCAAGGGTCGTTACCTCGACGCCGTCCAAAAGTTCTGGCACGCCAAATGTGAGGCGCGCCTGCCCGGTGAGTTGATCGATACCCATCAAACCGAGCCATAATCCGAATGCCAAGCTCGTCAGGCCTCGCAGCGGAGAAGAGCCGAATGTCGCCGATACGGTGACGAAGGCGATCAGCATCAATCCAAAATAATCCCATGGGCCGAATTGCACGGCGACCTTGACCAGCATGGGCGCAAGAAACGCCAGGCCAAACGTGGCAATCAGAGCGGCAACAAACGATCCGATGGCAGCGGTGGCAAGCGCCGGCCCGCCACGACCAGCCCGCGCCATCTTGTTTCCTTCCAGCGCCGTCACCACCGACGCGCTCTCCCCAGGTGTATTCAGGAGAATGGCCGTCGTCGACCCACCGTACATGCCACCATAATAGATGCCAGCGAACATGATGATTGAGCCGCCGGGGTCCAGCTTGAATGTCACGGGCAGCAGCAACGCCACCGTCAACGCCGGACCGATACCGGGAAGCACGCCCACGGCAGTGCCAATGATGACGCCGATGGCGGCGTAGAGCAGATTACCGGGCTGGATCGCCAGCGAGAAGCCGTCGATCAGGAACGACATCGATTCCATGAATTGTTGTCCTTAGAGCAGCCGCTCAAGCGGGCCTTGTGGCAGCGCGAGGGTCAGAAGCTTGTTGAAAAGCAGAAACACGAACATGCCAATGACCGCCCCGAGACAAACGTCGACGAGCAGTGCCTTGCGCCCGAAGGCACGAGCGGTGAAAGCAAAAAGCAGCGTTGAACCAAGAATGAAGCCACCACCCAGCCATATCGAGGCGACCAACCCTGCGAGGGCCAACCCGATCCAGGCCACAGCTTTCCAGTCGGCCGTTTCGATCTCGATATCAGATGGCTTGAAGGCGGAGACGAGGTGCCCAATGCCAAGGACAAGAAATAGCAATGCAACGAAATAGGATGCGCCACTCGCGCTCATTCCATACGTCGCCCGCGTCGTCATCTGACTGGCATCCCAACAGGTGATCGCTGCAACGGCAAACAGTACGACTGCAATTACCGCCGGGGTGCGGTTTAAGGAACTCGGGGCTTTGGTGGGCATGTTTTCCTCATTGCGAACGGGAGGAGCCAGGCTCCTCCCCCTTTGCCGCAAGATCAATCGGCCAGGCCGATGGACTTCAAAACCGTGTGTACACGGTCAGTCTCCGACGCGATGAAAGTCTTGAACTCGTCTGCCGGTGCATAATAATCGCTCCAGCCGCGCGTCTTCAGGATGGTCTTCCACTGCTCGGATGTTACAGTTTTGTCGATCGCAGCCTTGAGAGCGTCGAGGTCTTTACCCTGAACATCTGGGCCAGCAAAAATGCCGCGCCAGTTAACCAGTTCGATGTCGAGCCCTTGGGCCTTGAGCGGTTTGGCGTCGATGCCATGGATGGGTTCGGGATAAGAGATCGCCAACGCCCGCAGGTCACCCGACTTGATTTGACCCTCCCACTCCCCATAGCCCGAAACACCAGCGGTTGCCTGTCCGCCGAGCATGGCTGCGAGTGACTCGCCGCCGCCGGAATAGGCCACGTAGTTTACCTTGCTGGGGTCTGCACCGGAGGCCTTGGTGACAAGCGCTGCAAGGATGTGATCTGCGCCACCAGCCGAACCGCCGACCCAGATCGTCCTGGCGACGTCCTTCTTGATGGTTGCCTGGAGATCAGCAATCGTCTTGATCGGTGAGGCCTTCGGCACGACGATCACCAGCGGGTCGCCGGTCAAACGCGCCAGCGGGGTGACCTTGGTCAAATTGACAGGCGACTTGTTCGAGATGCTTGCACCGACCAGGGTGATTCCAGCGACCAGCAATTGATTGGGGCTGCCTTTGGCCGATCCGATAAATTGGGCCAGACCAACCGTACCGCCCGCACCGGGCACGTTGACGACCTGCACACTCTTGGCATTGCCGCTGGCTCGCATCGCTTCCTGAAGCGAGCGAGCCGCTGAATCCCAACCGCCCCCCGCTCCGGCGGGCGCAGTAATGGTCAGTTCGAGATCCTGGGCTGAGGCCTGAACGTTAGCCAAACCGACAACGCTGCCGACTACGGCGGCCAACAGGCCGTATTTCATGAAAGTGCGCATGGAACATCCCTCCTCGCATCGAAAAAGGCTCACCTCCTGAGCCGGACAAGGCAATTTGCATTATATAACTATAAAAGTAAATACCGTCTTCGTCGCGCTTTTTTCGACTACCCCCTCTGCAACGGAATTCCGGGGCTCCACCGCACACCCCTTGGGGCAAGTCGGCGTTTCACGCATATTTAGCCTTAGGGATTGCGATCCTGGAGAAACTGATGTATTCCTGGCTATGAGGTACGTACCTCATTTAACTCTTGGTGCGAGCGGAGGTGCGTCACCGAGATCGATTAAATTTCAGACTTTACGGTTCGGCGACAGGGATCAAGGGCAGTTCCAGGAGGTGATGATGACGGGCTTGCAACTCAATCCAGATTTCGCCATCGCGGACGAGGAGTCGCTTCGGAGATTTTTCGACCCAACTCATTCCCTGGCAATACTGAAGAGTCAGGAATCCCTTGGCGAGCACGCGCAAGAGTTCATTCGGCGCTCGCCTTTCTTGTGCATAGGCACCCAGAACTTGGAGGAAAAGGCCGACGTCAGTCCCCGCGGTGATCCTCCGGGATTCGTCAAGGTTCTTGATGAGCGCACCCTTGCGATCCCGGATCGACCTGGCAACAATCGCCTTGATACACTGAGCAACATCATCGCCAACCCAAGCGTCGGGCTGTTGTTCGTCATTCCCGGTTTCGACGATACATTGCGCGTGAACGGGCGCGCAACTCTCACCAACGACCCTCAACTCTTGAAGAGGATGAGCATCACTGATCGGGTCCCGAAGCTCGCTATCATCGTAAGAGTGAGCGAAGTCTTCATGCATTGCGCCAAGGCGTTCAGGCGGTCCCGCTTGTGGAGTCCTGATCATTTCCAGGACCGCACTGAGATGCCCTCGCTCGTAAAAATCATTCTGGATGAGACGACAGGCGCGCCGAAAGATGGGGACGAAATGCGAAAGATGGATGAAAAACTCGAACAAGACTACCAAAGGACACTTTACTAGACGGAATGTGTCGGAGCGCCAATGCGGTCCGCTTTCCAGCTCTGACCAAGCACCATCGGACGTCCATCGAACTGCCGTGGCTCGCGAAAGCCACGCTTCCTTTTGCTATCATGCCTTAGCCGGTTCCCACAGCTCAATCGGATTGCCTTCCGGATCGTAAATGCGAGCAAAGCGACCAACTTCCGAATCCCACTCGACACGAGTTTCCACCGCGATCCCGCTTGCTTTCAGCTCTGTTATGAACCCATCGAGGTCATCGACCCGAAAGTTGATCATCCATTGCTGTTCCGCTCGGCCGAAATATTTGGTGTCTTTGGAGAAAGGACCAAAAATTGTTGCTCCCGTCTCTTGCTGCCATACGGACTTGTGCAGATCATCAATTCCAAGATGCTTCTCGTACCACGCGGCAAGCCCGGTCGGGTCAGTTGCCCGGAAGAATACACCACCAATTCCAACAACTTTCGGCATGGCAGTTCCCTCTACATGGGGCACGACGATGCCCTTGGCGAAGCCGGCATACAAGTCAAAAATCGCAAGAATGCGGTCTAAGCATATGCTGGGCTGCGGCGGATTTGCCTGGAATCCCCAACGTGATTGGCTGCGGGAACAGCAACCGCTACTTCGATGAAAAAGCCGCGATGGTCGCCTCGCACGACTCCCTGAACCGTCTGCTCGACCCTTCAGGCCCACTAGTCTGGACGCTCACGCGAGCGCCTTCAAGCAGAAGGGATAACGTGTCCGCCAGCAGCTGGGGGTTCGACGAACCTGCTGCCTCGCAGATCGCCGCGAGTCGGTTGCGCTGGGAATTCTTGAATTCCTGAACAACCGCGTGGGCTGGGTGATCGCTGTCACGCAACTCGACGGCAGCGTTTGCCAGATCGCAACCGCCGGGTTCCTGTTCCAGACGGTCCACCTGGAATTCGACCCATCGCTTCAACTGCGCGGCAGCGTCTCCTGAGAAATCTCTCTCCAGCTCGTCCCAGATGGCCCCCGCCCGTTGCGTCACCTGGCGCAGAGTTGCGCAAAGAAGCTCGTCTTTTGAACCGAATTTTCGGTAGAGCGTCATCTTGTTCGTCTGGGCGGCCTCCGCAATGGCGTCGACGCCGATCCCTCGAATCCCGAATTTTCGAAAAAGGTCGGCTGCTGACGACACGATGCGGTCACGGGGAGGAATGGCCGCCGGGGAGGAATGATCGGCGGCTTTATCTGGAAATTTCGAACTTGACATGGGTGTGACCGGTCGGTAACGCTTTATCTGTTACTTACCGGTAACACCCCACCGTAGCTCAGTCAAGGATCGCGAGAGGATTGGAAATGGCACGGCATGACGATCTGACGCTCAACGAAATCCTCTCCGACCCGATGATCCTCTTATTGGCTCGCGCGGACGGATGGTCGACGGCCGAGTTTCGAGACGAGATGATCTGGGCATCACAAGAGCTGAAGCGTGGGCCAAGCGACCTCGATGCCACCGCAGCCCGAGTTTCGCAGCGAAACGGCCGTCCCCTTGAGGCAGGGTGCTGCGCCATTTAGCTCCCTTTTCGCGCAGCTCTGAACTCATGGCCGGAGCACTGAAGAACGTAACGTTCAAGAAAGCAACAAAGGAGGGATGGGACCTATATGATGGGGGTTTTTTGAGAACGGTCACTTCTGGTGAGCGTTGTGCTAGACGAAGATGGTAGGTTTAGCGGCCTGTTCTGACGGCCCGCCACCTGACCTTTAGCTTTGATTTCTGGGCGGCAAAACAAAACTGTTCGGCAGAGAGACCGAGATGGCGGTTATGCCTCTTCCGAACTCTCGCCGAATTCGGCTGTGTCGCCGAGTTGAACGTACGACAGCGGGCGAGGACCTGGAGAAGACTTCGGAGCCCGGACATCCAGCTCATCGGACAGTCGATGAAGCCCACGTAATGAATTCGACCTGCAACTGATACGTAACTCAGGTCCAGCGCGCCCCCGACCACTGCATGGAAAACGACCACCTGCCGGTCATTTTCTTAGGTTGCGGAAAAGTCGGCTGTCGCCGTGTAACGCGATTTATCGGCTATTGAATGATCACGGACTTTCGAGGAAGCCCTATTGCGGTGTGGCGGCGAGGGCAACCGACCTTTTCCTCAATGGGCAGACGCAACGGCCTGCTCGTCGATATTTGCGCGAGCATAAATCTTTCGGGCGATGATTGCTAGCACGAGCAGCGTCACCATCCCAACTAGGCAACAGCTAGCAAAGCCGGTTGAGAAAGACTGGCGGGCCGCCTCAAGCCAGGCCGGCACAACGCTCTCTTGAAGAGCCCTTGCGGTTTCGACCGCACCACCGATCGTGGTTTTGACCGCTGCCCTCCCAGCGGCATCGAGCCCGGCAACATTCACCCCGTCCATCAGCATCCGATAGATCAAGGTGCCGAGGCTGCCGAGTAATGCAATGCCGAGGGCGCCCCCGAATTCGGCACTTGTCTCTGAAATCGCCGAGGCGGAGCCCGACTTTTCCGGCGGCGCGCTTCCGACAATCAGGCCGGTTGTCGTCAGAACGACCGGCACGAAACCGATAGCGATCACCATGGTTGCGCCGAGAACTCCGAACAGGCTTTCGCAATAGGCGGCGATCGACATCAAAAACATGCCCGCCGAGTTTATCACCAGGCCCAGCAATACGGTCCGGACCGGGCCGAAACGGTTGGTGAACCGATAGGCTTGCAAGGACATGACAGTGAAGACGATCGACGAGGGAACCGACCAGAGAGCCGCCTCGAGCGGTGTGAGGCCCAGCACGAACTGGAGGAACAGGTTCTGGTAGAGAAAAACCCCGAACACGAAGAACATCCCCGCAAGGTTTACCAGAAGCGACGCCGTGAAGGCGGGCAGAGCAAAGAGCTTCAGATCGATCAGAGGATCCGCCAGGGTTTTCTGACGGCGCACGAACAGCCAGCCGACAACGAGCCCGCCGCCGATGGGCAGCAGATGACGAATGTCAAAACCGTCTGCCGCCACATGTTTGAAGCCGTAGATGATTGGCAGCACGGTCGCGAGCGACAGCAGCACGCTCAGAAGGTCAAGCCTGGCGCCGTCCGCGCTCTTGTATTCCGGCAGCAGGATGGGAGCCGCGATCAGCAGGATGAGCATGACCGGGATGTTGATGAGAAACACCGCGCCCCAGTGGAAATATTGCAGCAGAAAGCCGCCCAGCAGCGGCCCGATCAGGCCACCGAGGGCAAAAGCCGTGCCCCAAATGCCGATGGCCCGGTTACGTTCCGCCTCGTTGCTGAACAGGTTGACGATCAGCGACAAAGTTGAGGGTGCAATCGTCGCGCCGGCAATGCCGAGAAGCGCCCGCGACACGATGAGTTGTTGCGCGGTGGTAGAAAAGGCCGCAAACGCCGAGGCGACGCCGAAGGCGGCGGCTCCGATCAGCAGCACGCGGCGACGACCGATCCGATCTCCCAGCGTGCCCATCGTAACCAGGAAGCCAGCAACCATGAAGCCGTAGATGTCGTTGATCCAGAGGAGTTCGGAGGCCGACGGGTCGAGATCTGCGACGATTGCGGGAATGGCCAGGAACAGGATGGACAGATCCATCGAATAGATGAGGCAAGCGATCGAGAGCACGCACACCCCGATCCATTCCCTGCGTCCGGCAAGGTTCCGGCCTGCTTTGGCACTTCCGGTGTGCATCGAACTCCTCCTATAGTGGAGGCGGCAATGTGACGCGCCGGATGAAAAATGGCAACGCTCCAACTTTTGAGCGTCCGGTTTGAGATACGCCCGAGCCAGCCCGACGCGGTTACGACCGGGCGGTAGGCAGGATTTTCAGGTGAACCAATTCACTCCTCGAAGGTTGACACGTTGGTCCGAAAAACGAGGAGGTCAGCATGCTTGACGTGCAAAAGGCCAGGCATCAGACAGCCAAAGTAGATGGGGTCGACGTGTTCTATCGCGAGGCAGGGCGACGCGACGCGCCCGGTCTGCTGCTGCTTCATGGCCAACCCAGCTCATCCTACAGTTTCCGCGACGTTATCAGCCCCTTGGCCAGCGTGGCCCGGGTCGTTGCACCCGATCTCCCCGGCTTCGGTTTCACGGAGGCGCCCGATGACTATGAGTACACGTTCGACGCCATGGCGCGGACGGTCGATGCCTTGACGAGGGAGATCGGGTTGGAGCGGTTCTTCCTCTACATCCACGATTTCGGGGCACCGGTGGCCTACTATCTGGCGCTGGCCCGCCCCGACCGCGTGCTTGGGCTCATCATTCAGAACGGCAATGCCCATGAGGAAGGCCTCGGTCCAGTTTGGGGGGCCAGCAAAGCCTACTGGGCGGAACCCACATTGGAGAACCGCGCGAACCTGCCCGAATGGCTCAATTTCGAAGGAGTGCGGCACACATATGTCGGCGACATCCCGGATAGGCTCAAACCGCAGTTCGCGCCAGAAGGCTGGCATCTTGACTGGGAACGGATGGCCCGCCCCGGACTGGTCGAAATACAGTTTCGCATCTTCAGCGACTATGGCCGCTATGTCGCCCGCTTTCCGGAGATTTCGGCCTATCATCGCGATCATCAGCCGCCGGCGCTACTAGTCTGGGGGCGGCACGACCCATATTTTGAGCTCGACGAGGTATTGGCTTATGCCCGCGAACTCGACCGGTTGGATATGCACGTTTTTGATGGGGCGCACCTTCTGCTTGAGACGCATCATCAGGAATGCGCCGCTCTTATGTGCGAGTTCATTGTAAATTCATGGAGCACAATGCCCAAGGGGGCATAGGCCGGCCGAGATCAAGATGGGGCCGAACCGACCGGTTTCGATTTTTCTCGCCCCGACCGCGCTGAGGACGGTGGCTGCGGAGCTGTTCGGCATAGACTGCTGTATCGACAACTTGCTTACCTCGCGGCAGGCTCCGCCCTCCCCTGGCGTTCGCTTCCTTGAAGGCCTCACGCACAGCGGTGACACCTGTGGTTTCGCCGGCTCCAAAAAGATTCGGAGCCTCTGAGACAAGAGATGGCCGGCGCGGGGATGGCTGTCGCATACCTGTAATAGTGTAACCTTAGGTTAGAACGGCTCCAGACTTGGGGCAAATCCGAACTTAGAGGCGAGCCAATGAACGAGCACACTTCCCAGAAAATATTCCGAACGACTCAGCTTGAAGATGCGAATGGCGATGGCCACAACACAAGCGTTAACCCGACCATGGGTGAAATCATCGGCAAGCGTTTCTCGCGCCGGAATTTTCTGCAGGGCTCGCTTGCCGTCTCAGCAATCGCGGCCACGGTGAGCCCCGTCGCCCTGATGAGCGCGGACGAGGCGCGTGCCCAGGATAAGAGCGGCTCCGCCTTCAAGTTCGCCGAAGTGGAAGCGGGCGTTGATGCCAACCACCACGTGGCCAGCGGTTATGACGCCGATATCCTTCTGCGCTGGGGCGATGCTGTCCTGCCCAGCGCGCCGACATTCGATCCGGCCAAGCAGACGGCTGACGCGCAGAGCAAGCAGTTCGGTTACAACAACGACTATGTCGGCTACATTCCGCTAGAAGGTTCAAGCGAGCACGGCCTGCTCGTCGTCAATCACGAATACACCAACCCGCACCTGATGTTCCCGGGCCTCGTCAAGGTCGTGGATGGCAAGATCAAGCAGGGCGCGCTCAGCAAGGAGCAGGTGGATGTCGAAATGGCGGCCCATGGCGGCACCATCGTCGAAATCCGCAAGGCCGGCGGCAAGTGGCAGGTCGTCACCGACGGCAAATACAATCGCCGTATCACTGCCAACACTCCCATGGAAATTACCGGCCCGGCCGCTGGCAACGATCGCCTGAAGACCAATGTCGATGCGACTGGCACGCGCGCCATCGGCACGATCAACAACTGTGCCGGGGGCGTCACGCCGTGGGGCACCTACATCATGGCGGAAGAGAATTTCCATGGCTATTTCTCCGGCACGCTGCCGGAAGGCCATAAGGAGGCCGCCAACTACAAGCGTTACGGCGTTCCGGAAGGTGGCTATGAGTGGGCCAATTTCTACGACCGCTACGATCTCGCCAAGGAACCGAATGAGCCGAACCGCTTCGGCTGGATCGTCGAGGTTGACGTCATGGACCCGGCCTCAACGCCGAAAAAGCGCACCGCGCTCGGCCGTACGAAGCACGAGGGCGCCGAGTCGATCGTCGCCAAGAACGGCAAGGTCGTCTTCTATCTCGGCGACGACGAACGGTTCGACTATGTCTACAAGTTCGTGACCGAAGGCACGTTCAACCCCAACGACCGCGCGGCCAACATGAACCTTCTCGACAAGGGAACGCTTCACGTCGCCAAGTTCAACGAAGACGGCACCATGCAGTGGCTGCCGATGATCCACGGCCAGGGGCCGCTGACCGCCGCTAACGGATTTAACAGCCAGGCGGACGTGTTGATCGAATGTCGGCGCGCGGGCGACGTGCTCGGTGCCACGAAAATGGACCGGCCAGAGGACGTCCAGCCGAACGGCGTCAACGGCAAGGTCTACGTGATGCTGACCAACAACACCCGCCGCAAGGGCGACCAGGTGAATGCCGCCAATCCGCGCGCAGAAAACGCCTTTGGCCACATTATCGAGATCGCCGAAAATGACGGCGATTTCACCGCGACCTCCGGCAAGTGGGAAGTGCTTCTGAAGTGCGGCGATCCTTCCGTTGCGGCGGTCGGCGCGACCTTCTCCACCGAGACCACCAAGAACGGCTGGTTCGGCATGCCGGATAACTGCGCCGTCGATTCCGCCGGCCGGCTCTGGGTCTCGACCGACGGCAACAACAACAAGGCGACCGGCCGAACGGACGGTCTCTGGGCCGTCGATACGGAAGGTGAAGCCCGCGCCACCTCCAAGCTCTTCTTCCGCGTTCCCGTCGGTGCCGAGATGTGCGGGCCGCTCTTCACCCCGAATGACGAAACCGCCTTCGTCGCCGTCCAGCATCCGGCCGATGGCGGCGAGGACTGGCCGGGCCATGGCCGCCCCTCCTACTACGAGGACCTTTCCACCCGCTGGCCGGACTTCAAGCCCGACATGCCGGTGCGACCTGCAGTCGTTGCGATCACCAAGGTGGGCGGCGGCAAGATTGCCGTCTGACACTTATCAACGCGGTATCGAACCGCAACCAGAGCGGCAGCGAGGCTGCCGCCTGGCTATGAATGCCGGCCGGGGTGAGTGCATCATCCCGGCTCGCAGCAGACGGAGGCTATCCGCCTTACGAAGTTGGAGAGTTCATCGGCGGTAATCCAAGGGCGTCAGGACAAAATTGAAATCGGAGCGCCAGATCGTCGCTTCATCGATCCGCTCGAAGGGAGCGATCAGGCTGTCTTTCACCCCAAAGACCGCATCCGACTCCAGATAGGGATCGTCGCCGACAAACGTGTGGGTGACGAGCTTCTGGTATCCCTCCGCAGTGATCAGATAGTGGGTATGGGCAGGGCGATATGGGTGGCGGCCCAGCGATCTCAGCATCTGGCCGACCGGACCGTCATCGGGGATCGGGTAGGAAACCGGCTTGATGCCGACGAAACTATAGGCGCCGTCAGCGCCCGTCACGAAGACCCCGCGATTATTCCATCTTGGCTGAATGTCCGGCTGCTGGACGTCGTAGAACCCATCGGAATTGTCCGACCAGACATCGATCAGCGCACCCTCAACAGGGTGGCCGTCAAGATCCAGCACGCAGCCGGTGAAAAGACAACTCTCGCCCCTGCCGTCCAGAGAGATCGTCTGCCCCATCTGGCGCACTGGCGCTCCCTCGACGTGAAACGGCCCGAATACAGTGTTTTCCGTTGCCCCGTCGGGCCGGCGATTGTTGATGGCATCGACCAGCATGGAAAAACCCAAGGCGTCGCTCAGCAGGATGAATTCCTGCCGCTCGTCGTGACAAAGATGGCCTGTCCGGGTGAGGAAGCTGATTGCCGTCTCCCACTCCTGCTGGGTAAGGCTGACATCCTTTGCAAAGGCATGCAAATGCGTGACAAGCGATGCCATGACCTCGACCAGTCGTGGCGCAATGTCCTGAGCCATACGTGCGTTGACCGCTTCTGCGGATTTTTCCTCGCTGAAATATCGAGACATTGAAACTCCTCCGAATGCGTTATTGCGGCAGCGCGCCTTCCCAGGCGTTTTGCAGCAGGGCGCGGATCGCCTGGCGCTCTATGGGACGCGGGTTCCAGTACGGGTTGCGGGTGGCCAGATCGGCCGCACGGTCAAGATCGGCTTCCTTCATACCGAGATCTCTCAACGCCGTAGGAGCGTTGATCGACCCGGCAAAGTCGTAGAGACCGGCTCCTAGTGAGCCACCGAAGAGGTCGGCCGCCGACTTCAGTTCATTTGCGGCTGCATGGGCGTTATAGGCGGCGGAATGCGGAAGCACGATCGCATGGGTTTCTGAATGCGGCAGGTCGAAGCTGCCACCCAGCGTGTGGCAGAGTTTGTGGTGCAGGGCCATGCCAACGGTTCCAAGCACCGTTCCGCAAAGCCAGGCTCCATAGAGTGCGTCCCCGCGCGCGCCGAGATCTTGCGGGTCGTTCAGAATCCGTGGCAATGCCTGCTTCAGAGCGCGCAGACCTTCCATTGCCATCATCGAGGAGATCGGATTGCGATCCCGTGCGTAAAGACCTTCTACGGCATGGGCCATCGCATTGAGACCGCTGCTCACGCTCATGGCGACCGGCAACCCGATGGTCAATTCGGGATCGTAAATGACCACCTCGGGCAGTATGCTGGCCGCCCGGACGGTCGTCTTTTCACTGTTTTCCGTCTGGCCGAGGATCGGCGTCACTTCCGAGCCGGCATAAGTCGTCGCTACCACGATCTGAGGCGCATCGTTGCGATAGGCGATCGCTTTCCCGAGCCCGATCGTCGATCCACCCCCGAAGGAAACGACGCAATCGGCTCCGGCGGCACGATAAGTTTCCATCGCCCGCTCGGTCACATCGACCGGCGTGTGCATCGTGGCGTCGGTAAACAGCCCGACCGAAAGCGGGCCGAGGGTGGCGGCAACACCTTTGGCTTCCGTGTTTTGATGCGGGGTGGACAGGATCAGGGCGCGCTTGCAGCCCTGCCCCGTGATTGCGTCGGCGAGTTGGCCAAGCGAGCCAGGCCCGAAAATGACCCTTGCAGGACCGATATTATATTGGAAGGACGCTACCACACCCATCAACTCCGTCTTCGTTGCGCCATGTTCAACGATCGAGCTTGAACAGCGAAAGTGCATTGGTCCTGCCGATCTTCAGGCGATCTGCCTCGGAGATCGTGGCGCTATCAAACCAGTCGGCGGCGTGGTCGATATTCTCGAACGGCCAGTCGGTCGAGAACAGGATCCTGTCAGCGCCGATTTCGAGCATGGCATCGATCAGCGACTGGGTGCGGAAATTTCCCGACGTGGTGATGTAGAAGTTCTCGTTGAAATAATCTGCAATGCGGCGCTTGGCAGGATAGCTCTTTTCGACCTTGACCCAAGCATTTCGGTTGTCGATCCGCCACATCATATAGGGCAGCCCCTCGCCCATGTGACCGACAATGATGCGCAGACCGGGATGCTCGTCAAAGAGACCTGACCCCATGAGCCGCAGCGCATGCACGGCGGTTTCCTGTGCAAAGGCCCAGGTCGGGCCCATCAGCCACGAGTGGCCGGCATAGATCCGGCTGTCCTGTGGCAGCGGATTGCGCGGGTGGAGATAGAAAGGAACGTTGAGCTTTTCCACCTCCGCCCAGAACGGGCGGTATTGCGGCAGGTCGTAGTAAAGCGGAGTCGAGCCGTCGCCTTCCTGCGAGAACCCGTTCACCAGCGCGCCGACGAACCCCATCGTCGTCACGCAGCGTTGAAGTTCCTCTATCGCCGCATCCGGATCCTGCAGGGGCAGCGCCGCAAAACCCAGAAAGCGGTTGGGGTTCTTGAGGCATTGCTCCGCCAGGAAATCATTGGCGCGGCGGGAAATTTCCAGCGCCTTGGTCTTGTCCGGGATCGCCTGCACAGCCGGAGCATTCAGCGAAAGGATCATCTTGTCGATGCCTTGGGCGTCCATCAGCTGCAGGCGCTTGTCCTGTATGTCCAGAAGGCGGGCCGATAGTTCCGTCCAGTAGTCTCCGGGCACGAAACCCGCCGAATCCTGCAGCGTGTCGGGAATGGCGAAGTGTTCTTCAAGCGCTATTTTACCTTGCACGATACTCTCTCTTTCGTGTCTCAAATCTAGAATGGACGTGTACGGATCAGTACTGACCCTTGGGCGGCAGGCCTAAGAGATGCTGGCCGACCATGGTCCCAACGGCGTCCCAGTTCATCGAAATGTGGCGTCCGACGGCATTCGCATCCCGCCATGCCCGCTGGACGGGGTTGGCCATTTGAAGACCGAGACCGCCCGTGGAGGCGTTCAAGGCTACGACCGCCTGAAGGGACAGGCTGACGGCGAAGGACTGCGTGCGCCGCGCCAGAATCCTGTCTTCATCGGTGATCTCGACCGTGCCGTTTTCGCGTGCCTGCGCCAGCTGCTGTGCCCACGCCACGTCACGCAGCATGATTTCGCGTGCTGCATCGATCGATGCCGATGCCTCTGCTACCCTCAGTTGGATGGTCGGAAACTCGGCGATCTTGTTGTTACCCCCCGCGACTGCGCCGCGCGTGATCCGCGTGCCCATATGGTCGAGATAGCTTGTCAACGCGCCTTTCGCGGCGCCGATGGCAGCGCTGCCGAGACAAAACGGAATCCCCATGAGGAGCGGAATGTTGAAAAGGCCGATGCCCTCATATCCCCTCCCGCCCGGCGTTCTGCCCGTAGTCGCATCCGGGAAGGCCAGGATACGGTGCTCGGGCACGTGGACGTCTTTCAGGATCAGGCTCTTGGAACCGGTACCGGCCAGACCGACGACATCCCAGGTCTCGGCGATCGTGTAATCGCTTGCAGGCACCAGGAGAAAGGACGGGACGGCGCACTCTCCTTCGACTTTTGGCGGGATGATGGCAGCACACAATGCCCACTGCGCATTTTCGCAACCACTCGCAAAGGCCCAGTCGCCGGAAAGGCGAAATCCGCCCTCCACGCGCTCCGCCATGCGTGTCGGCGCATAGGAACCGCATACAAGTGCATCGGCGTTCGTGCCCCAGACTTCCTGCTGAACCCGTTCGTCGAACATCGCAAGAAGCCACTGATGCGCGGAGAGAAGTCCCGCGACCCAGCCGGTCGAGGCGCAAGCCGATGACAGCTCGATATTGGCATCGACCAACTCTGCAAAGGAGCCCTGGTCGCCGCCGAAACGGCCCGGCTTGAGAATATCGAAATACCCGACGCCGCGCAGCAGGTCGATATTGCGGGCCGGCACCCGCCCCGCCTTCTCGGTATCACGAGCAGCGGCGCGGATCTCATCAAGAACCGGCGCGATGCGCTTGGCAAGACATGGGTTTTCTGCCCGCATCGAAGCGGGAAACAAGGCTGCTGTATTGTTCATGGAACTGCCCTCAGTTATGGGAGGTAAAAGGCGCGTGCTGTGGCGCGCAATAATTCGAATTTTCGTACATTAACGGGGTGGTATCGTTGGAAAGACGGGTGTCTATCACCTGGCCGATGAAGATCGTATGGGTTCCATAGGGAACGGCACCCATGCGACGGCAAATCACGGCGGCATGAGCCGAATCCAGGACCATCATGCCCCGTTCGTGGCGAACCCAATCGGCCGCTTCGAACCGGCGTTCCGGAGCGATCTTTCCGCTGAACCCTTCCGATACGGAAACCTGTTCGTGCGTCAAAACGCTGACGGCAAATTCCGGCACTTCCAGCAGCATGTCGTGCAGGTAAGTGCGGTTGTTCAGGCAGATGATCAGCGACGGCGGATCCATGGAAAGCGATGTCACCGCCGTTGCGGTCATGCCGTGGTCGGCTCCATTGCGACAGGCGGATATCACGGTAACCGTCGCCGGAAACCTGCGCATGGTCGCGCGAAACGCATCGCTGATAGGCGGAATTGCCGGTATGAGGCCGGCGGCAGCTGTGGCAGACATGAGTTCCTCCCGAGTCTCCTTGCCGTCAAATTATTGCAAACGCAACTATTGTCAATGCAAATTTTTGACTGCGGGCAGTTTCTCGTTCGATGTCCATCCTTTTTGTGAAGTGATCCAGCGGCTCGTGTTGTCATTTGGGCCATTTAGGTGCATGTCGGAACAAGCCGCGGTCAGCCGCACACGAGATTTCGCCAGCAGACTGAGACATGTACAAACTTACCGATTCAGTTCCCTACCTGCTCAACCGTGCGGGCGTGCGTATCGCCGAGGTCTTCTCACAACGAATTGCCGAGAACGATCTCAGCGTTGCCATGTATCGAGTGTTGGCCATGTTGAGGGAGCGCAAGGAAAGCACGCTTGGGGACCTTGCCGACGTCGTCTCGGTTGAGATCTCCACCCTTTCGCGGCTCGTCGGCACTCTGGCGAAACGCAAGCTGGTCTCGAGAACCCGTCCCGAGGACAATGGCCGTATCGTCATCGTTCGGTTGACCCCGCAGGGAGAGGCAATGACCGAAAAGCTGATGCCGCTTGCCATGGAACTCGAGGCCACGGCTGTACAGGGCATGTCCAAAGAGGAGGTCACCGCGCTGAAAAGTGCGTTGAGGCGGATGCACAGCAATCTGCCGGCCCTGTCCGGTAAAGGGAAAACCAGCGACCAGTAAATTTGCACTTGCAAATATTTTATCTGCAAGTATCTAATGGCGCGTCAATCGTTGTCCTGGCATCATCTCTCTTCGGGATGAGGGTCCGGTGTGGGAGGAAACACGCCGACGACGATCCGGAGGATTTGTACATGGATCGATGCTGGCCTGCCGATGGCGGGAGCGTACTTCCTGTACTCAAATGTGTGGGGAGGGAAAATGACCATACAAGATGTCGCTATCGCCAAGGAACGCGTCCGCAGCCCGAATATGATCATCGCCCTATGCGGCCTGTTGATCCTTTTCGACGGTTACGACCTTATCGTTTATGGTGCGGTTGCACCTTCACTGCTTCGAGAAGCAAGCTGGGCTCTGACGCCCGGCATGGTCGGAAGAGCCGCGTCAATCACCCTGTTCGGCATGCTGCTCGGCGCCCTGATTGCCGGGACCCTTGCCGACAGGATTGGCCGCCGCAAAGTCATAATCGGGAGCCTCCTGAGCTTTTCGGTGATGATGATCGGCAGCGGTTTGGCTCCGAGCTTCCTGATTTTCGAAGGAACCCGTTTTCTTGCCGGTCTTGGCCTGGGCGCGCTGTTTCCGACGGTAACTGCCTTGATCATCGAGTTCTCCCCGCCAAAGCGGAAAGCCATGGCGTACTCGACGGCGCTTCTCGGTTATCTCGCTGGCGGCATCATCTCCGGCATTCTCGGCATTATGCTGATCGAGACTTACGGTTGGCGCGTGCTTATGATCATCGGTGGCGCGCCCATACTGCTTCTTCCGCTGTTCCTGCGCCTCCTTCCGGAATCGCCGGAATGGCTGGCGACTAAGAACCGCCAGGCAGAAGCCAATCGGATAGCTGATCAGTATGGGTTGCCCAATCCCAATCCAAGGGCTGCTGCTCTGCGTCAGGTAGGTATCAAGTCGCTGTTTTCCGAAGGCCGCCTGTTGCCGACATTGAACGCCTGGGGCATCCACTTCTGTTCGCTTCTGCTTACTTTCGGCATGGTGAACTGGCTGCCGACCATCATGAACAAGATGGGTTACGACCTCGGTTCCGCCCTTCTCTTCTCCGTCACGCTCAATCTTGGCGCGGCGGTCGGTCTGCTGATCGGTGCGAGAATTGCCGACCTTGGCAACGTCAAGATCGTCGTGGCGGCAATGTTCCTCCTCGGCGCATGCTCGATCTGGATGTTGACCCAGGTAGGCCAGGGCCTTCAGGTCTACGGTCTGGTCGCGCTGGCTGGAACCGGAACGATCGGAACGCAGATTCTGGCCAATGTCCTGGTTGGCAATCTCTATCCGGTCGAGATTCGCGGCACCGGCCTTGGCTTTTCGCTCGGCATCGGTCGCGTCGGGGGAATGATCGGGCCCGCCATCGGCGGTGCCGTCCTGGGAGCAGGCCTTGCACCGCAATGGAACTTCTACATCTTCGCGACCGTCGGTGCGGTGGGCTGTGTTCTCGCTCTGACGACACTGCTGTACAAGAAAAAGACGGCTTGAATTCTCGCCCCGGGCCTTGGCAGGTCAAGGACAACCAAATCTGCAGGTATTGAACCCGAGAATCTAGGAGGCGGCTTTTCACAAAGCCGCCTCTTACTCTTGTTGTCCGGGCAGAGGTACGGTTTCAATGCCTCTGATGCCAATCCTGTCGGCCCTGGTTCGATTGCTAGAAAGCCAGTTGCACCTTCATCGACCGGGTTCTGTCGCCGGCGGCTTCAAAAGCCTCCACGGCATTGTCGATCGGGAAGATGCCCGTGAGCAGCGGCTTCAGATCGACGCGACGCTTACCCATAAGGTCCACGGCAAGACCGAATTCCTCGTGGAAACGGAAGGTGCCCTTCATCTCGATTTCCTTGGCGACCACGATGTTCTGCGGGATGGCGACGTCGCCGCCGAGACCGAGCTGGACCACCGTCGAGCGGGGCCGGAGCACTTCCAGGCCGGCGCGGACGGCGCGTTCGTTGCCGGAAGCCTCGAACTGTACGTCGAAATAGCCCTTGTTTGCGGAATAGGCGGCAAGCTGTTCCGGATTGCTGGCGACGTCGATGACCCGATCGGCGCCAACCGCCAGCGCCTTCTCGAGGACCGCACCCATCACGTCGGTCACGACGATCTCTCGGGCACCATGGGCACGGGCAGCGATGATCGCCAGCGCACCGATCGGACCGCAGCCGGTGACCAGCACGCGCTTGTCCGCAAGCGAGCCGGCGCGGGCCACCGCATGCAGCGTGACCGCGAACGGCTCCGCCATCGCCGCTTCGTTGATCGAGACGCCGTCCGCTATCCTGTGGCATTGCCACTGTTCGGCAATCAGACGCTGGCGGAATGCACCCTGGATGTGCGGCATCGGCATCGCCGAACCGTAGAAGCGCATGTTGAGGCAATGGTTCTGCTGCCCCTTCAAGCAGTAATCGCAGGCATTGCAGGGACGGCTCGGCGACACCGCCACCCGGTCGCCCACGGCCAGTCCGGAAACGCCCGCCCCCAGTGCCCTGACCGTACCCGCAACCTCGTGGCCGAGGATCATCGGCTCGCGCACGCGCACCGTACCGAAGCCGCCGTGATTGTAATAGTGCAGATCGGAGCCGCAGATGCCGCCGGCTTCTATGGCGACCTCCACCTGTCCGCGACCGAGGTCTTCCACGTCCCTTTCCTCGATGCGCAGGTCCTTGGCGGCATGAATGACGACGGCTTTCATGGACTTATCCTTAGAGAACGGGTGTCGGCAGGGCGGCGCCTGAAAAATGGGCGGCGAGATTGTCGCGCACCAGCTTGCCCATCGCCTTGCGGGTTTCGATCGTGCCGGACGCATGGTGCGGTTGCACCAGCACATTGCCGAGCGTCAGGAAACGCGGATCGAGGTTCGGCTCGCCTTCGAACACGTCGAGTGCCGCAGATCCGAGCCCTCCGCTTTCGAGTGCGGCGAGCAGCGCTTTCTCGTCGATATTGGAAGCGCGCGAGATGTTGATCAGCATGCCTTCGGGCCCGAGCGCTTCGATCACATTCCTCGAAACGATATGGCGCGTGACAGTCGAGGCCGCCAGCGTCACGAACAGGAAGTCCGAATGCCGGGCAAGTTCCACCGGATCGGCGATGAACGTCATGCCATCGGCAAACGGCTTCTCGGCAACGTCGCTATAGGCGATGTCCATCTCGAAGCCCTTGAGGCGTTTGGCGACCTCGAAGCCGATGCGGCCGAGGCCAAGCACGCCGGCCTTTCGGCCCCAGACGCGGCGCTTCAGCGGATAGAGGCCTTGTGTCTCCCAACTTCCGTCCCGGACCCAGGCCTCGGCGCCGATCATGCCACGCGATTGGATCAGCATCATCGCCACGCCGAGATCGGCCACGTCATTGGTCAGCACATCGGGCGTATTGGTGACCCGGATGCCGCGCGCCCGGCAGGCGTCCAGATTGACCGCGTCGTAGCCGACACCATAGACCGAGACGATCTCCAGCTTCGGCAGCCTGGCGATCATTTCGGCGGAAGCGCCTAGCTCGCCCCGCGTGGCGATGGCGCGGATACCGGCGGCGTGGTCCTGAACAAAAGCATCGCGGTCTTCAGCCTCGTAGAGCTTGCGCACGTTGTACTGCGCTTCCAGCTCTTCGAGATCCCATTCCGGGTAAGGCCCGACGAGCAGGATGTCCGGCTTGGCCATTGGTTTCCTCCATTGCGATGTAGATGATGGTTTGTCGCTGCCCGTGTGGCGGGCTTTACCTAAAGGCAGGTTGTGATGCCGCCGTCGACATAAAGCGTGTGCCCGTTCACAAAGGAGGAAGCCTTGCCGGCGAGAAACACTGCTGCCCCGACGAGCTCTTCGGCATCGCCCCAGCGGGCTGCCGGTGTGCGTTTCTCCAGCCAGGACGAGAATTCCGGGTTATCGACCAGTGCCTGGTTCAACGGGGTCTTGAAGTAGCCGGGTGCGATCGCGTTGATTTGCAGGCCGTGTTTTGCCCAATCCGCGCACATGCCGCGCGTCAGGTTTTTCACCGCGCCTTTGGTGGCCGTGTAGGGAGCGATGCCCGGGCGTGCCAGCTCGCTCTGCACCGAGGCAATGTTGATGATCTTCCCCTGCCCTCGGCCGATCATATGGCGCGCCACTGCCTGGCCGACATAGAAGACACTGGAGACGTTGGTCTTCATGAGTTGCTCCCAGCGATCGGCCGGAAACTCCTCGAGCGGCGAGCGGAACTGCATTCCGGCATTGTTGATCAGGATGTCGATCGCCCCGATCCCGCGCTCGATCGCCTCGACCCCGCGTTTGACGGCATCGGGATCGGTAACGTCGAAGTCGGCCGCCCTCGCCTCATAACCTTCATTCTCCAGGCTATCGGTCGCGACCTGAAGCTTCACGGGGTCGCGGCCGTTCAGCACGACGGAAGCGCCATGCTGCGCAAGCCCCCGCGCAAGCGCCAGCCCAATGCCCTGCGACGAGCCCGTCACCAACGCACGCCGGCCGGCCAGATCAAATAATGGGAAGGTCATTCAAACCTCTTTACGAAAAGAAAGACCGTCGCTTGGCGCGACAATTGCGGCCAGGCTCAGATATCGACGGCCAGGCCCTTGGCTTTCAGCACCGGCTCCAGTTTGCTGACCTCGATCACCGACTTGCCCTGCTTATAGGCGGCGATATAGCCGGCTTCGGCATCCTCGCGGGCCTGCGAAAGCACGGCGGCTTCCTGTGCTTCAGCGCGGCGGACAACGACCAGCCCGTCGGCATCACCAACGATGATGTCGCCCGGATTGATCGTTTCGCCACCGACGATGATCGTGTCGTTCACCGCCGCAATGGTTTCCTTGACGGTACCCTTGATGCAGACGCTCAGGGAGAAGACGGGAAAACCGAGGTCCCTCAGTTGCAGCGTGTCGCGCACCCCCGTATCGGTCACCAGGCCGCCGATGCCCTTTGCCAGGCAGGCATTGGCGAGTACGTCACCGAACGAGCCAGCCTCTTCGTATTCGCCAGCGGACACGACGATGATGTCACCCGGCTTGGCATAGTTGATCGCGAGTTGAAGCATGATGTTGTCACGCGGCGCGCATTTGACCGTGAAGGCCGGACCGCACAGCTTCATCCGGTAATCCACCGGCTTCAGGCGTGAGGAGAGCGCCCCGCGGCGTCCCTGCGCTTCGTGGATGGTCGCCGGCGAAAATTTGGAAAGTACCTCGATGTCGGCTTTGCTCGGCCGTTCGGCGATGTCTTTAATGTGGATCATGGAAACTCCCACGGTTAGGCCGACGGCGGGGACGTCCCGCCGCCTGCGGTCTTCGATGATTTGCAATTGGATGGAGTACCCGGACCAAAGGCCTCAGGGGATCGGGTCGAACTTCAGTTCGGAGAGTGGCACGACCTTGTCGTTACGCGTCATCTTGTATTCGGTATTCGGGCCAAGCCACTTGTCCCAGATCTTGTTGAGGTCGCCGGAGGTGTCGAGCTTGCGGAGCACCTCGTTGATCTTGGCCGTCAGCGCGGGATTGTCCTTTGCCATGCCAATCCCGATGGGCTGGAACAGCATCGGATCTTCGATCATCCGCATTTCCTTGCCCTTGGACTTGGATTCGTTGACGAATTTCGTCGTCGTCATCGTGTTGGCCACCATTCCGCGCGCCTTGCCCTGCTGGACGGCAAGATAGGCGGACGCGGTATCCTGGAAGGTCAGCGGGTCGGACTTGTTGAGCTTGATCGACATCTCGGAAGTCGAGCCCTTGGTCGAGGCAATGCGCTGGCCTTCGTAATCGACCTTCTTCTTGCCGGGATCGTCAGCCGGAACGATCAGCATTTCCTTGGCAAGGTAGTAGGGATCGCTGAACTGGATTTGTTCAGCGCGGCTCAGCGTATAGGCCAGATTGGCAACCGTGATGTCGACGCGGCCGAGCTTGACTTCCGGCACGCGCGCTTCGACCGAGACCGGCTTGATTTCGGCCTTGACGCCCAGCTCCTTGGCGATCGCATTGCAGAGGTCGACGTCGAAGCCGGCCATCTCGCGGGTCTTAGGATCGGGTGCCGCGAAAGGCACCACGTCGGCAAACGTCGCGCAGCGAAGCGTCTTGGCCGACATGATCGTGTCGAGTTGATCCGCTTTTGCCGGCAAGGCCGCCGAGACACCTGCCAGCACGGCGGTAAGAGTTGCGTATTTCCAGTTCATTGCTGTTCTCCTTTGTTATTGGTGGTGAGTGTCAGTGTCGCAGATCGGCGAGGAACCGCTGAGCACGGGGATGGCGGGGGGTCTTGAAAAACTCGTCGGGCGGGGCCGTTTCGAGGATCTGTCCCGCATCGATGAACCAGATGCGGTCGGCGACATCGCGCGCGAAGCCCATTTCATGCGTAACGCAGATCATGGTCATGCCTTCCGATGCCAGGCTCTTCATGACCGCCAGCACCTCGCCGACCATTTCCGGATCGAGGGCGCTGGTCGGCTCGTCGAACAGCATGACTGGCGGCTCCATGGCGAGTGCGCGCGCTATTGCCACCCGCTGTTGCTGCCCGCCTGACAGTTGGCCGGGATAAGCCCGCGCCTTGTCGGCGAGCCCAACGCGATCGAGAAGCTTCAGCGCCTTCTCATGGGCGACATTCGCAGCCACGCCCTTGACGCGGATCGGCGACATCGCCACATTTTCGACCACGGAGAGGTGCGGGAACAGGTTGAAGTTCTGGAATACGAAACCGATCCGGCTGCGCAGCAGGTTGAGCTCCCTCGCCCGCATTGCCGCATGGATGTTCTGACCATCCAGGGTGATCGATCCGCTGTTGATCTCCTCAAGACGATTGATCGTACGGATCAGGGTGGATTTCCCCGAACCGGAGGGGCCGCAGATCACCACGACCTCGCCTCGGGCAACTTCGGCGTCAATGTTCTTGAGGACCGGATAATCGCCATAACTCTTGCAGACGTCCGAAAGGTGGATTGTCTGCAACTGCTGGGTCTGCGCGGCTGAGGTGCTCATAGCTGCTCCGATAAGATTTTGGCCGGCACGAGGGCCACCGGCCCTGCGCCGCCGGAGAGCCCCGCGCGGCGGCGCGTGATGCGGCGCTCGAGTATGTTGGCGACATGCGTCAGGCTCCAGCAGATCGCGTAGTAGACGACCGCGAGGATGAAGAAGACCTGGAAGGGCTGCGTCAGAAGCTGGTTATTGACCTGGCTGGCCGCAAAAGTGAGGTCCGGGACATTGATGACATATCCGAGCGTCGTGTCCTTTATCGTCGAGACGAAGGTCGAGATGATGCTCGGAATCATGTTGTAGAGCGCCTGCGGAAGAATGATGAAGCGCATCGCGCCGAGAGAGCTGTGCCCGAGCGCGCGGGCGGCATCAATCTGGCCGCTGCCGAGTGCGACAATGCCGGCGCGTACGACCTCGCTCAGGAAGGCGCCCTGGTAAACGACGAGCGTGGTCAGCATCGTCACGAAGCTCGGAACGTCTGCGCCTGTCCAGAGGGGCACGAGGAAGTAACTCCAGAGGATAAGCATCAGGAGTGGCACACCGCGGGTTATGTAGACGAGTGCGGTGACCGGCCACCGCAGCAGTCGCCATTTCGAAAGTCGTGCGAGTGCAAACAGGATGGCGACCGGGAAGGCGAGCATGATGCTGAGCGCCGACAGGATCAGCGTATTTGCAAGCCCGCCGAGCGGCCCATTCGGATACTGACCGATCAGCAGCAGAAGCCAGTAGTCCTGGATGATGGCAACGACATCGTTGATCATGCGCGTGCACTCCGGGCCGGATCGGCGCGCATCGAGAGATAGGCGCCGGCGCCCATGATCAGGAGCGAGAAGAACAGGTAGAGAGCCGTACCGACCAGGTAGATTTCGAAGGTGCGAAAGCTCAGGTTTTCGACTTCCTTCACGGCGTGCGTCAGTTCGGACGCACCGATGACGATGGCGAGACTGCTGTTCTTGAACAGGGAAACGCTATGGTTGATGAGCGGTGGAAGTGCATTGCGCACGCCCTGGGGCATGATTACGAAGCGCATCGCCGAGACATAGCTGTGCCCGAGAGCCTTGGCGGCTTCCATCTGGCCCGGGCTTACGGAGCGAAGGCCGGACCGCAAGTCCTCGCTGAAATAGGCTGCCTGGCAGAGGCCGAGGCCGATGACGGCGAAGATCGTTTCGGCATTGTGGGCCGCGAGCCACGACGTCAGGCCTGGTGGGAACAGGGTGAATATGCCGAAATACCACAGCATCAGCTGCACGAGGGTCGGCACGTTGCGATGGTAGGAGACATAGGCGGCCACGGCCCTGTCGCCGAAGCGGAGCGGCGAAAACCGGATGCACAGAAGCAGCAGCGCGAGGGTCATGGCGAGCAGCCACGACCCGGTATATATGACAAAGGTCATCTCGATGCCGTGCAAAAGCATCGCGGTATATTCGGGGTTCCTCAGGATGGCCCAGAGATCGAATCCGTTCACCGCCCCGGCTCCTTGGAACTGTCCGGACCTGCGGGAGCCGGCTGCGGCCGGGCTGTCTGCAGGCCGCCCATCACCTGCAAAGTTGGCGTGATTTCCATATGCCCGATATTGACCGCGACCGGCGCGGCGATCGCGAATGCTATGGCTTCGGCGATATCGGCTGCCTGCGGCAGCTCGAAACCATCGATGAACCGTTCGCGAATACCGGGATCGTCGCCGTGCACGTGATTGAAAATGTCCGTCGCGACGCGCCCGGGGCAGATTTCCGTCACCCGCACGCGCTTGCCGAAGGCATCGATGCGCAGCTGGTTCGACAGCATGGCGACGCCGGCTTTCACTGCGTGATAGATGGAGTTGCCGCCGAAATTGTAGTTGCCGGCGATCGAGGAAATGTTGATGACATGGCCCCGATCGCGGGCGACCATTCCGGGTACGATCAAACGGCAAATGTGCAGGACGGCACGGAGATTGACATCAACGAGCAGGTCGATATCGCTCTCGTCCGCTTCCAGAAATTTCTTCGGCCGATCGACGCCGGCATTGTTGACGAGGATATCGAACTCGACGCGACCGGTCAGTTCGGCGAGTGAGGGGCGGTCGGTGACGTCAATCACATGAGCGATGCAGCCCGTGCGTTTGGCCAGAGCCTGCAGAGCGTCGCCGCTGCGTGCGATCGCGTGGACCTCGATACTCTCACGCCGAAGCCGCTCCACCACAGCGGCGCCGATACCGGAGGAGGCGCCGGTAACCAGTGCGGTCTTGTAATCGGAGAATGGCATTCGGATCCCCTTGTTGTTGCTGCAGACAGTAGCGAACCTTTAATCTCTTGCCTAAGACCGATTATTTGTGGAGCAATAAGCAACGGCTATGGAGGCTCGGCTCCACCATGTCGGCAGGGGATCATCATCGGGCGAGACCATCCTCGGGCGACGATCGCGATCGGCAGCGTTGCAAAAGAAGATCGCGTCTGCAAACATACGTCTGCTCAAGACAAAAAGACAAAAATCCGAATGGACATCAGACGCCTCAAATCCTTCATCGTGATCGTCGACAGCGGCAGCATCACGCGCGCCGCCGACCTGCTGCATATCGCGCAGCCCGCGCTCAGTCAGCAGCTGGCGGCGCTGGAGGAGCATTTCGGTCAGAAGCTGCTGATCCGCAGCCAGCAGGGCGTCAGCATGACCGATGCGGGGCATGCGGTGTACCGCCATTCGCAGATCATTCTCCGCCAGATGGAACAGGCGCAGGCTGATGCATCCGCTGCCGGCAACTCACTTGCCGGGCGCGTTTCCGTGGGGCTCGTGCCGTTCAGCAGCGCCGCCACGCTGTCCGTCGACCTGCTGGCCGAGACGCGCAGGCGCCATCCGGGCATCCTGCTCCATCTCACGGAAAGCGTCGGCCAAACCTACAGTCAGATGATCATGAACGGCCGTCTCGAAATGGCGCTGATCCACGGAGCTGGGCCGATCAAGGGCGTGCGGTTCGAGCCGATCCTGAGCGAGGAATTTTATCTCGTCGCCCACCGCGATTTTGCGATTGAAGCGGATAACAAGCCCATTCCGGTAACCGCCCTCGATGGATTGCCGCTTCTGATGCCGCCCGCTTACAACTTCGTTCGCCGTGCGGTCGACACCGCGTTCACGCGCAGCCGGATCAACCTGAAAGTCGTGGCGGAAGTTGAAATCGTCAGGACATTGGCACGCGCCGTGGGCAGCGGTCTCGGAGCGACCATCATGCCGAAAGCCATCGCCGACCGTATCGTGACGGAATCAAGCGAACCGCTGATCTGTCGACTCGTTTCGCCGCGGATCGAGGAGATCCTGTCGCTCTGCATTGCCGAACAGAACTCGCTGTCCGAGCCGGCATTGGCGGTCAAGAATATCCTTCTCGAGCTGACCGCGCGGCTGAGAGCATAAGGCGAGTTCCGGCACGACGCAGCCACGCCAAATCATCGATGACGCGTCAACGCATGTCCCTGCAGAACTGGGCGATCCGCGCGCATCCCTCGTCTAGCATTTCCATGCTCGTTGCATAAGAAATGCGGAAATGGGGGCTCATGCCGTAAGCTGCGCCTTGCACCGTCGCCACATGATGTTCGTCCACGAGAGCCATGACGAAATCGACGTCGGTCTCGATCTTCCGCCCGCCCTTGCTGGTCTTGCCGATCAAGCCGGACATGTTGGGATAGAGATAGAACGCGCCCTCGGGCTTGTGGCAACGCAATCCCTCCACCGCCGACAAGCGATCGAGGACGAAGTCGCGCCTCTCGCGGTAGATCGCGGCCCGCTCCCTCAGGAGATCCTGTGGCCCGTTCAGCGCCGCGATGGCCGCTGCCTGCGTCACCGTGGTGATGCCGCCGCCGTTCTGCCCGTTGACATTGCTGATCGCGCCAATGAGTTCCTTGGAGCCGCTGGCGCAGAAGCCGAGCCGCCAGCCGGTCATGGCGTAAGCCTTCGAGACGCCGTTCATGGTCAGGACACGATCATAGAGCCGGGGTTCCGCGTCGACGATGGTGCAGAATTCGAAACCGTCATAGACCAGATGTTCGTAGATATCGTCAGTCAGGATCCACACATCCGGATGGCGCAGCATGACCTGCGCGATCGCGGCCATTTCGGCGCGGGAGCAGGCCGCGCCGGTCGGATTGCTGGGAAAATTCAGGATCAGCCATTTGGTGCGCGGCGTGATCGCGGCTTCCAGATCCTCCGGGCGCAACTTGAAGCCAGCCTGCTCGAAACAGGGTACCGCCACCGGAACACCACCGGCGAACTTGACGATATCGGCATAGCTGACCCAGGAGGGCGTTGGAATGACAACTTCGTCGCCGGGATTGCAGGTGGCGAGCATCGTGTTGAAAATCACCTGCTTGCCGCCGGCTGAAACGATGATCTGACTGGCATCATAGTCGAGATTGTTGTCCCGCTTGAACTTCCCGCTGATCGCCGCCTTGAGCGCCGGTGTACCGTCCATCGGCGGATATTTCGTATCACCGCCAAGCGCTGCGGCATGGGCCGCCTCGATCGCATGCAGCGGCGTCGGGAAATCCGGTTCCCCGGAAGAGAGGCTGACAACCTTGATACCCTTTGCCGCCAGTTCCCGGGCACGTTGGGTCATGGCAGCGGAAGCGGATATGGAGACGTTTTTCAGGCGATCGGCTGTAGAAGACATCGGCATTAACTTTCGACGAAGATTGGGACGGGAGACAGCTGACCAGGCAGCCCGGTGAGTCAAAGAGCGAGTTCGGCCGCCGGCGCGAGCATCGCGCCGGCGGCTTCGATCTCGCTTCGGACGATACGCGCAAGTCCAAGGGAACCCGGCGTGTCGCTGTGGACGAGGATTGACCGAGCGGGCATGGCAATGGTGTCGCCATCGATAGTCTCGACGGTTCCGTCGAGAAGAAAGCGGCGCACCCTTGCCCGCACCGAAGCCTCATCCTTGATCACGGCGCCCGGTAGGCCGCGGACAACAAGCCTGCCTTCGGCATCATAGGCCCGGTCGGCCAGGAAAAGCGCCAGCGTCTTCAGCCGCGCCCGCTTGGCGGCCTGCTCTATTTCGCTGTCCGGCGTCACGAACACGACAAGACCCGACTCCACCGTCGCAATGGCATCCATCATCAGATCGGCGAGCACCGGGTCGCGGTTGACCATATTGCCCATGGCGGCGTGAAAGCTGATATGGCCGACGGTGACACGCTCGCTCGCGGCGATCGCCATCAGCGCGCCGAGCTGATAGAGCATCTGCTGGCGTAACTCATCCGCCTGGAAGGGCATTTCGCGCCGTCCAAAGCCGAGCCGGTCGGGCAAGCCCGGATGTGCCCCGATGCCAACCCCGTTCGCCTTGGCAAGCCGCACCATGCGCGCCATCGTATCCGGATCGCCACCGTGGAAACCGCAAGCGATATTGGCTGACGACACGACCTTCATCATCGCCTCGTCGTCGCACAGCCGATAAGGGCCGAACCCTTCGCCCATGTCGGAATTCAGATCGATTTTCACCGGCAACTCCCTTTGACCGATCGTATTTCAGGCCATCGCCTTCAAGGCGCGCTTGACCATCTCAGATGTGGTCCGGACGTCTTCGACATAACGGGCGACCGCCTGCTCCACTGCGCGCGCCTCCGCATGCGTGGACCGCACGAACCGCAAGCGGCTGCCTATGCGTGCCTGGCCAAGCCGCCACAGGTCGCATTCGATCACGCCGGCGATCTTCGGATAGCCACCCGCCGTGTTCGCATCGCTCATTTGGACTATGGGTTCCCCACCGGGCGGGACCTGGATCACACCGGGCACGATCCCATGGGAACGCATCTCAACCGTCGCCGTCGGCTTGATGGGCTCGCCCGACAGACGATAGCCCGTGCGGTCGCTGCGGGAAGAAATCTTCCATGTCTGGCTCCAGAAGGCGTCGCCGTCATTGGGAAACAGGGCATGCTCGCCACCGGGCAAGGCACGGACCGGCAGCGCGCCGTCGGCGAAACCCGGAAAGACCTCCCGGAGCGCCACGGCGGGCTCGATGACAGCCAGGCCGCTGGCAGGCACCGGGGCAAAGTCGGCGCTGTTACCGAGCGCGATCCGATCACCTTTTACCAAAGGCCGCCCGGCATTGCCGCCGAAGCTGCCGCGCAAGGATGTGCTGCGCGACCCCATGACCGATGGAACATCCAGGCCCCCGCCGACAGAGACATAGGCGCGCGCGAGTGTCGGAGGATGCTTCAGCTCAAGCACCTGCCCGGCCTCGGCGGTATAGGCGCACCAGGGAAGCAATTCCGACGCGTCCAGTATCGGATCGCCATCGGCGCCCGTGACCGCAAAGACGGTCCGCCGGTCGAAACGCAGGCTGAACGGAAAGGTCTGAACCTCTATCCCGGCCGCACCCTCCTCATTCCCGACAAGGATATTGCCGATCCTCATGGCAAGCGGATCCATTGCGCCGCTGGCCGAAACGCCGATATCGCGATAACCCGGTCGCCCGAGATCCTGCACCGTATTGAACGGGCCGGTTTCCACAATTTCGATCATAGCTCTATCCCTGCCGGCACGAACCGCACCGTATCGCCCGGCGCCATCATCGCCGGTGTGGGCGACGTCGGATCGAACATCTGCAGTTCTGCGAAACCTATGGAATTCCAGCCGTTCGGGCCGGTGAGCATGGCAACGCCGGTCTGCATACCGCCAATGGTCACGCAGCCCTTCGCCATCTTCAGCGACGGCACGGTCTTTCGCGGCATGTAGATGCGCGGATCGAGGCCGTGCAGGTAACCGAAGCCTGGAGCGCTGCCCAGGGCAAAAACACGGTAGGTCGCTTCGTGATGAATACGGACGATCTCACGGTCGCTGAGCCGGGCAAGGTCGCAAAGCGCGGGCAGGTCCGCCGCATGCTCCCCGCCGTAGTGAACGGGGATTTCGATCGTCTTTCCGTCCAGATCGATGCTGCGGGCGTTGTCCCATGCCTCCAGCAGCCGCGCCACGACGGCATCGGGATCCTGCGGCGCCTCCTGGAATATCGTCAGAAGATTGGTCATTCCCGGAACGATTTCCGCGATATCCGGCCAGCCTCGGACCGCCTGGGAGAGCGCCCAGATCCGGCGCTGTGCCGCGAGATCAAATTCTCCCGGCGCCTCGAGCAGGAAGGACCTCGCACCGATCGAGGAAACCCGCGCCCAGCCGCGGGCGGCGGGTAAGATTTCGCGCAGCGGCGCATGGCTGTTGATTGTGGCAATCATGATTGAGGCTCGATCTCGAACAGGGGATCGCCGAAGCCGACCAGCGCATCGGGTTCGGCAAGCTGCTTGGTCAGAATACCCGCGCGGCCGGCACAAAGTGGAAGCAGGACGGGGCCGACGCGAAGGAAGCCGAGGATGTCTGCGGCGAAAACCGATGGCAGACGGTCGGCGGTTGCCGACCGCGATGGGCTGCCCGGGCAAAAGTGGCCGGCCATCGGCGCCTTGACGACCACCAGCGGCTGAGCCGTCGGGGCCGGCCGAGAGGTCACGGACACATCGATCCCGGCTTCATTCCCCGTGGCAATGACGATGCGTAACTGTCCGCTGGGCCAGGAGATTTCCAGGCCACTTACCCCGGCTTCCGTCAGCGCCTCGGTGAGGAACGCGATCGTCGCGGGGGCGCTGAAATCGATCCCGCTCATGGCGCTCTCCGTTGTTTCAGCCATTGCTCCAGATAGTGGATATCCGTCTCGCCGCGCGCAAACGCGCCGTCCTCGAAGAGCGCACGCAGGAAGGGAATATTCGTGGAAATTCCGTCCACCCGCGTCTCGACAAGCGCCTCGCGCATCCTTGCCATCGCCTCCGCCCGCGTCGGCGCATGAACGATCAGCTTGGCGATCAGCGAGTCGTAATAGGGTGGCACCTTGTACCCCGCATGGATATGGGTATCGACCCGGATACCGGTCCCCTCGGGAAAGGCGAGACTGGTGATGATGCCGGCTGACGGCAGGAAAGTATCGGGATCCTCGGCATTGATGCGGCACTCGAAAGCGTGCCCCTCGCATCTAACGTCAGCCTGGGCCAGTTCGAGCGGATCGCCCTGAGCCACTTTGATCTGCGCCTGGACGATGTCGATCCCGCTTGTCATTTCGGTGACCGGATGTTCGACCTGAAGCCGGGTGTTCATCTCGATGAAATAGAAGGCGCCGTCCTCGTAGAGGAATTCGAAGGTTCCGACGCCCCGATAGCCGATCTGGCGGCAGGCCTCGACACAGGCTCTTCCGACGGGCCGGATCACATCCGGTGATATCCCGGGTGCCGGCGCCTCTTCCACAACCTTTTGATGGCGGCGCTGCATCGAGCAATCCCGGTGCCCGAGCCAGACTGCGTTGCCATGGGTGTCGCAAAGGACCTGGATCTCGATATGGCGCGGGTGCTGGAGGAATTTTTCCATGTAGAGCGACGGCGAGCCGAAAGCCTGCCGCGCCTCCTCCCGGGTGAGCGCGACCGCCTCTTGCAGCAGACCGGCCTCCGGCACGACACGCATGCCCCGCCCCCCGCCGCCACCGGCAGCCTTGATGATGACGGGGTAACCGATCTCCCGGGCCAGGCGCTCGACGGCTGCCGGATCGTCGGCAAGCGCCGTATCCGGCCCCGGGACACAAGGAACTCCGGCTGCGATCATTGCCCTCTTTGCCGAGATCTTGTCGCCCATCGCCTCGATTGACGACGCGCTCGGACCGATGAACGTCAGTCCGGCCTTTTCGACCGCATCGGCGAATGCGGCATTTTCCGAGAGAAACCCATAACCGGGATGGATGGCCCCGGCGTCAGTCAAGCGCGCCGCCAGAAGAAGAGCATCCTTGTTGAGGTAGCTTTTTGCCGCGCTCGAAGGGCCGATGCACAAGGCGCTATCGGCGGTCTTGCCATAGGGCGCCTGCCGATCCGCTTCGGAATAGACGACGACGGTCTTGAGACCCAATTCCCGGCAGGCTTTCTGGATCCTGGTTGCGATCTCTCCGCGATTGGCAATCAGAACCGTATCGAAACGCGGGCGACTGTCGAATGTCTCAGGCATCACGCGATCTCCGCGAGCAGATCACCCGTCTCGACTTCGCCGCCGTCGATGTCGGTCAGGCTGACAATGCGCCCGGACCGCGATGCGGCGATCTTGTTGAAGACCTTCATCGCTTCGATAATGAAGAGAGTCTGCCCCTCCGTCACCTCATCTCCAGGCTTGACGAACGGCCCCTCGCCCGGTGCCGAACTGCGATGCAGCACGCCGGAGACCGGCGCTTTTACGAGAATGGCCGGCGCGTGGCCGACAGCCGGCCGCTCATCAGGTCCCAGGGTGATCGACGCACCCGTAACCGGCTGTTGCCCCCGTGCCAAATCAACGGAGGCCTCCCCCGCCATTGGCTGCGACCGGAAGATCCGAACCGTCAGGTCCTTCTCGGTCACGGTGAGTTCGGTGATGCTCGATCGTCCGACAAAGTCGATCAGGGTCTTGATCTTCGAGAGGTCCATATTCGCGCTCGGTATTTCGAATGCCGCCGCACGCTTTTGCAGATTAGGTCGCGTGATACGGTAACGTTGCGTAACACGATCGCGCCGCCGATGGGGTCAGACGAACTTTTGATGGACCGGCTCAGTTCCGGAATCCGTGCGGACGATCGGGCAGCACGTCGAGTTCCGGCCGTTGCTCATGGCGCGTCAGCCGTTGCAGATGAGCGAAAACGGGCGGCAGACAACGCTGATAGATCGATGGCGCATTCGCGCCCGGCGATCAGGCCTGCAACAAGCGCGCCGCTAACCGGCCCGGCTGCAAGGCCGACATGGCCGTGGCCAAACGCATGAACGATGTCTTCGGAGGATTTCGAAAGCCTAATGGCACGTTCAGCGTTCGAACCGCTCCAGCATCCTCTTCAGTTGCGCATTTTGCAGCTGAAGCTTGCGCGCCAGCTGGTCCCGCAGCAGCCTGATCTCCTCATCGAGGCGGATTGCGGCGTCGGAAACGGCGGGAACGCCTGGAGAGGGTGGCGGAACGGCTTCACCCCCTGCCGCTGTCTTGCCCCGCGTGCGGCGCTTTCGCGTTGCACCTTCGCCAGTCTGCGTGGGTTTCGGTGCGTCGTGCACGGCCGAATTGGCGTTACCGGACAAGGCCGGATCAGCCGCCTCCACGCGCCCGGCGCCTTCGATATCTGCCGTGCCGTCAACAGCGCTTGCCGTTTCTTCGGAATGATCCGGGGCCGCTGACACCACCTCCGATTGTTCGTAGGCGACCGGCTTTTCGTCGACCGGAGGATCGACGGCGTTCAATCCGTTGTCGGCGACCGTTTCGGTCGGTTTGGCGATGGCCAGTACGTCCGGCTTCACGTCATCGGTCCGGCCCTGTTCGTGGCGCTGCTGACGTCGCGGCGACACAAGCCGGGTAAGAAGTTTCCAGGGAGACGCCATCTATTCGACCTCGTATTCTACCTCGCATGCAGGCTGCGAGCAAAAGCTTTGGCGGCGGGACTAGCCGCCGCCAAGATATTCGTCTCGATATAGCCTTGAGAATGCGGCCGGCGCTTGACCGACGGCTGCCGATCAACCGAGGTTGAGCCGCTTTCGCAGATCGGCATTTTCAGCACGCAGCTTCTCGGCCAGCTGCTTGCGCAGTCTTTGGTTTTCGTCTTCCAGCTGCAGGAGATCCGCAAACTCGTCAACTGCCGCCACCGACGGAGCGGTCGCTGCCTGCACCGCCTTCGCAGCACGTTTGACAGGCGCACGTTTGGCGCTTGGCGCACCTTCGTCGGACCTTGCCTTGCGTCCTCTCTTCGGCTTGACCGCTGCGGCATTCGAAGCCGCTGCCGGTTGCGCCGAAACTGCGGCTGAGGCCGTTTCAGCGGCCGCCTTTTTGGCGCGAGGTTTGCGCTCCTTCTTCGGTGCGGGCGCCGCAACCGTCGGCGTCTCAGCATCAGTCATCGTATTCATATCGTCGGCCATTATGGTCTCCTGTAAAGCCGCTGCATTTGTCTCCTGCTCAATCGACGGTGTCAACAACGCCGCCGCCTGTTGTTCGCCGGCGAAAGACATTCCGGGACTGTTAACCTGGGACGTTTCCGCAAGGAATGGCATTGCCTCGTCCTGCAGATCCTGCGCAACGGACTTGAGATCCACGTCTCCCCAGATCGAGTTCGGATTGGAATTGAGTTTTCGCCGACCCGATCTGTACTCGACGGCAAAACTGCGCTGGACTTTTTTCACTTTAAGAGGCCTTGGGTGTCTGCGGTGATGTTTCGGCGACGCTTCAGCATCGCGACAAGCCCTGCAGATAACCCCAATCGCCCCGCCGGTCCAGACCCATGGCGATGCCCGGCCCGAACGCGGTTCCGGATGAAGCCGCCAGCTTGGTCGATCGTTGGCCGGTCGGATCGAACTCTGAGCCTGTTGCATTGATGAGATGTGCCACGATAGTGGGTCGAAACGCCAAGTCGAGGCCCGTCTTGCTTGGCGCTTATCCAAACAACATCTTCAAATGATCGTTCAGGAACCGGCCCTTCGGATCCAAATCCCGTCTCAACGCGCGAAACTCTTTGGCGCGAGGGTAAAGCCTTGTCACGTCGTCCGTGTCGAGGAAATGCATCTTTCCCCAATGCGGGCGAGAACTGTATCCGCCTAGAATTTGATCCACGTCCTTCAGGAAGGGCCAGTAATCGATACCCGGACCACCCGACACCGACAGGGTGATGCTGTCCTGGCGATGAAAGGGGCTCATCCATGCCGGATCGCCGGCCGTGAAGCGGTATTCGATCGGATAGATGCAGTTGGTGTGCTTGTTCAGCATCAGATCCCGAACCGCCCTTATCGCGGCCTTGCCGTGTTCGAGGGGAACGGCATATTCCAGTTCGACGAAATTCGGCACGTATTCGATCGGATAGACCTCAGAACTGTAGGCGATCTTTTCGAATTCGCTCTCCATCGGAGCGGCGTCGGTGATATCCATCACCTTCATCTCGCAAACATCAGCCAGCTTGTTCGTGCTCGACACCGCAGACGTGTCGGGAAGGCAGTACAGATGGCGGCTTTCCGGCGTCGGGCACCAGAAGAAGCCGAAATGGCGGTGCCTCGAAGCCAGCTCGTCGTGACGCTCCATGCAGGTCTCGAAATCGTCCCGCCAGAGACGCTCGTGCAGATTATAGGCCTCCATCACGTTGAGCGTCAGCGACGAGATAACGCCGAGCGTTCCCACCGAGACCTGGGCTGCATGCAGCCTGTCGCTGTCGCGATCGTCGATATCGAGGATTTCTCCGGTCGCGGTGACGATACGCATTCCAGCAATCGATGAGGCGAGGTTTCCAAGCTTGATCCCGGTACCGTGGGTTCCGGTCGTAAATGCACCGGCAACAGCCTGGCTGTCGATGTCGCCCTGGTTGATCAATGAAAGGCCGTGTTCTTTCAGCGTCCTGCCGACTTCGTTGATGCGTGTTCCCCCTGCCACGGTGATCAGTTTTCGATCACGGTCGATGTTCTGCACGCCGCGCAGGTTTGCGAGCGACAGCAACAGCCCGTTGGTGCCGACGACGGGTGTGAAGGAATGTCCCGAGCCTGAAACACGCACTGCCAGGTCACGCCTGTCGGCTTCGCGGACAAGCTCCGCCACTTCAGCTTCCGTTTCCGGCGAAGCCTTGAATTGTGAAACGCAATATTGATTGCCGACCCAGTTGCGCCACAGGCCGCCTTTTTCCAGAGCCATGTTTTCCCCTCACATCGCTGTAAAACAATTATCAACAAACAGATGGGTACCGCTGACGAAGCTGGCGTCGTCGCTCGCCAGGTAGAGCGCCGCCTTGGCGACCTCGTCCGGCCGGCACATCCTGCCCTGCTGAGCTGCGATCGCTGCATCCGAGACGTCCACTCCGTAGCGGGTCAATTCCTCGACCTCCTTCTGGCCATGTGGCGTCTGGATGAAGCCGGGGCAAACCGCGTTGCAGCGGATGTTGCGGTCGCGAAACTCGACCGCAATCGCCCGGGCAAACATGTGGCATGCGCCCTTGGTCGTATCATAGAGAACTTCCATCGGTGTCGCCGCGACCGCCGAGATCGACGATGTGCAGACGATGGACCCGCCGCCAGCCTTGATCATGTGCGGCAGGACCGCACGGGTCATCAGGAACATGCTGCGGACATTGATGGCCATCAACCGGTCCCAGTCCGCCACCGAAGTTTCGAGGAAAGGCCGGACGACAATCGTTCCGGCATGATTGAACAGCACCGTTATCGGTCCGAGTTCACTGGAAATTGCGTCTACCGCCTGATTCACCTGCAGTTCGTCAGAAACGTCGGCAGGTGCAAATGCTACCTCCAGGCCTTCTTCACGCAGCCGGGCGGCGACAGCCGCCCCCTGGCTATGCGGGAGATCGACAATCCCCACCGCCGCCCCCTCTCGCGCAAAAAGCTCGGTGGCGGCAAGGCCGCACCCACCCGCGCCACCACTGATGAGCGCGACCTTCCCGTCCAGACGACCAGCCATTCAACCTCCAACGATTGCTGATAACGGCCGATCGATGGCTGAACGGGGCTCTTTTCGAGCCTCTTGTTCTCCGGCCGATGAAGGGCGGCTATGCTCCTGCTTGATAGCAGCAAACTGGCCTAATTTTGCGCCGTGGTCCATTGCTGACTTGGCCCCAGTCGTCGCGCCGGCCGTTCACCGTTTGTCATCGTCGGGATCTGTACCGAAATGCCTCGACGAATGCCGCGAAGGCTGGCGATGGATTCCGTCGACTGGGGTAGTAGAGGTGATAGCCCCGGAAGGTCGGACACCAGTCCGAAAGCACCGGCAGAAGCCGCCCGCTCTCCACATGCGATCGAACGAGGTCGGTGGGCACGTAGGCCAGGCCGATGCCATCCAGCGCGGCGTCGACCGCAGGCGCGATGTTGCTCAAGATGAGCGGACCCTCGACCCTCACGCTGAATTCATGCCCATCCCGTTCAAACTCCCAGGCATAGAGCATTCCCGATGTGGGAAGCCGCAGGTTGATGCAATCATGATCCGTCAGTTCCTGCGGCTTCGTCGGCCGTGGGCGGCGCTCGAAATACTCGCCTGATCCGACCACGGAGTAAGAGACATCGGGACCCACGCGCAGTGCCACCATGTCGCGAGCCACGGCCTCGCCGAGCCGGACGCCCGCGTCGAACTGCCGCTCGACGATGTTCGTGAAGCCGTTGTCGACGATGAGTTCCACCGTGACATCGGGGAAATCCCGCAAGAACGCTGAGACCCTACGGCGGAAGACGAGTTCAACCGCGTCGTCTGGGCAAACGATGCGGACGTGACCCGATGGCTCGTCGCGTAGCGCGCTGATCGCACTCACCCCGGCGGCAATGCTCTCGAAGTGCGGCTGGATGCTTTGGAAGAGCCGCTCCCCGGCCGCGGTTGGCGCGACATCCCGGGTGGTGCGGGAAAGCAGCCGGATTCCAAGTCGTTCCTCAAGTCCGCTGACGGTGTGGCTCAGGGCAGATCGCGTGACCCCCAATTTGGCGGCGGCGCGCGTGAAGCTTCGTTCCCGGGCAACCTCGAGGAAAGCTCTCATCTCGGTGAACTCGTCCCGCCGCATTGTTGAATCTCCCTCACCTCGGCATGCTGATTATACCTTCTAGTCCACCCGAACCTATCTGGCTATCTATTGCGGCAACCGCATGGGTGGCGGCCATCCTCACAGGCTCGGCTCTGTTCGCGACACCGGCCAGCCGCCGCGCTTAGACCTCCAGAATGTCGGAACGGGAGAACCTCATGTCTCAGGGAATAGAAAGCAAAGTTGTCGTTATCACCGGCGCGAGCAGCGGACTGGGAGAAGCAACGGCACGCCATCTCGCTGAGCGAGGCGCCACCGTCGTGCTCGGTGCCAGGCGACGCGACCGCATCAGCGCGCTGGCCGACGAACTCACAACGAAGGGTTACAAGGCGCGCGCAGTCCAGACCGATGTGACGGACAAGCAGCAGGTCAAGAACCTCGTGGATACGGCGGTCCAGGAGTTCGGCCGCATCGATGTCATGCTCAACAATGCTGGACTGATGCCGCTTGCCCCGCTCGGGCGGCTCAAAGTCGATGAATGGGACCGGATGATAGATGTCAATATCAAGGGCGTGCTCTACGGGATCGCCGCAGCGCTGCCGCACATGAAGGCGCAGAAGTCGGGCCACATCATCAACGTCTCCTCGGTCTACGGACATGTCGTCGATCCGGGTGCCACGGTCTATTGCGCAACCAAGTTCGCGGTCCGCGCGCTCTCCGAAGGGCTGCGCCAGGAAGTGAAGCCGTACAACATCCGGACGACCATTATTTCCCCCGGAGCCGTAAGCACCGAGCTGCTCGAGCACATCAGCGAGAGGGACATCCAGGCGGGAACAAAGGAATTCGTGAGCAAGATCGCCGTCGGCGCGGACACGTTCGCCCGCACGGTGGCGTTCGCAGTGAATGAGCCTGACCACGTCGACATCAACGAAATCCTGTTCCGGCCCACAGCGCAACAGGTTTGAAAGGCGGGAGGTAAGTCGATGTCATCGCCGCTTCTCACCCGAAGAACGATCATGAGTGGAGCATTGGCGGCCGGGGCATTGCCGTCCGCGGCACACGGACAGGCGGGAAGCGATCCCGCCAACCAGGAGCCGACGAACGTGAAGATAAAGATCACGTTCAACGACCTGAGCATGACCGCAACGCTCTACGACAATCCATCTGCCCGCGATCTGATCACGATGCTTCCTTTGCACCTCAAGATCGAAGATTACGGCGGGAACGAGAAGATCGTCCGCCTGCCTCGCAAGCTGACGGAGGATGGCAGTGGGCCATTCGGAAACGAGCGGCCCGGCGATCTTTGCTATTTCGAACCGTGGGGCAACCTCGCCCTGTTCTACGGCGATTACCGCTGGGACGGACTGATCCGTCTCGGCCGCTTCGATGGAGGCATCGAGCCTCTGTTTGTTCGCGGCGAGTATCCTGTGCGCATCGAACGAATATGAACCATCTCACCTCCTCCCCTTTGAAAGGACCGACCCTATGAAGAACCTCAGGATCGCGCTTGTGGCGCTGACGCTGGCTGCGTCCTCTCCCGTCCTCGCTGACGACAGCAAGTCTTCGGTTATCGGAGCGTGGCGCATGACATCTCTGCAGGTCACCGGCGCCAACGGAAGCCGGACCACAATTCCCTATTCCGGTCAGGTGATCTTCTCCCAAGGCGGAACGCTTTCCGTCCAGGCGATGAACCCGGACGCCGCTGCGGAACCGACGCCCTACACCGCGAATGGCTACGAGGCATATTACGGCCCGGTTGAAGTCGACGAAGCCAAGAAAACCTTCACCATCACCGTTGAATCGTCCCTTGTCCGCAAACTCATCGGCCAACGCATGGAACGCATGTTCGAAGTCGTTGCCGATCAGCTGACGATCACTCCTTCGGATCCGAAGGAAGGCTGGCGCGTGACCTATAAGCGGCTCTGAGAGGTGGAAGGGCTCGCGAGGTTGGTCCCCATCAGTCGCCATAGACATCGCCGACAGAACTATTTTCCGTCGGCATTCCCCATCTATCGAGTGCCGGTCTTTCGCGCATTTTCCGCCAAATCGGCCTGATCGGCAACAATCGAGGCTGCTTCGTTTCTCAAGACGTCCTTGGCGTTCTTGCGGGCATTTTCAATGGCGATATCAGCATTCAGGCTCCGCTCGTTTGCTTGCAGGCCATCGTCTTTATCGGGAACCAAATTATCGTTTGCCTGCTCGCGCGCCTTGAGACGGGTCGTAAGGGCAGTGAGTTCGTTCCGACGTTCAACTTCATTGAGGGAGATGACACGCTTTTCGCGTTGCACCTTCAGCTCTGCGGCGTCTTCTGCGAAACGTTGAAAATCCCGATCGCTTTGTACCCGAGTATCATGCCGGCTTTGCAGTTGCTGCAACAATCCGCTCCTGTTGCCTGCGGCCGCATAATTCGCAGGCTTGATCTGACCCCAAGGCAGCGCATTGTCATAACTTGCTTCACCAAGGGTGTTGGGGTCCGAGAGGCCCGGCAAGCTGATGTCGGGTGTCACGCCGCGCAGCTGTGTCGTTCCGCCGTCGACACGGAAGAACTGGGCGATTGTCAGTTTCAATTGGCCGAATTTTGGTTTGCTGTTGTGGGCCACCTGATCGAGATCGACGACCGTTTGCACGGTACCTTTACCGAAGCTAGGTTCGCCGACGATCACGCCGCGACCGTAATCCTGTATCGCTGCGGCGAAAATCTCCGAGGCCGATGCTGAGCCGCGATTGATCAACACCCCGAGCGGACCCGCCCACGCAGGCGCAGGCAAATCATCGCTTTCCACCTTGATCTTACCATCGGCGTCGCGTTGCTGAACCACAGGGCCTTTCCCGACGAACAGGCCTGTCAAATCAATCGCCTCGGCCAGCGAGCCCCCACCGTTGTCGCGCAAGTCGATCAGGACGCCGTCGACCTTTTCCCGTTTCAGTTCGCCAAGAAGCTTGGCAACGTCTCGGCTTGCGCTTCTGTAGTCTTTTTCGCCTTTTCGCCGCGCTTCGAAGTCCTCATAGAACGCCGGCAAGGTGATCACACCAATTCTGCGCGCGACACCTCGGTCCTCCAAGGGCAGGATGGTCTTTTTTGCAGCCTGTTTTTCGAGGCTGATTTTGTCTCGCACCAGGCTGATGACGCGGCGGCTTCCGTTCTCTCCGGCCTCCGCCGGCAAGACATCCAGGCGCACAACGGAATTTTTCGCCCCGCGGATCATTTGCACGACCTCATCAAGGCGCGTGCCCACGACTTCCTTTATGGTGCCATCATCGCCTTGACCGACACCGACAATGCGGTCGCCGACAGCCAGCATTCCGGACAATTGCGCAGGCCCACCCGGCACGAGCTCACGGACCGTCGTGTAACCATCGCGCTCCTGCAGTACCGCGCCGATACCGACCAGTGAGAGCTTCATCGAAATGTCGAAATTGGCCGAGGCGGCGGCACCAAAATAGTCCGTGTGCGGATCAACCGACGTGGTGTAGGCGCCCATGAATGACTGGAACGCGTCGTCGCTCTTGTAGGTATAAACGCGCTCCAGGATATTTTTGTAACGTTTGTCGAGGGTATCGCGAATAGCTGCGTCGGCTTGGCCTGCCAGTTTCAATCGCAGCCAATCGCCTTTGACGCGCTTGCGCCAGAGGTCATTGCTTTGCTCTTCGGATTTCGGCCAGGGCTCCTTGTCGCGCGACAGGGAATAGTCTTCCCGCACGCTGAAATCGAAGTCCTGTTTGAGCAGGTTGCGCGCATACGTCATGCGGTCCACAACCCGCTGCGAATAGACGTTGAAAATCGAAAATGGAACCTTCAGGTCTTCGCCGACGATGGCATCATCGATCTTGGTGCTGTCGGCCGCGAACTTGTCGATGTCGGCTTGCAGGAAAAAGCTCCGGTCCGAATCCAGAGACTCGATAAACCGATCCATGATTTTAGCCGACAAGGCATCGTTGAGCGGGACAGGCTTGTAAGCATATCGCGTCAGGAATTGAGCACTCAAATGCGCGGCTTGCGCCTGCTCCTGCAGTGGCGACAGGACCGGCGGCGGTCCAAGCTCCAAGGCGTAGGCCGACGGTGCGATTGCAAGGAACAGGCCAAGGAAACCATATCGTATGCGCATTCAGCTTTGATCCCATTTGCAAAATCGAGTCTATACTACGCAATGTTGGTGCAACAATGATGCCGTCTTGGCAACC
Source organism: Neorhizobium sp. T6_25 (assembly GCF_002968555.1). Taxonomy (NCBI): domain Bacteria; kingdom Pseudomonadati; phylum Pseudomonadota; class Alphaproteobacteria; order Hyphomicrobiales; family Rhizobiaceae; genus Neorhizobium; species Neorhizobium sp. T6_25. Next base: position 49,309 of record NZ_PVBL01000006.1, read on the forward strand.
AGATGAACAAGCAACATCTCGTGTTCATGATGGAAATGAGACCCTGCCTTTGGCCATAGGTTTCTTGCTCATCCCCTCCATCCCATTCATGAATTCTGCCCTGCAGACGTAACTATATCCGCAAACATGATATAGATCACAAATCCGGTTGACATTTTTAGTCGCTCAGGCAGTATCGAGACCATTCGGATAGCCGATTAGCACGCTGGAACTGGGAGGATAACGGCATGCTTTCGAGAAGGACGTTTATGTGGCTCGCGGGGACATTTCTCGCGACCAGGCCGGCGCTTGGGCAAGTGCCGAGCAACGATTTGCCCCGAGAACAGCTACTGATTCTCGAAAACCCGGAAGGGACGATCAAAAACGCCGGATGGTTCAACATCTGGGCCATCAATGCCGGCGGTCAGTCGACGGGTCTCCATCAGAACGTGATGGACACTTTCTGGTACATCGACCCCGATCACGGCATCGACGGTGTCTGGGACAATTCCCTTGCGACCGAAAAGCCGATCTATAATAACAATTTCACGGAGATGACCGTGAAGCTCCGCTCCGGCGTCTTCTGGAGCGACGGCATCGAGTTCACCGCGGACGACGTGGTGTTCACGATCGAGACCCACATGAAGACCAGCGGCCTGCGCTGGAGCGCCCCGGTCCAGATCAACGTCGCGGCCATCGAGAAGAAGAGCCCGACGGAAGTGCTCTTCAAGCTCAAAAAGCCCAATTCACGCTTCCATGCACTGTTTACGGTTCGCTGGAACGCCATGTGGATGATGCCAAAGCACGTGTTTGAGAAGGTCGGCGACGTTCTCAAGTTCGACTTCAACCCGCCAGTCGGGCTGGGTGCCTATACGCTCCACAATTTCGACCGCGGTGGCAAATGGTTCATCTGGAAGAAACGCGAGGATTGGAAACGTACCTCGGTCGCCCGGTTCGGCGAACCCGGCCCCGGTTACCTCGCCTATATTGACCCGGGACCGCCCGAAAAAAGGGTTATCGAGCAGCTCAATCATCGTCTCGACGTCATCCACGACCTATCCCCTGAGGGCATGTTCACGCTCGCCAGGGACTCGCCCTCGTCGGTCAGCTGGTTCAAGGGGTTCCCCTATGCGCATCCTGATCCGACATTGCCTTCGGTCATCTTCAACAATCGGCTGGAAAAATTCCAGAACAAGGACGTGCGCTGGGCGCTGGCGCTGCTGATCGACATCAAGGCTGTCAGCATGGCCTCCTATCGAGGCGCAGCAACCATCTCCGCGATCGGCGTGCCGCCCACCGGACTTTATCCGAAATATTATTTCGAACCCATGGAGCAGTGGCTGACTGGTTTCGAGCTCGACACGGGCAAGCGGAAGATCAAGCCCTACGATCCGACGATCGGCAAACAGATCGCAGAAATGCTGCGTCCGTCCCTCAAGGACCAGATACCAACGGACCCGGCGGATATTGCGACCGCGTTTGGCAGGGGATGGTGGAAACCCGATCCGGAAGCGGCAACCGAACTCCTTCAGAAAGCCGGCTTCACCAAACAGGGCGAGCGCTGGCACCAGCCGAACGGACAGCCATTCTCCGTGAAGGTCATGGTGGAAGGCGACCTCCGGCCCGTCATGACGCGCGCCGGATCGATCATCGCGCAACAATGGCGGCGTTTCGGCATCGATGCCAATATCGACGTCGCCCAGGGGACAATGCTGGACCGGCGAGGCGTCGGCGACTTCGACACATTCATAGGGTGGAGCGTCGAGACCTGGGGAGGCCACCCCGACCTGTCGTTCTTCCTCGACAGCTGGCATTCCCAGTTCGTTGTCGATGTCGGCAAGGTGCAACCGCCGAGAAACTGGCAGCGATGGGCCGAACCGAGGCTGGACAAGATCATCGAGGAGATCCGTACGATCGACTTCGACGATCCGCGTGGGGTCGAGCTTGGTCTCGATTATCTTAAGCTGGCCGCCCAAGAGATGCCGATCATTCCGCTCATGGCCTACAACGTCTTCGCGACCATGGACACGACCTACTGGACCGGTTTCCCGAGCCTCGCAACCAAGCCCTATACCAACCCGGTCTCCAACTGGGGTAATACAAAATACATGATGGTCAATTTGAAGCCGACCAAGCCGGCAAAGTGAGAAACTGCCGCCCGGCGTCTCCAAGGCACCGGGCGGAGACCTCATCCCGAAATACGAGGCATCAATGCGATCCTACGCCATCTACGTGGCCAAGCGCGTCCTGCAGTTCGCGCTGGTCGTTTTCGTCGGCATCAGCATCACGTTTCTGATCACGCATCTTACGCCGATAGATCCGGTCGAGCATGCCGTCGCACAAGTGAGCACATTCGGCTTTTCCAGCCCCGAATCCATCGAGCTTCTTCGGCAGTCCCTCAAGGAACTCTACGGCGTCGGCGACAATCTGTGGGAGGAGTATCTGATTTTCTGGCGACGGCTTGCCATGCTCGACTTCGGCCCCTCACTATCGGCATTTCCCACGCCCGTCAGTGAACTGATCGGGAGAGCCATCCCCTGGACGATTGGTCTCCTTACGGTATCCACCATATTGAGCTGGTTTGTCGGCAATATCCTTGGCGGACTGGCGGGCTACTACAGCCGCAATCGGATCCTTCGGATCCTCGGCATGATCATGATGGGGCTCCATCCGGTGCCCTACTACATTGTTGCCTTCGTCCTGTTGATCGTCTTCACATTCCTCCTGCCGATCCTGCCGAGCAGCGGCGGCTATGAGATGAACCAGGCGACCGGCTGGACGCCCCAATTTGTGGGCAGCGTACTGTTGCACTCCATTCTGCCATCGCTTTCCCTCATCCTTGTCGGCGTCGGCAGTTGGTTCATGGGAATGCGGGCGCTGGTCTCGAATATCGTTACCGACGACTATGTCACCTACGCCGCACTCGCCGGCGTGCCGGACAAAAAGCTCGTAACGTCCTACGTCATGCGCAATGCCTTCCTGCCGCAGATCACCGGCCTTGCGATGTCGATCGGCGCAATCTTCAACGGCGCGGTGATCACCGAACAGGTTTTCGGATACCCGGGCATCGGCCGCCTCCTGGTCGAGGCAGTTCATGCGGCCGATTATTCGCTCGTTCTGGGGATCACGTCGATTGCCATCATCGCAGTCTCGGCAGCCGTCTTCATCATCGACATCATCTATCCCCTGATCGACCCGCGCGTACAGGTGAGCCAATGATTGCCGTCCTGAGAGACCTGTTCCGCTATAACGGCGAGTTCGCGATCGGATGCATGATCATGGCGATCATCCTCGGCATCGCCGCTGCCTCCTTCTTTTCGCCCTACGAGCCAATCGACTCCTACCTTGTGGCCTTGGATGCGCCACCGTCGCTGGAATACGTATTCGGAACCAATTCGCGCGGTCAGGACATTTTCTGGCAATTGACCTTTGCGATTCGCAATACCCTCGCCTTCGGCTTCATCGTGGCGCTCATCAGCCGAATACTCGCCCTGGCGATCGGGCTGATCTCCGGTTATGTCGGCGGAATCGTCGACCGCATCTTGATGTCGATCAACGATACGTTCATCGTCATTCCGCTCTTCCCGCTTCTGGTCCTGCTCTATTTCGTGTTGCGGGACGACATGACCTGGTTCGTGCTTGCGCTGGTCATGGCGGGCCTCGGATGGGCCTATGATGCGCGGCTTATTCGATCAGTGATGATCAGCCTCAGAACCCGCGAATTCACCAACACCAGCGTTTTCTCGGGCATGTCCATGCCAAGGATCGTCACGCAGGAACATCTGCCCTATGTGCTGCCGATCGTCTTCTCGACGTTCATGAACAACATGAATTGGTCGATCGGCCTCGAGGTCACGCTTGCTGTCCTGGGGTTCACAGATGTCGACACCCCCACCATCGGCGGCATGATCTTCTGGGCCAACCAGCACAGCGCAATGGTGTCCGGAGTCTGGTGGTGGTACTTCTTTCCCACCCTCTTCGTGACGTTGACGTTCATTGGGCTCTTCCTGCTGGCCATCTCGATGAATGAATATATTGACCCGCGCAGCCGGCTCGATCGGATGGGGAATTCCTGATGACGCAAATCTCAGCCTCAGCCGGTCGCGAGAACGCGCATGTCCTGGAAACGAGCGATCTTCGCGCCTACTACCGGATGAAATATTTCGGGATCGACCGCGAAGTAAGGGCTGTCGACGGGATCTCGATGCATGTGCGCAAGCACGAGATCTATGGCATTGCAGGCGAATCCAGCTGCGGCAAAACCACATTCATCAAAGCGATCGCGGCTGCGATCAGGCCTCCGTTGGAGATTGTCGGCGGTCAGGTGAACTACAGCTTCATCGACGATGATCTCTATGCGTTGCCCCCGGCACGGCGTACAGCCATACGCTGGCGGCACCTCTCCTACATCCTGCAAGGCTCGATGAACGTGCTCAACCCCGTTCGTCGCATTCACAAAACGTTCGAGGATTTCGCGTTCCGGCACATGCATTTGCCACGCGCCGAATTCGACCAGGAGGTGCGGCGCCATCTGGAGCGGCTGCGCCTTCCTGCTGAGATCCTCCGCTCCTATCCGCACGAACTCTCGGGCGGGATGCGACAGCGCGTTTGCATCGCCCTCGCAACGCTCTGTAGGCCGGAATTCATCATCGCCGACGAACCGACGACCGCGCTCGATGTCGTCGTTCAGAAAGACGTCCTGGCGATGATCCGGGAAACACAAACTGAATTCGGATCGTCGATGATCTTCGTTACCCACGACCTGACGGTTCATGCAAACATCGCCGACAGGCTCGGCATCATGTATGCCGGTCGGCTTGTCGAAGAAGGGCGAACGGCTGACGTTTTTGCCAATCCTTTGCATCCGTATACCGCCCATCTGATCGCCAGCCTGCCGACGATCGGCGACAGGCATACGCGCGATGGGCTTCATGGAACCCCGCCGAACCTGGCCGATCCTCCAAAAGGGTGCCGCTTCCATCCGCGATGTCCACTGGCGATGGAGATTTGCCGACATGAGAACCCCGCCCTTACCACCCTCGCCAAAGATCACAGGGTGGCATGTTTCGCAGCGAGTTCGGACGTCCTGCCGACACCTGATGGGAAACCGAACCGGCCCGAGGAACTGGAGATAGAGCGATGACGGCTCCTCTTCTGCATCTCGACGGCGTCTCCAGGGTCTACAAGCGAGGCGGCCTGCTTGGCCGTCAGGAATTCCGGGCCGTCGACAATGTATCGTTCCGCCTGGAGGGCGATGAACCTCAAGTCTTCACGATCATCGGCGAATCCGGAAGCGGCAAGACGACACTTGCGAGGATGATCCTCAACATGGTCCGGCCAAGCGCGGGAACGATCTTCTTCAAGGGCGGCGACCTGGCTTCGATCCGTGGACCTAGAGCGCGGCGAAGGTTCATGAAAGAGGTCCAGCCGATCTTCCAGAACCCCTTCGAGGCGTTCAATCCCTTGAAGCGCGTCGATCGCTATCTGTTCATGACGGCAAGAAACTTCACGGACGCCCAGTCACCCGCGCAGCTGGAAGCCGCTGCCGACAGGGCGCTGAACAATGTCGGCCTGTCGATTGCCGAAGTCCGCGGCCGGTTTCCCCATGAGCTGTCGGGAGGTCAGCTCCAGCGGGTGGCGATCGCCCGGGCATTGATCCCCGGCCCGTCGCTGCTCGTCGCGGACGAGCCGGTTTCGATGGTCGATGCCTCGCTGAGAATGTCGATCGTCAATCTGTTTCGTGCCCTGCGCGATGATCTCAAGGTTTCGATCATCTACATCACGCACGATCTTGCAACGGCCTATTACGTGAGCGACAGGATCATCATCATGCGCAAGGGTGAAATCGTCGAAAGCGGCGAGGCGCGCCCGGTCCTTGACAACCCACAGCATCCGTATTCGCAACTCCTGAAATCCGCCATCCTGTCTCCCGACCCAAACCGGCGCGGCGTGCTGACCGGCGACAGCGCCGCGTCCCAGCAAGCGCGTGCATCACCCCATCCGTCGATCGAAGAGACAGAGCTGCAGTCGCACTAGCGGCGAACTACCCGTTTCCTGAAGCAAAGTGAGATTTGAGAGATGATCAAGGCCCAAGCCCGGTTCGACCGGGACTTTATCATTGGTGAAACCGACAACCGTCTGTTCGGCGCATTCATCGAGCATCTTGGCCGCTGCGTCTATGGCGGCATTTTCGAGCCGGGCCATCCAACGGCTGACGAAAAGGGGTTCAGGCGGGATGTTCTGGAGCTCGTGCGCGAGCTCAATCCCACCATCATGCGCTACCCCGGCGGCAATTTCGTTTCCGGTTACAATTGGGAGGATGGAGTAGGCCCGGTCGAGCAGCGCCCACGCCGCCTCGACCTGGCATGGAAATCCGTCGATACCAATCATTTCGGAACCAACGAATTCATGGACTGGTGCCGGGTTGCCAGTATCGAACCGATGTTGGCTGTCAACCTCGGTACGCGCGGACCGGACGAAGCCCGCCATCTGCTTGAATATTGCAATCATCCTTCCGGCACCCACCTTTCCGAACTTCGCCAGCAGCATGGCTGGGAGAAACCGCACGACATCAAATTCTGGTGCCTGGGCAACGAGATGGACGGCGGCTGGCAGATGGGAGCCAAAACGGCCGAGGAATACGGCCGGATCGCGGCCGAGACGGCAAAGATGATGCGGATGACCGATCCGACCATCGAACTGGCGGCCTGCGGATCGTCGGGGCGAAAAATGGCGACCTATGGCGAATGGGAGCGGATCGTCCTCGAACACACGTTCGATCATGTCGAGTTCATATCGCTGCACACCTATCTCAACAACTATGCCGATGACACGCCGTCGTTCCTGGCAAGTCCCGACCTGATGGACAGCTTCATCGAAGAGGTGGTTTCGATTGCTGACGCCGTGGCGGCGCGACGTCGCTCCCGCAAGCGCATCATGCTGAGCTTCGACGAATGGAATGTCTGGTATCGCACCCGGCGCGGCGAACAGAACCGCGTCAAGGAAGGCTGGCCTGTTGCCCCACCCATACTGGAGGAGGAATACGACATGCAGGATGCGCTTGCCTTCGGCGGCGCATGCATCTCACTTCTCAATCACGCCGATCGCGTCAAGGCCGGATGCCTCGCCCAGCTTGTAAACGCCATCGCGCCCATCATGACGGAAACCGGTGGTCCGGCCTGGCGGCAGACGATCTTTTGGCCCTTCTCGGACTTCAGCAATCTTGGCAGGGGCAGCGTCCTCAGGACCCGCGTCGATACGCCGACCTATGCCACTCGTTACTACGACCCCACGCACACGGAAGACCTGTACGACAAGATCGATCCCGTTCCTTACCTCAAGTTCTCGGCAGTGCATTCGGAGGAGAACAAGACGGTCACACTCTTCATCCTGAACCGGCACCTTTCCGACGATATGCAGATTGACGTCGCAGCAACCGGCTTTGGCGGGTTGAAGCTGCAGCGAGCACATTCGCTGCATCACCACGACCTCAAGGCGAGCAACACCAAGAATGAGCCGAACAAGGTGGCTCCTCACGATCTGAGGGACGTAGACGTGGAGAGTGGTAGTGTCATGGTCACCGTTCCTCCGGCGTCATGGAGCGTCGTCCGGTTTGGCGCTTCCCTGTGAATCGTATCTGCCCTATCTGCCGTCAGGCAAGATAGAGCCGCATGATGATGTCCTGGTCGTAGTTGCCGAAGCCGCGACCGAAGACGTTGATGCCCCCCGGATGGGGGGCATTTTCTTCTATGCCGATCTTCATCCTGATCGAATGATGCTCGGCCAAGCCGATGTCGTCGATTGTGACGTTGGAGATCGATACGCCGTCGATAAATGATCCCTGCTTGGTGACGCGCCAAGTCTTCAGCTTGCCGTATTGAGAGCCTTCAAGCTTCCACCACTGCGGCGTATAGACCCCGCGCTTGTCGCCGTAGTCACCGGGTGACGTCCAGGTCCCGATGCGATGTTCGTTGATCCACAGGGTTATGTCGGAAGGCCAGTTGACGTTCGTGCCGGGTACTTCCGACGAAAGTTCCATCGAAAATTCGATCGCCTCGACCGCCGACTTAACAAGTTTGGCATTGTTCGGAAATTTGTATTCGACATTGCCACGGCCAAACCAGATCAACGCTGCCTGTACCCGGCCGGGATCGAGAAAGAAATCGGGAACATCCAGCAACCCGATGACACCTTCCGGTGAGCAAAGCCCGCATGGTGCAGAAACTTCGCAGCTCGTGTAGAGCCCGAGAGGCATCGCGACCTCGATCTGGTTGTTTCTGGTTGCTTTTTCAGCGGTGTCGAACCGAACGATGATCTCGTCGTATTTGGCGCTGCAAACCTTTTGATTGCCTTTGGTCGCCTTGACGGAAGAGGTCTCGATGAGACCGGCCTCTTCAAGGGTCAGAATGTTCACCGCGACCGTCGACTGCGGCAGCGAGAGCGCCGCGCTGATCTCGTTGACATTGAGCTTTCCCCGATCATGGAGAAGTTGAAGGATGTTGACCCGGATTGGGGACGCCAGGCCTTTGAGAACCTGGCTCCCGGTGTTGGCGGATATTGTGAGGAAATTCGGCTTCATACTTCAGATCATGCCGTTGCCCCTCATCTATATCAAGATTTTTGATTTAGTGAGAGCGAGTTTTCCGGTGACCGCTTGCGAGCTAACATCGATTGCAGACGATGATATAGCCTCAAGCACCAGTACGCCGACCAAGCCTCATTGGGCGATCGCTGACCGATGGGCTCGGCGGCCGCCATAGCTGGTCTTCCCCGGTATCTGGGACTCGTATCTGAATGGGGCGAACAGCGGCGTGGCGTTTATACTCAGTGGACATACGGCGCAGGTCGCGTAGTTAAAGTGGTGGAATGGTATTTAAGATCCAATGGGCCAGGGTCATCTGTGACAAAACTAGACAAGGAGCAGATCCTGGACCACATCGATCTGCATCTAAGCAGCCTTACGCTTGAACAGATTTCGATCGCCCAGGTCGCCCGAGAACTCCAGACATCTCCGCGTCACATCTTCCGACTTTTTCGAACTAAGATCGAAATAGCTGACGCGTTGGCGGTACGCCACATCGCGAGCTTGATGAAAGCCTTCGCCGACGGCCTTGCGACAGGGTCGCCGGAGCAAAAGTTGGCGTTTTTGCTGGCGAGCCCGTCACTGCACTGGATTAAGACCATCGAGGGCCGCCCCGGCATGGCTTCAGTGCTGACAGGTGCTGCCGGGCGCAGGAGACGAGCAATAGTCAATTTGCGGGCGTTCATCCTCGAGAAGCTGGAGACAATTCTCGCCGAAGGCCAAAAGGCAGGTGATTTCCGCGACTTTGATGTCCTCATTTGGGCGAGAACCATGTTCGACCTCATGGCCGTTGTGGCGGATCCAAGAATGGTCCACCTTGCGCAAACGGGGGAAATAACTGCTCGGGCAGACAGAATTGTCTCTTTCATTTTGTGGTCCGTTCTGCGCGACCATAGCCGCGTGGGCGGCGATACGCCGACAAATTCGTCCTGAAGCATGGCCAGTGCGCAAAAACGGGCCAAGCCGCCACACTCCCTCCATCAGCTTTTGCTCACGGATGCCGCGGCGCATCGCGGATACTCTCCCATCCCCCTGCCCGTCGCCTGCCGCAGGAGTCAGGCACGGCCGGTGTCGGGTCCCTCTGGTATCTCCACCGCCCGTCCGAGCTCTATTCCGTAAAGGCCTCTTCCCGTTTACGGCTGATGCTCGGCGACAGCACCAGCGCAAGGACAACGACGGCGAAGACCAACAGCGAAAGGCTGAGCGGGCTGCGCAAGAAGATCGACGGATCTCCTTGGCTGATGAGCATGGCACGCCGCAGGTTCTCCTCCAGCATCGGCCCGAGAATGAAGCCGAGGAGCAGCGGCGCCGGCTCGAATCGCATCTTGCTGAGCACAAATCCAATGACGCTGAAACCTGCCATGACGAACACGTCGAAGACGCTGTTGTTGATGCTGTAGGCGCCGATGCAGCAAAAGCCGATAATCGCGGGAAACAGCAGGTGGTAAGGCACCGTCAGCATCCGTACCCATAGCCCGATAAGCGGCAGATTAAGGATGACAAGCATGAGATTGCCCGACCACATCGAAACGATCATGCCCCAGAACAATTCCGGTTCGTCCGAGATCACGTTAGGACCGGGCGTGATGCCCTGCAGGATCATGGCCCCCACCATCAGGGCCATGACTGGGTTGCCGGGAATTCCGAGCGTCAGCATCGGAATGAACGAAGTCTGCGCACCAGCATTGTTGGCGGATTCGGGTGCCGCGACCCCCTCGATCGCCCCCTTGCCGAACTCAGCCCGGTTCGGGGATATCCGCTTTTCCATTGCATAGGACGCGAAGGATGCGAGCATCGCGCCGCCCCCAGGCAGAACACCAAGAAAGGATCCGAGCGCCGTGCCGCGCAGAACCGGAGCGATAATGCGTTTAAAATCGCTCATCGTCAGCATCAGCCCGGTCACGCGCTTGACGCCAACCGAACGTTCCTGCTCGCTTTCGAGATTGCGAAGGATCTCGCAGATCCCGAATATGCCCATGCTGACCGCGACGAAGTTGAGCCCGTCATAAAGTTCGGGGATGTCGAAGACATAACGTGGGGTACCGCTCTCGACATCGGTGCCGACGGTGCCAAGCATCAGCCCAAAAACGATCATAGCCATCGCCTTGAGCAACGACCCGCTGGCGAGCGCCACAGAGGCAACCAGCCCCAGAACCATCAGCGAAAAATACTCGGCGGGCCCGAAATTCAGCGCAACCGCAGCCAGGGGGGGAGCTGCCATCGCGAGCAGGATCGTCGCCACCGTTCCGGCGAAGAAGGAGCCAAGTGCGGCCGTCGCCAGAGCAGCGCCGGCACGCCCGTTTCGCGCCATCTGATAGCCGTCTATCGCGGTCACGACGGACGAGCTCTCGCCCGGAAGATTGATGAGGATGGCTGTTGTCGAACCGCCGTACTGCGCACCGTAGAAAATGCCCGCAAGCATGATGAGCGCTGATTCCGGCGGCAGCCCGAACGTGATCGGCAGCAGCATGGCAATCGTCGCCGTCGGCCCGAGCCCCGGCAACACGCCGATCGCTGTCCCGAGCAGGCACCCGACGAAACCGTAGAGCAGATTCATCGGCAGGAATGCGGTCGAGGCGCCGAGCCAGAGGTTCGAGAAGATATCCATAAGCAATCCAATCCGGTTTCGTCGGCCTCGCTGGGAGGGTTATGAAAGGTCGCCGAGAAAAGGGACCCACGGTCCGAACGCGCTGACGGGGAGCGACAAAAGCCGCGTGAACAGCAAGACCGAGCAGACCGCCAGGAACAGGCCGAGGAGGATGGAATGGCGCCAGTTGGCGTATCGGCTAGCGGTTGCGACGCCGACGATCAGGAGAAAGATTGTCGGCGCCAACCCCAGTCCGGAGAGCAGCACACCGAATCCTACCGGCGCGAGGATGACCAGAAAATAAGCTTTCCAATTCGGCGTCTGGGGCTCCACTCTCTCAGCCTCGACCACCAGGGACTGAAGGATGATGAGCGCCCCTATCGCCATCAGAACCAGGCTGAGTGCGGTGGGGAAATAGCCCGGCCCCATCTGGAAAGAGTTCCCGACCTCCAGGTTGCGACCGAACCAGATAAATAGCAGACCGGCAAAGATCATTGTTGCGCCGCCGACGAAGTCGCGGCCATTCCTTATCTTCAACATGCAATGACACTCACGTGGAAAGATGAGCCGGTCGGGCGTCAGCCCGACCGGCGCGTACTCACTGAGGCGGAACGTTGGCGGCCTTGATCACCTCGGCCCATTTTGCCGTTTCCGTGGCGATGAAGGCCTTGAACTCGGCCGACGTGTTGCCAACCGGGGTCGCACCCATGCCGTCCAGCTTTGCCTTCATGGCCGGCTCCGCAAGAATAGCCTGAACCTCTTTGCTGAGCTTCTCGACGATTTCCGGTGGCGTACCGGGAGGCGCAAAGATGCCGTGCCACGACGTTGCTTCGAACCCGGGAATGATGCTCGCCATTGTCGGCACTTCCGGCAGAAGGGCCGCTTTTTCGAGACTGGTTACCGCGAGTGCGCGTACCTTGCCGGCCTTCACCTGCTGCGCTGCCGTCGGAATATTGTCGAACATCATGTCAACATGGCCCGCAACCACATCGAGAATGGCCTGACTGCTCCCCTTGTAGGGAATGTGGGTCATCTTGATGCCTGCCTTGGTGGCCAAAAGCTCGCCGGCTAGATGTATGGACGTGCCGACGCCCGACGAAGCATAAGTGTGCTTGCCTGGCTCCTTCTTGAGGAGCTCGATAAGCTCCTCGACGGAGCTCGCCTTGATCTTGTCCGGATTGACCACCAGAACGTTCGGCAAGGTCGCGATGAGCGAGATCGGCGCAAAACCTTTCTCCTTGTCGTAGGGCAAGCTCTTGTAAAGCGTCTGGTTGATGGCGTTTGAACTTACCGTGCCCATGCCGATCGTGTAGCCATCCGGCTTCGACCGCGCGAGATCGCCAAGACCCACATTGCCGCCCGCACCGGGCTTGTTCTCGACGATGAATCGCTGCCCCAGCCGCTTGTCCAATTGTTCGGCCACGAGGCGGCCGAATGTGTCGGTATTCCCCCCCGCGGCGAACGGCACGACCACCGTCACGGTCCTGGATGGATAGTCATCGGCGCGGCTCGACTGTGGTCCTGTCGCGCATATTGCAGCCACAACGGCCGCAAACGTCGTGAAACGCTTGAAGTGCATAGAACTTCCTCCTTGCCTGGCCTCCAGCCAGCCTCATAAACCCACTCTCTCCACACCTCCCGGAGAGCAATGGAAGCGCTTTCATTGTAGCCGCAAAATCCTGCTCCGCAAGCATGAGTGGCAAAATTTATACCGCTTTAATTCCGTATGTTAGCTGGCTTCCTTGAAGATTATGCAGTTTAGGCACTTGCCTGTGAGTCCAATGAAAGCGTAACTCATTTAGCAGGGATGGCGAATATGACAGGTCACGACAAAAACAGAAGAAATCCCACGAATGGGCCGGTGACGCTTGCCGATGTCGCAAGGCTTGCCGACGTATCTCCTGTCACCGTCTCACGAGCCATCAACACGCCAAATCTGGTCAAGCCGCAAACGCTGGAAGCAATCGGCCGCGTCATCGCAAGGACCGGATACGTGCCCAATCTTCTGGCCGGGGGGCTCGCCTCACGAAGAACGAGGTTGATTGCAGCGATCGTGCCGTCGGTCGCCAGCACGATCTTCGCAGAGACCATAGAGGGTCTTAATGCGGAGCTTGTTTCCGCCGGCTACCAACTCTTGCTTGGATTGTCCGGCTACGATGCCCAACGAGAGCTCGAACTGACCCGGGCGATCCTTGCCCGCCGTCCCGACGGCATTATCCTGACTGGAATCTCTCATCTGAAAGAGACGCGCGCGATGCTGACCGGGGCAGGATTGCCGATCGTCGAGATCTGGGACTCGACGCCGTCGCCGCTTGATACGGCCGTCGGTTTTTCGCACTTGGCCGTGGGCGCCCTGGTCGCCGAGCATCTTTTGGCGACGGGATATGACCGCTATGCCCAGATCGGCGCGAATGACCCGCGCGCAGTCCAACGCCGCGACGGCTTCGTCAATCGTCTGGCGGGAATTGCGGAGGTGGAATTGCCGGCGCTCGATATGAACTCGCCATCGACGTTTAGCGACGGACGGGCCGCGATGGCGCAGCTTTTGGACCGGGGACACGGCACACTCGGTGTCTTCTGCTCGTCGGACGTGGTAGCCCACGGGGCACTGGCCGAAGCCCATTTCCAAGGCTGCAGAATCCCTGCGGACCTGGCGATCATCGGCTTTGGTGATTTCGATTTTGCTCCGCACACGCATCCTCCGCTAACGACCGTCCGCATCGATCGCCGCGACATCGGCACCAAGGCGGCGCAATCGATCTTGAAAAAAATCGCCGGCAGCGAGGATGTGGGCGCCATGATCAATGTCGATTTCCACATTGTCGCGCGGGGAACTGCCTGACATGCGACATCAAGGTCGCTTGCCGAACTCCGCCGTTCCCCTTGTCCAATGATGCGACTGCTCGGAAAGCGTGATCCCCAGTCCCGGACGGGTCGGCACCGCCATGCGGCCGTCATTGATCTCCAGCCGCTCGTTGAACAGCGGATCGAGCCAATCGAAATGTTCGACCCAAGATTCAAGTTCGTAAGCTGCCGCCAGGTGCAAATGAATTTCCATGGCAAAATGCGGCGCCAGCTGCAGCTTTTTCGCCTCCGCCAGCGCACAGATCTTCAGGAATTGGGTAACGCCGCCTACCCGCGGCGCGTCCGGCTGGATGAAATCAACGGAATTGTTCTGGATAAGAGATGCATGCTCAAGAACGCTTGCCAGCATTTCGCCGGTCGCGATCGGCGTGTCCAGCTGCGCCGCAAGCGCCGCATGCCCTTCGACATCATAAGCGTCGAGCGGCTCCTCGATCCAGGTAAGGTTATAAGGCTCCATCAGGCGGCCGAAACGCATGGCGCTTGGCCGGTCCCATTGCTGGTTTGCGTCGACCATCATGGCTGCCCGGCCACCGATGCGGTCGTGAACAGCCGCCACGCGCTTCAGGTCGATATTCATGTCCGGCTGACCGACCTTGATCTTGATGCCGCCGATACCGGCCGCGATCGACTGTTCGACGTTTTCGAGAACCTCTTCGATCGGAGAAGAAAGGAATCCGCCGGACGTGTTGTAGCATCTGACGGAATCGCGGTGTGCGCCCAGCAGCTTTGCGAGCGGCAGACCCGCGCGCTTGGCTTTGAGATCCCACAACGCCACGTCGAAAGCGGCGATCGCTTGGATGGCAAGACCGCTGCGACCGACGGAGGCACCGGCCCAGCAGAGTTTGTTCCAGAGCTTGCCGATATCGTTCGGATCTTCACCGATTAAAACCTCGGCGATCTCCTTTGCATGTTCGTACTGGCCGGGACCGCCTGCCCGCTTGGAATAACTGAACCCGATGCCGCTATGCCCCTTCCGGGTCTCAATCTCTGCGAACAGGAACGCGACCTCGGTCAGCGGCTTCTGCCGGCCGGTCAGCACCTTTGCATCGCTGATCGGCGTTTTCAGCGGCAGGAAGATCGAGGAAAGCTTGATCCAGGCAATGCTGTCTCCACCACCGATTTGCTGGGTTGAGCCCGTTGTCGAGTGCGTATCCATTCGTCTCATGCCCATAAAGGTTTCGCGTCTGGTCTTGACCGTTACCGATCTCACCCATTTAAGTCCAGATTGATTATTGTGGAGAATCTATACCGGAGTTGGATAGATGCTGGATATGACGCAGGTCAGATCGTTTGTCGTGCTGGCGTCAGAGTTGAATTTCAGCCGTGCCGCCCGGCGCTTGAATATCACGCAGCCGCCCCTCAGCCGGCAGATCAAGCTCTTGGAGCAGGAACTGGACGTCACTCTGCTGGAAAGGACCAGCCGGCGGGTCGTTCTAACCCCGGCCGGCACGGTATTCTTGGTGGAAGCCCAAAAGTTGATCGAGCAGGGCAATGCGGCCACAACAGCGGCGCGGCGAGCGGCACGCGGCAGCGCGGGATCGGTGAGGATCGCATTTGTGGGAGCAGCAACCTACAGTTTTTTGCCAAAGTTCATCAGTGCCGCACGCACCACCACCCCCCAGATCGAGCTGGAATTGGTGCAGATGGAGACGGCGGAACAACTCGAGTCAATCAACGCCAGCCGTATCGATCTGGGCCTGTCGCGCCCATTAATAGGTTCGCATTATCTCGAAAGCGTCTGCGTGGCGCGCGAACCTATGATGCTTGCGATACCTCGGGCTCATCCCCTAGCCGCCAATCGCCGTCCCGCGCTGAACATGCTCGATGGCGAGCCGTTCATCATGTTTTCCGCCCAGGCGCGATATTTGCACGAAAAGCTGGCCAGGCTAGTAGCCGAAGCCCGCATCACCCCCCGCATCGTGCAGCAGATGACGCATTCACAGGCCATTCTGTCACTGGTGAGCGCTGGCATAGGTTTGGCAATCGTGCCAGGCGAGACCCGGACCGCTTGCTTCGATAGTGTCGTGTTTCGCCCGATCGATCTCCGCGAAGAATGCATCGCCGAACTCCACGCCATCTGGCGACCGGACAATCGCAATCGCTTGCTGCAGGACATCCGCGAGGTAGCAGTGCAAAATCTAGGCGGCGTGCGCCCGAATTAAAGCGTGTTGAAAAGGTATGAACCAATGGCCAGAATAGCAGCCAATTCCGCCGCCTCCTACGCATGCGTGACCAAGCTCCTGATAAACAGGTGCAGATGCAAGTCGTATTAGTGCTTCCGGGACAAAGAATGCTGTAGTGTGCCGGCGAGCGCGAGCTACGGCCGTAGAGATTCTAAGAGGGAAGCTGACAATGGGATGGAAAACGCCAAAGGTCGAGTACGTCAACGGCTATAGGATTGTTGAGCTGGAGGGACCGACCTTCAAAGTTTATGACGGCGACCGCCAGCTCGGTGAGGATTTCCCCTACTCCGGCGAAGCGGCCGCTCACGCGAAGTCTCTTCCAACGCTGGACCCTCCGCGGCGCTGAGTAGGACTTCCGAGCGATTTTCGGGCACTTCCTCTTCGGCGGTCTTGGTGGAAGTCGGACTCCAGGCAGTTAGATGAATATCATCTTTGTTGGGAAGCGAGTTCCCAAAATAATTTCTCGGGGAGTGCACCCGCTGCCGCTAGAACGCTGTCGAGATAGGCCGCAGGTGTCAAAATCTGTCAGCGGCGCGATAACCACCTTGTGCCACCCCGCCGTGAGACTATTGTCCCATGCAAACGACAGCGGAAATCGATGGCAGCCAAGACGACACTCAACGCGAAAAATCTGGAAGGGCTTGGCGCGCCCCGTCTGGCCGAACTGCTCATCGAGATCAGCACCGGCAGCGCCGCAAACAAACGACGGCTTCGCATGGAGCTTGCCGGCAATCACAGCGGGGCCGAGATTGCACGCGAAGTGCGCAAGCGGTTCGCGAGCATTGCCCGTTCGCGAACCGTCATAAACTGGCGCAAGGTGAAGGCGGTTACGGCGGACCTGGAGACGCAGCGCAAGACGATCGTCGACGTCGTTGCCCCCGACGATCCGAAGGAAGCCCTGGAGCTCGCCTGGCAATTCCTGGCCCTCGCAGATCCGGTCTTCGAGAGGTCCGCCAACGAAAGCAGCTCGGTCATCGAAAGCTTCCACCAGGCGTGCGCGGATGCCGGCGCGATCGCCAAGTCGGCCGGTGTCGAGAAGGACGCCCTTGCCGACAAGATCTTCGCTGCGGTGCAGAACAATGATTATGGCCAGTACGATCCACTGATTGCGGCTATGGCGCCCGTTCTTGGCAATGACGGTCTTGAACGGCTCAAGGCCCTATTCGTGCAGTGGTCGAGGGAACCTGAGGACAAGGCCTCTCAGAGCCACCGTCAGGTCATCGGCTGGAGCAGCAAAGGCCCAATCTACGAAGACCAGGTCTACGGAAGTCACCGGGAACGGACGGTGCGCATTGCGTTGCAGGAAATCGCCGATGCCCAGGGCGATGTGGATGCGTATATCGCCCAGCAGCCGGAAAAGACCCGCAAGGCGCCCCTGGTGACGACTGACATCGCGCGCCGGCTTCTTTCCGCAGGACGAGCCGGCGAGGCACTCGAAACGCTGAGCGCGGTCGATACGCGAGGCCGTGATGACGCTCCGATCGAGTGGCAACTCGCCCGCGTCGAGGTGCTCGAAGCCCTGGGGCGCGCGGACGACGCTCAGGCCGATCGATGGAAGTGGTTCGAGCAGTCGCTGAACGACCTGCACCTGCGTGCCTTTATCCGCCGGCTACCGGACTTCGACGACTTGGAGGCCGAGGAAAAGGCGTTCGCTTTTGCCCAGGCATTTCCGGAGGTGCATCGAGCGCTCGCGTTTTTCCTGCGCTGGCCAGCACTGGCCGAGGCCGCCAAGCTCGTGCTGAAGCGACAGGGAGAACTCAATGGCGATCTCTACGACCTGATGACGCCGGCGGCAGAAGCGCTGGCCGAGAAACATCCGCTCGCGGCAACGATCGTGCTGCGATCCATGATTGACTTAACGCTCGAGAACGCGCGATCCAGCCGCTACAAACACGCGGCGCGACATCTTGTCAGATGTGCATCGCTTGCTCCTCACATCGCGGATTTTGCAGGCTTGGCTTCCCATGATGCCTATGTCGCCGGACTGGAATCCCGACACGGTCACAAGAGTGGGTTCCGAAAACTCGTGCCTTAACTTGCGTGGCCGTCCGGCCGGTCAGGAGGACTTGCTCCTCACCGGCCGGAAACACGGCGCCGTGCTATATCGTGACCAGGCACTTGGCCTCACGGATAGACGGTCGAGCCATCTGGCTTGCGGGTGACTTTCCGCTCCCAGTGAATGTAATCGTCCTTGGCCAGCACTTTTTCGTCGATCTCGAGACCCCAGCCCGGGCGATCCGGGCGCAGGTTCATATATCCGTCCACCGGCATATACGGGTCGAGCGCCCAGGGCGCATGCACATGCGGCTTGAACTCGAGGATCTTGAAGTTCGGTTGAGCCGCGCAGAAATGGATGTTCACGGCCGTTGCCAGCGGACCCATCGGGTTATGCGGCGCGATCGTCACGTAATGCGCTTCGGCGATCGCCGCGATGCGGCGCATTTCGGTGACGCCGCCGACGACACAGATGTCCGGCTGGATGATGTCGGCGCCGCGCGCAGTCAGCAGCGACAGGAACTCGAAGCGGTTGTAGAGAGATTCGCCGGTCGCCAATGGCACCGTTACCTTCGACTTCAGCTCCGTCCAAGCGGGAATATGTTCAGGCCGAATCGGTTCTTCATAGAAAAGCGGATCATAGGGTGCGATCGCCGCAGCCAGTTGGACGGCCTGGTAAGGTTCGTAGATCTTCGCATGCGCATCGAAGGCGAACTCAAAATGCGAAGGAGTGATCTCGCGGATCTTGCCGAAATAGTCGCCGGTCTCCTTCACCAGTTCGCCCCACCGGCTGTTGTGAAGATCGCGGCGATAGGGGCTCAGCTTGAACGCGGTATAACCGTAGTCTGCATTGAGCTTGAGCGTCTGATCGAGCGCGTCCTGCGGATCGGGCGCGGTATAGACGCCGCAATAGACCCGGACGCGATCACGCACATTGCCGCCCAGCAGCATGTAGACAGGCAAACCCGCCGCCTTGCCGGCGATATCCCATAACGCATGGTCGATGGCGGAAATCGCGGCAAGGCCGAGCGCCCCGGGAGGAAACCGGCACTGTTGGTTGAGCTTGAGGACGAGGAATTCCACGCGGCGCGGGTCTTCGCCTTCGATCTGATGGAAAAGGTAGTCGAGAAGCGGCGGAAGCGCCCAGTCGGGACCATGATTGTAGCATTCGCCCCAGCCGGAGATGCCTTCGCTGGTCTCGATCTTGAGCAACAGGCGAGGACGGTCGTCCACGCGCTGCATGTATGTTTTTATTCCGGTAATACGCACTTTGGCTTTCTCCGTCAGGCGGCGAACACTTCGTTTTTGACGCGATCGACGATGCCGCGCAAAATCCGCCGCTCATCGTCGTCGAGGTTGACGACGCCTGGAACGCGCACCGGTCCGACGTCGGTGCCGAGCATGCCCAGCGCTTCCTTCACAACCGTCACGTTGGCGCCGTTATTGTATTTGGTACGCAGCAGTTCGAAGCCGGCAATGCCGTCGATCAGATCGCGCGCTGCCGCATAGCTACCGGCCTCCAGCGCCCGATGGATCGCGTGCGAGCGCTCGGGGAACACGTTGACAAGGCCGGACGTGAACCCCCTGGCGCCCATGG
Source organism: Neorhizobium sp. T6_25 (assembly GCF_002968555.1). Taxonomy (NCBI): domain Bacteria; kingdom Pseudomonadati; phylum Pseudomonadota; class Alphaproteobacteria; order Hyphomicrobiales; family Rhizobiaceae; genus Neorhizobium; species Neorhizobium sp. T6_25. Next base: position 69,096 of record NZ_PVBL01000006.1, read on the forward strand.
CGTAGAATGCCGGCGCCCAGCCTTCGGCCAGACCGCAAACCCAAATCGCTGGAGCATCACGGGTGGCGCGAATGACGTCCGCCAACAGCATCAGGTTCGACGAGGCAAACTTGATACCGGCAATGTTCGGATGCAGGGCGAGCTTGCGAAAATCCTCGACCGCGAAGCCGTCGCTGCGCACATAGGCGATGACGGGGACGGTGCAGAAATCTGCCAGTTCCAGGAAGTATGAGGCCTGATAGGACGGCCCGGCAAATGGGTCCATCGGATGGTGGCCCATGATCGCATCCGCACCTTCGGCAATCGCGTCCCTGGCAAGCGCCTTTGCTTCGGTCAGCGAGCGACCGACAGCGGCGCTGACCAACGACATGCCGTCGGCCGCCTTGATGGTGGCGGCATGCACGACGCGGACTTCTTCCATGGTGAGCGTGAAGAACTCGCCGGTATTGCCGGCCGCCATCAGATTGTGCACCCTGGCGACCGTGAGGCGCTTGATCAGCGCGCCGAGCTTTTCAACGTCAACAGTCCCGTCTTGCCGATAAGGCGTCACCGGAACACCGGAAATGCCGGTCAGCGCCTTTCTTACAGTCTGCAGCCTGTCATCCACGTCCAATATCCTTTTTGTTGCCGAAAACGATGTTCAAATAGGTTTCGCCGGAGCGCACGACATGGTTGCGCATCTGCCGCTCGGCGAGATCCGCATCACCGGTGACGATGGCCTTGGCGATGGCGGTATGCTCTTCGAGGGCTTTCTGACGCTCGGCGGGATCCATGTGGATGACGCGGCGGATGCTGGCGTCATAAAATTGCTGCCGCTCGATCAGTTTCGCCAGATAACCGCAGCGGGAGCTGCGGTGAATGTGTTCGTGGAATTGCTCGTTGAGGGAAATCAGGCTGTCCGCGTCCGCAGAGAACGTCGCCTTGGCCATCAGGTCGGCTATTGCCGTTAGCTCAGCGCCGGCGGGCTTGCCGATACGCTTTGCCGCCAGGTGCGCGATCATCGACTCGAGCGCCGCGCGGGCAAGGATCATCTCCTCCGCCCAGCCCATATCGAACCGAATGATGACGCCGCGCCGGGGCAGAGCCTCGACCAGGCCTTCCGTTTCGAGTTGGCGCAGCGCCTCCTTGATGGGCGTGGTGCTAACGCCGAATTGTTCGGCGAGGCTGCGCTCGTTGACCTTCTCTCCCGTCGCGAAACGTCCTGCGAGGATGGCCGCCCGCAAGGTGCGATGAACGTGATCGCGCACCGTCATCTGAAATTTCGGATCGATCTTCGCAAACGCTTCGGACCGTGGGCTTCCAGTTGGCTCAGGAATCATTTTTCGCGAAATCCGTTGACGGGGCGGTGAGAGTGTGGGATCTGATATACCAGACTTCAGATCTATGTCGATACGAAAATCTGTCGTCGACACGATTTGAGAAGCCCGGAGGAGGATTTTTCATGCTCAGACGCCACGCCATTCTGCTTTCCAGCATTGCGGCCCTGTCATCGGCCGCGCCGAACCTCGTTTTGGCGGCAACGCCAAAGGATCAGCTGGTCGTTGCCATGGACACCTCGTCCCTGCGCGGACTTGACCCCAACGAGATCAATCAGCTGGAAGCCGCGGAGATCGTCGCCAATCTTTACGAGCGACTGATCGTCCTGCCCGCCGACAACATTTCCAAGCCGCAGCCGGGTCTCGCCGAGAGCTGGACGGTTTCGCCGGATGGCAAGACCTTCACCTTCAAGGTCCGCTCGGGCGTCAAATTCCACTCTGGCAACCCGTTGACGGCAAAGGACGTCGAATGGTCGCTCCGCCGGCTGGTGAAGCTCGGCCTTGCGCCGTCGACGGACCTTCGCCAGTGGGGGTTTACGGCTGACAACGTCGAAAAGCTCATTCGCGCGACGGACGGCTCGACCGTCGTTCTCGAAACGCCGGAGGTCTGGAATTCGAACCTGATCCTCTATTCGCTCGCGAGTTTCTCCACCTCGATCCTGGACAGCAAGTTCCTTGCTGAAAAGGACAAGGGCGGCGACATGGGGCGGGAATTCCTGCAGACCGCCGACGCAGGCTCCGGCCCCTATACGCTGCGGACGTGGCGCGTCAACGAACTGATTATCGCCGATGCGTTCAAGGATTACTGGCAGGGCGAACCCAAGATGCGCCGCGTGCTGCTGCGGCACATCCCTGAATCGTCCGCCCAGCGCCTGCAGATCGATGCCGGCGACGCCGATGTGGCGACGCGGCTTTCGTCCACGGATCTCGGCGCCCTCGAAACAGGCGGCAAGGTGACAATCCAGAAGACCCCCGGCTTCGGTTTCTACTATCTGGCCCTGAACCAGAAGGATGAAGTTCTTTCGAAGCCGAAGGTGCGCGAGGCGTTCCGCTACCTGATCGACTATGACGGACTCGCAGGCACCGTCATGAAATATTACGGCATCAAGCAGCAGACGATCGTGCCGGGCGGCCTGCCGGGCGCCATCGACAAGAACCCGTACAAGCTCGATATCGAGAAGGCCAAGCAGCTTCTCACCGAGGCCGGTTATCCGAATGGCTTCTCCAAGGTCTATTACGCAACGCCGGTGACCCCCGAATACGAAGTCGCCCAGTCGCTTCAGGCCAATGCCGCCAAGGCCGGCGTCAAGCTCGACCTGCAGGGCGGCGACCATATCGGCAAATTCCGCAACCGCCAGTTCGAGATTTTTTCGGCCCGCTCGGGCGACCGCCTTCCGGACCCGCATGCGGTTCTGCAATCCTATGCGACGAACGCCAACAATACCGACGAGGCCAAGCTCGTCGGCCTGAACGCCTGGCGGACGGCCTGGGATGTTCCCAAGGAAATCCAAGAGATGGTCACCGCCGCCGCGCACGAGACCGACCAGTCGAAGCGCGCCGGCCTCTATGTCAAGATCAACGAGGCCTATCTTGCTTCGTCGCCGGCCCTGGTCACCTCGTTCCAGCGCACGGACGCCAAGGCCGTTCGCAACGAGGTGAAGGGCTATATCGGCCATTCGACCTGGCTGACCCGCTGGGACACGGTCAACAAGGGCAATTGATCACCTCTTCTAGGAACTGCACAATTGAGCATTTCACAGACCACAGAAACGCGACGCGCGGGCAGCAAAAAACTGCTGTCCGCCGGGCGTAAACTTGCCACGTCGTTCGCGGTGATCGCGACGACGTTGCTGGGCCTTCTGATCATCACCTTCGTCGTCGGCCGGATGATCCCGGCGGACCCGGTCATCGCCGTGGTCGGCGATCAGGCCGATCAGGCGACCTATGATCGTGTCCACAAGGAGATGGGGCTGGACAGGCCTATCTATGTGCAGTTCGGCTCCTACCTTGCCGATATCGTGCGACTGGACTTCGGCCAGTCGCACGTCACCAAGAACCAGGTGGCGAGCGATCTCGCCCGGGTATTCCCCGCGACACTGGAGCTCGCCACGCTGGCGACGATCATCGGCGCAGGGTTCGGCGTCCCCCTCGGCATCCTGTCGGCCGTGCGGAAAGGGACCTGGGCCGACCATGTTGCCCGTATCGTCGGGCTGCTTGGACATTCCACGCCGATCTTCTGGATCGGCACGACGGTGATCCTGATATTCTACGCCAATTTCGGTGTCATTCCTGCCGGTGGTCGCATCGACATATATAACGAGGGGCTCGTCGAAGGGCCGACCAACTCGTTGATCGTCGATTCGCTTCTGGCCGGGGAATGGGACGTCTTCCGAAGCGCGCTCCACCACGTCATCGCGCCCGCACTCATCCTCGGTTATGCGGCCATGGCCTATCTCAGCCGCATGAGCCGCAGCTTCATGCTCGAACAGCTCAGGCAGGAATATATCCTGACGGCCCGCGCCAAGGGGCTTGGCACACGGCCGATCATCTGGCGCCACGCTTTCCGCAACATAAGGGTCCAGCTGCTCACGGTCGTGGCGCTCGCCTATTGCGGACTTCTCGACGGTACCGTGCTCATCGAGACGGTATTCTCATGGCCGGGCCTCGGCCAGTATCTCACCTCCGCCTTGTTCTTCGCAGACATGAACGCGGTTCTCGGCAGCGTCCTCCTGATCGGCATCATCTCGATCGCGATCAACCTTCTGTCCGATATCGTCTACCGCTTCATCGATCCCCGAACCCGATGACCCAGGACCCCGGGACCGCCATGACCAAATCCGGTTACTTCACCGACCTCCACAACTGGCTCATCAACGAGGACTTCACCTCGACGAAGCAGGCCAGACTGCACAAGGCCTATGTCGCCTGGCTCAGCCTGCTCGCGAACCCGCTCGCATTTGCGGGCTTTGCCGTAGTCGTAACCCTCGTCATCATCGCCGCGCTGGCACCTGTGCTGACGATCTACGAACCCTACAGCCAGGACCTGTCGATGGCACTCAAGGCGCCCTCGGCAAGTCACTGGTTCGGTACCGACGAGTTTGGTCGCGACGTCTATACGCGCGTCGTCTACGGCGCGCGCACGACGCTCTACATCAGCATCCTGGTGACGGTCATCGTGGCTCCAATCGGCTTCGTGATCGGCGCCAGCGCCGGTTATCTCGGCGGCTGGGTCGATGTCGTGCTGATGCGCATCACCGACATTTTCCTCTCCTTCCCAAGCCTCGTCCTGGCGCTGGCGTTCTCGGCAGCCCTCGGACCCGGCATCGAAAATGCGGTGATCGCCATCGCGCTGACCATCTGGCCGCCGATCGCCCGGCTGGCGCGGGCGGAAACGCTGACGTTTCGCAATGCTGATTTCGTCGTCGCCGCAGAACTGCAGGGAGCCCGCATGGGCCGCATCCTGCTTCGCCATATCGTGCCGCTGTGTGCACCGTCCATCATCGTCCGCCTGACCCTCAACATGTCGAGCATCATCCTCACCGCCGCCGGTCTCGGCTTCCTCGGCCTCGGCGCCCAGCCGCCCATGGCCGAATGGGGCGCCATGGCCGCTGCCGGACGCAAGTATCTTCTCGATGCATGGTGGCTTACGACGATCCCGGGCCTTGCAATTCTGGTCGTCAGCCTGGCGTTCAATCTCTTCGGCGATGGCCTGCGCGATATACTGGATCCCCGCAATGCTTAAACCGCCTGAAAACATCCTGACCGTTCAAAACATGTCGGTGGAATTCCCGACGCTGTCCGGCGTCGTCACCGCAGTGCGCAACGTCTCCTTCAGCGTCGGCCGCGAGAAAGTCGGCATCATCGGCGAGTCCGGCTCGGGCAAGAGTACGGTCGGACGGGCGATCATGCGGCTGCAGCCGCCTCAGGCGGTCGTCAAGGCCGACAGGCTGCAATTCGAAGACGTCAACCTGCTGACCTCCCCCGAAGAGCAGATGCTTTCGGTGCGCGGACGGCGGATCTCGATGATCCTGCAGGACCCGAAATATTCGCTCAATCCGGTCATGACCGTTGGGGAGCAGATTTCCGAGACCGTCATCCTGCATGAGCGGGTGTCGCGGAAAGAAGCGCGGCAACGGACGCTGGCCATGCTGGAGCGCGTCAACATCCGCGATCCGCAACGCGTTTTCGACCTTTATCCGCACGAGGTTTCCGGCGGAATGGGGCAGCGCATCATGATTTCCATGATGCTGATCGCCTCGCCGTCGCTGATCATCGCCGATGAACCCACCTCGGCGCTGGACGTGACCGTACGCCAGCAGGTTCTGTCGATCCTCGACGATCTGGTGACAGAACGGAACCTCGGGCTGATCTTCATCTCTCACGATCTCAATCTGGTGCGCAGCTTCTGCGATCGCGTCATCATCATGTATGCGGGTCGTGTCGTGGAAACGATCGCTGCCGCCGATCTGGACGACGCAAAGCATCCCTATACCCGCGGCCTGTTGAACGCGCTGCCGAGCCTCGACCATCCGCGGGATCGGCTCGAGGTCCTGCGCCGGGACCCGGCCTGGTTGGAGAACTGAACCATGACCATGATCAAGATCGATCATCTTGCGGTTTCCTATGGCCAGGGCGACGGCCTCATCCGTGTCGTCAACGATGTGTCCTTCGAGGTCGCGAAGGGCGAGACATTCGGACTGGTCGGCGAGAGCGGTTGCGGCAAATCCACCGTGCTTGGAGCGCTGGCCGGCCACAACAGACAATGGACCGGCTCCATCCTGATCGATGGCGAGACGATCGGCCAGAAACGGTCGATAACGCAACTCGCCAAGCAACAGATGGTGTTCCAGGACCCGTTCGGCTCCATCCACCCCCGCCATACGATCGGGCGGACCTTGCTGGAGCCCCTCGAAATCCACGGCAAGGACAACCGGCAGGAGCGTGTCGAAAAGGCGCTCAAGGATGTCGGGCTGCCCCTCAATTTCCGTTATCGCTTTCCGCACCAGCTTTCCGGCGGACAGCGGCAGCGCGTGGCGATCGCCCGGGCACTCATCCTGGAACCGCAGATCCTGCTGCTCGACGAGCCCACCTCGGCTCTCGACGTCTCCATCCAGGCGGAAATCCTCAACCTGCTCAAGGATCTGCGTGATCGGGAAAAGCTGACCTATATCCTCGTCAGCCACGACCTTGCGGTCGTCGCTCATCTTTGCGATCGCGTCGCCATCATGCAGAACGGCGGCTTCGTGGAGATTGCCACCAAGGCGCAACTGCTCGCGGGAACCGTGGCGCATTCTTATACCCGCTTGCTGATGGATGGCAGCAGAGGTTATGTCGCCTCAAGACGGTCGGTCGGCGTTACAGCCTCCTGATCGCGGAAGACAAAGAAGGTGGATCGGGATAACCCGTCCCGGGCGTCCGAAGCGCTCGAGAAGCGCCGTGCCCTTACCCTGCACATGGTGCACACCTACCGTCCTCGCCTTGCATCAAAGACTGGCCGACGTATCACGAGCCAAGTTAGAAAGAAGGTGCAAGGTTACGGAATTTGTCTTAGGGAGCCGAAAATGCAACTCGGGGACCAAAAACTTCTTATGCATAAGTCTTCGGGATGTCGCCCTCTTGTCATGCTCCCGGTTCGCGGAATGCGAGTTCTTCCTCTCTCGCCCTCCTACGCGGCATCTGTAACTACAGCGCAATCAGACGCTCGGCGGTGAACTTGTCCGTCACCAGCATATCTATCACTCCGACCCGCAATGCGCCCGCGATGGCCGCCGTTTTCTTGGAGCCTCCCGCAAGGGCTATGACCCGATCCACGCGCTCCAAATCCTCGAGAGGAAGCCCGATAACGCGCTCGTCCAAGGGAGTCTTGACCGCCTTCCCGTCCTTGTTGAAAAAGCGGAGGGAAATGTCGCCGACGGCGCCCGCCTCAGCCAAGTCTGCAAGCTCACGGGTGGAGAAGATGTTCCCGGAACGGGCAAGCAGTTCCGACGGCTCCACAGCTCCGATCCCGACGATGGCCAGCGTGATGCTGCTGAACAAATCAAGGGTCTCGCGAACGAAGGGATCGGACTGCATCAGCAGCTTTGCCTCTCGGGAGGTGGTCACACCCTGTACTGGAAGGAGCTTCGGCTCCGCCCCCGTCAATCTGGCCAGCCGCGTGGTGAGCTGAGTCGCATGGGTCTGCACCGAAGGATCGCCCATGCCACCCAGCGTCTGCACGACATACTTCGCCTGGGCGCTCTTCTGGGGGTGGATATTCTCCACCATCTTGAAGATGGTCTGGCTCCAGCTCGACACGCCAATTATCTCTCCGGGCGCAAGCGTCACCTCGAGAAGATGCGCGGCCGCTTCGCCGATCCGAGCCATGATCGCACCGTCCCGATCTTCCGTGCATTCGACGACGACGGCCTCGGGAAGGTTGAATTTTTCACGGAGGTTCGTCTCGATCTCTATATATGTCCCAACGGGCGGTATGACGCTCGTCCGGACAATGTCCTCGCTTTCCGCGCGCTTGAGCATGCGGGACACCGTCGCCTGGGAAAGGCGAAGGTGGTGAGCGATCTCGGCCTGCCGCCGCCCCTCGATGTGGTACATCTGCGCGACCCTTGAAATGAGGCGGAGTTCGTTCAGGCGAGCCATAGTTGGATCCTAGCATGAATTTTTATTCAGCTTTATCCGGCGGAAGCGCCAAGGTCGAGCGTGCAATCGCGTCTTTCCAGTTATTCAGGAGCGGTTGCCTCTCGATTGCCTCCGGGGTGATGACGCGCGTGCTCCGGGGAAGGCGCCCAATCGTCTCCAGGTCTGACCAGAGACCAAGGGAAAGCCCCGCCAGGTAGGCGGCGCCCAAGGCCGAAGCCTCCGGCGCCTCGCACTGGATCACCGGATGTTCGATGAGGTTCGCCACGCTCTGCATCAGGAAGCTGTTCTGGCTCGGACCGCCGTCGACATAAAGTGCGCCCAGCTCCCCACCGCTTTGCTCGCGCATCACGGCGACCACGTCGTGGACCTGGAAGGCAATCGCGTCTGTCACCGATCGAGCCATCTGCGCGCGGGTCGTGCTGAAGTTGATCTGCGAGAAAAGTGCGCGGGCGTCGGAGTTCCAATGGGGCGCACCGAGCCCTACGAACGCAGGAACGAAACCCGGGCCATTCGGCTCCGCCGTCGCGGCCAACTCGACAAGAGCCGCGACATCTGGAAGACCGAGAATTGCCGCCATCCAGGGGAGACTTGCAGCGGAGACGAGAATATTGCCTTCGAAGGCGAAGGACGGTCTTCCGCCGATGCGCCACGCAACGGTGGTCGTGATGCCATTGCGTGGAGCAATGAACCGAGGAAGCGTCGTCATCACCGACGATCCTGTTCCAAAGGTCACTTTTCCATCGCCCGGCTCATACGCGCCGTGACCGAACAATGCCGCGTGGCTGTCTCCTATCGCTGCCCTGATGGGTGTGCCGTCAGGAACACCCATCAGCCCTTGCGTGACGCCAAAATTGTCCGAGCTGTCGAGCACCTGTGGAAGCAGCGCGATGTCAACGCCGAAGACGTCACCAAGTTCTTCACTCCAATTTTGCCGCCCAAGGTCAAACATTTGGCTTCTTGCAGCATTCGAGGCGTCGCAGACGTGCTTGCGGCCACCAGTCAGGCAATGAATAAGCCAGCTATCCACGGTGCCAAGCCGGACTGCACGTCCGGACGGTGCGCGATCAAGAAGCCAGCGGAGCTTAAAACCCGGAAACATGGGATCAAGTGGAAGGCCGGTCAACGCCTGGACCTGGTCGAGGCGCCCCTCCCCGATCAGCCGCCGGCAATCTGAGGCGGTCCGCCTGCATTGCCAACTGATCACAGGGCCCAGCGGTTCTCCCGTTGCAGCGTCCCAAGCAGTCACCGATTCCCTCTGATTTGATATTGCCACCGCTTCGATGGCAGAAGGCGGCGACGCCTTCAGGCACGCTTCGACTGCCTCGCAGACGGACGCGTAGATCCGCCTAGGATCCTGTTCTACCCAGCCCGGCTGCGGATACGCTATGCCGACGGAAGCGGAGCCACGGGAAATGACGTGCCCCTGCTCGCTGACCAGGATAGCCTTCGAATTCGTTGTACCCTGGTCGATCGCCAGAATTGACCGCATATGGTCCTCCCAAATCGGAAGCCGGAGCGCACCTGGGCGTCCCGACCTGCCCTAGGCAACGTGCTACTTACGCTTGATCAACGCCTGCGCTGCGTCCGCAATCGCCAAAGGTGCCATTCCGAATTCATCGAGCAGGAATTCGGCGGATCCGGTCGGGGCGTAGATGCCTGGAACGCCGAGGCGCTTCATCGGAACCGGAGCATAATCGACAACCACTTCGGCGACTGCGGACCCCAAACCGCCAAACACCGAATGCTCTTCGGCTGTGACGATCGCACCCGTCTCCCTGGCAGCCTCAATGATCGCCGCTTCGTCGATCGGACGAACAGTCGCCAAGTTGAGCACCCTGGCGCTGATGTTTCGCTCCGCCAAAATATCGGCCGCCTTGACCATCCGGTGGGTCAGGGTGCCGTTGGCGATGAGAGTGACATCCGATCCTTGCCGAAGGAGATTTGCCTTGCCAAGCTCGAACGTGTGGCCTTCTGGAAGCAGATCGGGAACGCCGACGCGCGACAGGCGCAGGAAGCATGGCCCCTCATACTTCGCCGCCCACTCAATCGCTGCCGCAGTCTCTACGCGATCACAGGGAGCGATGACTGGAAGGTTTGGAAGAACGCGGGTCCAGGCGAAGTCCTCGATGGAATGGTGGGTAGGTCCCAATTCGCCGTAGGCCATTCCCGACGAAATCCCTACGAGCTTCACATTCGCGTTGGAGTACGAGATGTCCGCCTTGATTTGTTCCAGGGAACGCCCTGTCAGGAAGGGAGAAGCCCCGCAGACGAAAGGGATGCGCCCACCGTTGGCGAGACCTGCGCCAACGCCGACCATGTTCTGCTCCGCAATGCCGACGTTTACCAGCCGCTCCGGGAACCTGGACTTGAAGCCTCCCAGTTTGGAAGAGCCTACAGAGTCATTGCAGACAGCGACCACAGTCTCGTCTTCGGCCGCCAGGCGCTCGAGGGTTGCCGCGAAGGCGTCGCGGCAGTCGTACAGTTTGAGCGAATTTACCAGCGCGTTCATCAAATTGCCTCCGAGAGTTCTGCGATCGCGATATCGTACTGTTCCTTGCTCGGCACCTTATGATGCCAGTCGACGCGGTCCTGCATGAACGAGATGCCCTGCCCCTTGTTGGTATGGGCCACGATGCAGTGCGGCCGCGACGTCCGGTGTTCGAGTGCCGGCACAACCTGGTTCATGTCGTTGCCATCGATCTCGCTTACCTCCCAGTCGAAGGCCTCCAGCTTCGGACGGAGCGGTGCAAGGTCGTTGGTGTCGGCGAGCGATGCGCCCTGCTGAAACCTGTTGTGGTCGATGATCAGCGTGAGGTTGTCCAGCTTGAACTGAGCGGCAGCCATGATCGCCTCCCAGTTGGAGCCCTCCTGCATCTCCCCGTCGCCGGTGACGACGTAGGTGTGGTAACCCGCCCCGGACAACTTTGCTGCCTTCGCCATTCCCACTGCAACGGGCAGGCCGTGCCCGAGTGGCCCGGTGTTTGTCTCCACGCCGGGAACCTTGTTGCAGTTGGGATGGCCGTTCAGGCGCGAATGGGGCTTCAGGAACGTCGAGATTTCGTCTTCGGGTATGAAGCCCCGCTTTGCCAGGGTGACGTAGAGCGCGCAGGCCGTATGGCCCTTCGAAAGAACGAACCGGTCCCGGTCTGGGTGCTTCGGCTGGTCGGCCCAGACTTTGAGCACGCGAAAATACAGAGCAGCGAGGATATCAATGACCGACATCTCGCCGCCGATATGACCGGCGCCCGCCTCGTAGACTGCCTGAAGATCGCGTAGCCGAATGTCGCGAGCAACGCGCTCAAGTTCAGTGATATCCATTTTATCCTCGCCTGCATAATTATTCATCTGCCAATATTTTTGCACAAGCTCGGAGATAGTCAAGCCTTAAAAGCCCTTCAGCCGGCCTGGCATCCCGCCGCAAAATATGTTGACACCCTTTTTCTAAGTTGTTAATGAATTTTCCAGCAGGCATGAATATTTATTCCCGCCTCTATGTTGGCCATAATCTAGACTTGGGGAGGAAAAGTGGTGGCGCTTGAAATCCATGAACAGCGGCTTTCATCCGGCAGTTGGCTCAGCAAGCTGAAGGGAGCGACCGGACCACTCGTTGGGCTGCTCGCACTGTGCATCTTTCTGAGTTTCAGCACCGAAGCCTTCCTGTCGGTCCGGAACGGTCTGAACATCCTTGATCAAATCACGGTTCTCGGCATCATGGCGGTGGGAATGACCTTCGTCATCCTCATTGGAGGCATTGACCTGTCGGTAGGGTCGGTGCTCGCGCTCGCAATGATGGTGATGGGCTGGACGGCAAATGTAGCAGGCCTTCCGTTGCCCGTGGGGATCGCTCTCGGCTTGCTTGCCTCGGCGGCTTCAGGACTGATCGTTGGGCTGCTTGTGACGGTGTTCAGGGTTCCTGCCTTCATCGCCACTCTCGCGATGATGTCGGCGGCTCGCGGGGTGGCGAACATGATCACCGACGGCCAGCAGATCGTAGGATTTCCGGACTGGTTCATGATGCTCGCGATCGACCGTCACTTCGGCGTCCTGACTGCGACCGTCTTCCTCATGCTGGCAGTCGTGCTGATCGCCTGGCTCTTTCTTCACTTCCGCTCCGAAGGCCGGATGATCTACGCGGTCGGCGGGAACCCCGAGGTCGCGCGGCTGGCCGGCATCAATGTTCAGCTTGTGACGGTGGCCGTCTACGTCGTGAGCGCCATCCTGGCGGGACTTGCAGGCATTGTGCTGGCCGCTCGTCTCGACTCCGTTCAACCGTCGAGCGGGTTCGGTTATGAACTGGACACCATTGCGGCGGTCGTTATCGGCGGAACTTCACTGTCCGGTGGTGCGGGCGGCATTGGGGGCACGCTGATCGGCGTCCTCATCATCGGAGTTCTGCGGAACGGCCTCAACCTTCTCAACGTCTCGCCGTTCCTGCAGCAGGTTATCATCGGTATCGTGATCGTGCTTGCGGTTGGAGCAGAGACCGTTCGTCGGCGCCGCGCCTGACGATTGAGTCCGCCGATGGCGGTCTCCCACCCATTCCGGCTTGAGAGGTTCGAGCCGGATAGTGCCCAGAGGGGGAGGACCTACCCGAGGGTTTCACCTAAAACGGAGGAAATACAATGAAAATTGCGCGCACCCTGCTCGCTTCCGCTGCCCTGCTCGGCCTCACGCTCGGACCCGTGCACGCGGCCGAACTGAAGAAGCTCGGCTTGGCCGTTGCCAACCTTCAAGCCAACTTCTTCAACCAGATCAAGCAGTCCGTCGAGGCCGAAGCCAAGAAGCGTGGCATCGCAGTCGTCGTTGTCGACGCCAAGGGTGACGGCCCGACCCAGGTGAACCAGATCCAGGATTTGCTCACACAGAACATCGGCGCCCTGATCTACATTCCGGCAGGCGCTGCGGCGGCAACCGTGCCGGTGAAGCTTGCAAAGAACGCCGGCATTCCCGTTATCAACGTTGACCGTAATGCGGAAGGCGCACCGGGAGACACATTCCTGGCGACCGACTCCGTGACGTCGGCCAAGGCCGTATGCGACTATATCCTCAAGCAGGCCGGCGGAAAGGGCAAGATGGTGATAATCCATGGCCAGAAAGGGACGACGCCGGAAGTCGACCGAACGAAGGGCTGCATGGAATCCGTCAAGGCGAACCCAGGCGTCAAGGTCGTAGCCGAGCAGTTTTCCAACCTATGGAGCCAGGACGAGGGTTTCCAGATCATGCAGAACATGCTGCAGGCGAACCCTGACGTTTCGATCGTCTTCGCTCAAGCGGATGGCCTGGCACTTGGTGCTGCCCAAGCGATCAAGGTCGCCAATCCGTCCCAGAAAATCGTGGTCGGCGGCTTTGACGGCGATACCGCGGCATTGGAGGCTCTAAGCAAGGGGGTGTTCGATGTGACCGCGACCCAGCAAACACAGAAGATGGGCCGCGACGCTGTCGAGAACGCCGTTAAGCTGGTGGCAGGCGAGAAGGTCCCGCCGGTCCAACTCATGGACGCCACGCTGACGACGAAGGAAAACGTGGCAGGCTTCATCGCCAACCATCCCTGATCGACCTGACCTTGAGGAGGCGTAGCTGTGACCGTTCCGGTACTTTCACTGAGGGGCATATCCAAGCGATACGGACCTCTCCAGGTTCTCAAAAATGTCAGCCTGGACGTCCATCCCGGCGAGGTGGTCGCGCTTCTCGGTGAAAACGGAGCGGGAAAATCCACGCTCTCCGGCATCATTGCGGGATCACGCACGCCCTCCGAAGGTACAATGACATGGCTGGGGCAACCCTATGCCCCAGCCACACCGAGAGAAGCCATCGACAATGGCATTGTCCTCATTCATCAGGAGTTGCAGCTCCTGCCGCAGCTTTCAATCGCCGAAAACGTCTTCATCGGACGCTGGCCGATGAAGAACGGCGTCGTGGACCGCGCCCAGATGGTCCGCCGCGCCCAGGAGCAGCTTGCCCGCCTGAACCTACACCTGCCCGCGACGCGCAAAGTTGAAGGTCTTTCTACAGCAAACCAGCAACTCGTCGAGATCGCGAAGGCGCTGGCTCTTGATGCGAGGCTCCTGATCCTCGACGAGCCGACGGCAGCGCTCGGAGGAGCGGAAACCGAAGCTCTGTTCGAGCAGGTCAGGAAACTTAGGTCCGAAGGAGTCGGCATCATCTATATCTCCCACCGCATGGAGGAGATCAGGCAGATCACCGACCGGATCGTCGTTCTTCGGGACGGCGAACGGGTCCAGGAATTCGCTGACAGCGCCACGCCGGTGCGCACCATCGTGGAAAGCATGGTGGGGCGATCGCTTGATCGGATGTTTCCTCCTCTTCCTGTTCCCAAGAACCGGCCGGTTCTGCAGATCTCCGGTCTTGGTTCTCCCAACGGCTCATTCCGCGATGTCAGCTTTGACGTCAAGGCGGGGGAGATTCTTGGAATCGCAGGACTTATCGGTGCAGGCCGCACCGAGCTCGTCCGTGCCATCGCCGGAGCTGACCCCGTGAGTGCAGGATCCATCAAGCTCGAGGGACGGGAACTGAAACTCCGGTGCCCCGCGGACGCCATCGCCAATGGAATCGTCATGGTTCCGGAAGACCGCAAGGATCAGGGCTTGGTCGTCGGACACCGCATCGGCGAGAACATCGTCTACGCCAATCTAGACAAGCTCGGACGCGGCTGGCTCTTGCCCCGTGCCAAACGCACCTTCGCTGACGAAGCCGTCGCGAAGTTCGGGGTCAAGGGCCGCTCTGGTCAGCTCGCCTCGGATCTTTCGGGGGGCAACCAGCAGAAGGTCGTGATTGCCAAGTGGCTGACGCGCGATCCGAAGGTCGTCGTGCTGGACGAACCGACGCGCGGCATCGACGTAGGAGCCCGCGCAAGTATCTACGACATCATTGCTGCCCTTGCCCGGACGGGCGTCGCGGTGATCGTCGTCAGCTCCGACCTCGAAGAGGTCCTTGGAATCTCGAACCGCATTCTCGTGCTCGCGCAAGGCAAGCAGGCAGGGATCCTCAATCGTGACGAGGCGAACGACGTCTCCGTCATGGAGCTAGCCACAATCTGAAACAGACAGGGAAGGAAGAGCGATGTCCGACATCACTCTCAACGCACCGAGGCTTTTTGATCTTGGAGGCCAGATCGCCATCGTCACCGGCGCCGGTAGCGGAATCGGCCAGCGGATCGCCATCGGCCTGGCGCAATGCGGCGCCGATGTCGCTCTGCTCGATCGTCGTTCGGACAATGGTCTTGCCGACACCGCGAAACATGTCCAGGTCGCCGGCCGGCGGTCGATCCAGATCGCCTGCGACGTCACCAGCAAGTCCTGCCTCGCCGAGGCGGTCGAACGAACCGAGGCCGAGCTGGGGCCGCTGACCCTTGCAGTCAACGCCGCAGGCATCGCCAACGCCAATGCTGCTGAGGAGATGGAGGAGGATCAGTACCAAACCCTGATGGACATCAACCTGAAGGGGGTGTTCCTATCCTGCCAGGCTGAAGCAAGAGCGATGCTCAAGAACGGCCGCGGGTCGATCGTCAACATCGCTTCCATGTCCGGCGTCATCGTCAACAGAGGCCTGAACCAGGCTCACTACAATGCCTCCAAGGCGGGGGTGATCCACATGTCGAAGTCAATGGCGATGGAGTGGGTGGGCCGCGGGATCAGGGTGAACACGATCTCCCCTGGCTACACCGCTACCCCGATGAATACGAGGCCGGAAATGGCCCATCAGACAAGGCTGTTCGAGGAACAGACCCCGATGCAGCGCATGGCCAATGTCGATGAGATGGTCGGCCCAGCGGTATTTCTACTTTCTGGTGCTGCGAGCTTCGTGACGGGTGTGGATCTCCTCGTCGACGGCGGCTTCTGCTGCTGGTGAGCGCCATGAGGAAACTGATTGCTGGAAACTGGAAGATGAATGGGCTCGCCTCCTCGTTAGCCGAGATCGAGGCAGTGAAGGAAAGTGCCGAACGGGCGGCGTGTGACATCGTGATCTGCCCGCCCTTCACGCTGCTGGAAAAGGCCGTGACACAGGCTCAAGGATCTCCGATTGCTATTGGTGCCCAGGACTGCCACGCCAAGACGTCTGGCGCATATACCAGTGACATCTCCGCAGAGATGCTCGCTGAGGTGGGGGCGCGATACGTGATACTGGGACACTCCGAGCGTCGGGCCGGCTATCACGAGACCGACATGACCGTCGCCCGAAAGGCGGCGGCCGCCCATGCTTCGGGATTGACCAGCATCATCTGCATTGGCGAAACCGGCGCGGAGCGGGATGACCGCCATGCGCTCGACGTGGTGCGCAGGCAGCTTCGCGGATCACTCCCCGCGACCGCCGCCAGCTCCAATACCGCGATCGCCTACGAGCCGGTATGGGCGATCGGAACAGGAATAGTGCCGACACTGGATCAGATCGAGGAGGTCCATACGTTCGTCCGGAATCTTCTCGAAGACGAACTAGGCCCGGACGGCCGCCAAGTGCGGATCCTCTACGGAGGATCCGTAAAGGCGTCCAATGCCGGGTCGATCTTCGACGTGCGAAACGTGAATGGCGCCCTTGTCGGCGGAGCCTCTCTGAAGGGGGCCGATTTCGCCCGGATCATTCTGGCCTCCGCATGAGGCCGCTCTCGTTCGGCCGCCTCAACCCCGACCCATAGGAGGACTTCCATGAATCGTTTCGAGAACAAGACCGTCGTGATAACCGGAGGCAGCCGCGGTATCGGTGCTGCAATCGCCTATCGCTTCGCACGCGAGGGCGCAAACCTCGTCGTTTCTGCCAACGAGGATGCGGTCCATGGTGTTGCTGAAAAGATCAGGGCCACGGGAGGTCATGCAATCTCCTTTGTCGGCGACGTGACCGACAAGGCGAGCGTCAGGGCACTCTTCGACGCGGCTGAGAACGCGTTCGGCACGGTCGACGTGTCGCTCCAGAATGCCGGCGTCATTACCATTGCCCGCATCGAGGACATGACCGAGAGCGAGTGGGACAAAGTCATGGCTGTCAACACGAAGGGGGTCTTCCTCTGCGCCCAGGAGGCCATTCTGCGCATGCGCAAGCACGGCAAGGGAGGCCGTATCATCAATACGGCCTCCGGACAGGCTCGCGATGGCTTTATCTACACACCTCACTACGCTGCCTCGAAGATGGGCGTTGTCGGCATTACCCAGAGTCTTGCCAAGGAAGTCGCGACCGAGAAAATTACTGTCAACGCATTCTGCCCCGGGATCATTGAGACCGACATGTGGGCGTACAACGACCAGGCCTGGGGCAAACTGCTGGGCAATTACGCTCCTGGCGAACTTATGAAGGAATGGGTCGAAGGCATCCCCATGAAGCGGGCAGGTTCCGGCGAGGACGTTGCCGGCCTCGTGACCTTCCTCGCCAGCGACGACGCGGCTTACATCACCGGGCAGACGATCAATGTCGACGGCGGACTGATCATGTCCTGAGTCTTTGGCAACCGAAAGTGCGTGTGATTGCGCTCGCCAGGCCGCGTCAGCGCCGTGGTGTGCGCTGAAACGATGGCGTGGCCGTTGTCAGGTCCGAGGAGACGCAGAAAAATGAACAGTGCGTGCTCTATTTTGGGCTTGCGTTCAGGCGGTTGAATTTCCTATCTTGGTTGGGTTCTCAGGGCGGGGTGAAACTCCCCACCGGCGGTATCGGAAGCAATTCCGGAGCCCGCGAGCGCCTTCTCCAAAGGAAGGGTCAGCAGATCCGGTGAGATGCCGGAGCCGACGGTATAGTCCGGATGGAAGAGGACAAGGCAGGGTACGCCGCTCGAAGAGCGGCGGCATCGTCGCATTGTTCGCCCAAGGGATATTGGTGGCTCACAGGCCATGCACGCCGTTTCATACCGGCTAACCCTTGAAAGGCATGAAGAGTGGCAATTTCAAAGATTGAAGATGCAATCGCCGCGATCGCTCGGGGAGAGATCGTTGTCGTTGTTGACGATCGCGACCGGGAAAATGAAGGTGATCTTCTGATCGCTTCGGACAAGATCACGCCTCAGGCGATCGCGTTCATGATGAACCACGCCCGGGGGCTGATCTGCGTCCCGATGGAGGGCGGGCGCCTCGATGAACTCGAGATTCCGTTGATGGTCTCCCGCAACACCGAGATGCTCAAAACCGCATTCACGGTTTCGGTAGACTATATTCCCGGAACCTCAACCGGCATTTCTGCCGCAGACCGGGCCGCAACCGTTCGCGCCCTGGTGACGGATGGTTCCCGACCCGAGGATTTTGCTCGGCCGGGCCATATCTTCCCTCTGCGAGCCCATCCTGAGGGTGTTCTTGCCCGTCCCGGCCATACGGAAGCCGCGGTAGACCTGTCGCGGCTGGCCGGTCTGTCGCCTTCAGGCGTAATCTGCGAAGTTGCAAACGATGATGGCACCATGGCGCGCCTTCCTGAACTCGAAGCATTTGCAGGCAGACATGGCCTTCACCTGATTACCATAGAGGATCTTGTCGCCTACCGCACGGCATCGCTGAACAGCAAGGCGGCCTGACGTTTCGACCGTCCGATCTCCACCATACGCCTCGGCATCCGTGTCCGGCGACAGGCCGAAGGCCACGCGGTGCGGGGCATGGTTCCGGCGGACACATGCTTGAATCCGCTGCAAGGTTTGCCGCCGATGAGGTGGTCTCAGCGGGAAGCTGTTCCGGCCGATGGCGGACATCGAACAGCTCTTCAAATAGGAAATGGGGAAGGAAATGGCGATCTTCAGCGTGTCGATATGAAGATTCTGCACGAACATATCTCGTGCGCGAAATCCGGGAGGCGGCCGCCCACACGAATCGGGACTTCCAGGAGAGCCATGGAGAACTCATCGCCTCGGCCGCTCGGCGGCCGGAATGCTGCGTCGCGCTCGGCAAGGCTGGACAGATCGGCCGAGAGATCGCCTCGCCGACATCAATGACAATCTTCGGCAACATCATATAACAACTATAAACAATCACCCGCACCAAAGTCGCTTAAACCGTCTCCAGATCATGGATGGAGCGGCATGTTGGTTACGATTGTTTGCATGAAATGGGGCACGGCTTTCACCGCCAGCCATGTCAATGCTCTTTATGCCGGCGTATTGCGCAACATGGAGGAGCCGTTCGACTTTGTCTGCCTGACGGACGACCGTCGCGGTCTTGCTTCCAGCATTCTCACCCGTCACATCCCGAACCTCGGCCTGCCTGAGCAGGCGTGGAGACGAGGGTGCTGGCCCAAGATCGGTGTCTTTGCCCCGGGGCTTTTCCCCCACGGAGACGTCGTGCTTTTCCTCGATCTCGACGTCATGGTCCAACGATCACTCGCCCCGCTGATCGGCCTGCTTCGGGAGCGCCGTCATATTGTGATCCAACGGGAATGGAATCCGGATCTCTGGAGCCTGCTCCCGAATAGCTTCAGGCCGGACAGGGGTGCGCAGTCATCCGTCTTTGGATTTCATGCAGGAGATGTCGATGGAATTTACCACGACTTCGTAAGCAAGACTGACGCGATCATCGCGCAATTCAAGAACGACCAGTCCTACCTGACGCAGTCGGTGCGGCAAAAAAGTTATTGGCCGACAGGTTTCTGCGTCAGCTTCAAGCGAAGCTGCACGAAATACTTTCCGATCAATCTGCTCCTGCCGAGGATCAAGCAGCCGCGGAACGCGAAAATCATCGTCTTCCACGGGAAGCCAAGGCCCTGGGATACGATGGTCGAAAAAGGCGAGCGATGGGGTTCGAAAAGGCGATTTGGCGTTGGGCCCGTCCCATGGATCAAGCAATATTTCAACCAGGCGGACGCGATGCTGGCTTCCCTCGCCCATGCTGCAGACAATTTCGAGGCGGGCACCCATATCGCCACGGCAAATGCCGGCCCCGAGCAGGCAAACCCGCTGAGTTATAGCCATAGCTAAGGTGCCTTACCGCGCAGATAGGCGAGCCAGAAAGCCTGCGCAGGCCGGTCAAGGCCATTCGCGCAAGCGCTTAAGCAACCTGCGCGGTGACGCCGTCAGCCTGGAGATCTGCTGGAAACGTAAACCGCGCCAACAGCCCCGACGGCTCCCCGTCCAACAGTTCCAGCGTTCCCCGGTGGGCTTGCACGATTTCCGCAACGATGGACAATCCCAGCCCGAACCCGGCGTTGCCATCAGTCCTCGCCGCATTCAGTTTGAAGAATGGCTCCAACACCCTCGCACGTGATTGCTTCGGTATCCCGGGGCCGTTGTCCGATACGTCGACCACCACCTTGTCTCCGCTTCGCTTCAGCTCGATTGCGACCTTATCGCCAAATTTCACAGCGTTTTCGCAAAGGTTGGTCACTGCACGCGTTATCGCGAGGGGTTTGCAATTGGCGGACAGATGATTGGGGCCGATATAGTCGATCTTGTGACCTACATCGTCAAACTCGCTGCATATCGTCTGCAGCGTCGTTGCCAGGTCGATCGTTTCGACCCGCTCTCGATGATGGTCGTCTCGCAGATAGCTGAGGCTCTCTTTGAGAAGGCTATCGATGCGAGAGATATCCGCCAGCAACATATCGCGCAATTGCGCGTCGCCGACCCGCTCTACTCGAAGTCTTAGTCTCGTCAATGGGGTGCGTAGATCGTGGCTCACCCCGCGCAGCATCCGCGTCCTGCCGTGGATCATATCGGTGATGCGATCGCTCATCTCGTTCAAGGAGCGTGCAACAGCGACGATCTCCACGCTGCCTTCCTCTTCGAAGATTACCCGGCCGGACGTGATGTCGGCATTCGCAGCCGCTGAAGCAATCTTCCGCAGCGGTCGCGTGATCGCCCAGACCCCGAACGAAGAAAACAGCACGATCAAGGTGATGAGCGCCAATAGATAGTGTGGCGCCCGGACTAGAACCTCACTCCAGAACGCCGTGCTTGGAAGACCGCCCAGAACGAGGATTGTTTTATCATCAACCTCGGTTGAGACGACGCGCTTGTCGTCGACAAAGGTTTGCCAGCCACCGAGTGGCGTCTGCCTCCCGTCGGGGGAAAAAAGCCAGTCTATCGCCGCGTCCAGGACACTTTCCTGCGGCGATGAGTTCTTGAACGTTTCCGCCAAGGCGCGAGGCCGCAGATTGAGATCCCAACCGGCACGATTGGCTGCCTGAAGAACGATGTCGCGCTCTTCGGGCGTGGCAGTTTTGAGGATGGAACCTATCGTAAACACACTGTCGGCGAGCTCCTCAACGTCAACCATCGGGTACTCATTTCCGACACGCTGCTCCAGAAAAGAGCCGCCTAAAACGGTAATAGTGAGGCCGAGAAGAATGACGCCCGTGATCTGGCTATGGATCGTCGATAGGCCTGGAAGCCGGCGGAAGAACATGAGCACCCTTTTGGTATTGTGAAGCGCGCTTGAGCCGAGACCCGCTCGGCGAAGCAGAAATATAGGCGAATTCCCACACAATATACCGCGTTTCCTGCTGCACGATTATTACGTTTTGTTACGGCATGGCCGCCTCGTTGCCGATCGCGGCGGGCTGCAACAAAGCGTAACAAAAAAACATGCACCGGAGGGCTTCGGCATGAAAGACAAGCCGTCGCAGGCTCCTCTGTTGGGGGGACTGATAACCTGTTCTGGAGCCCTTATGCTACATCTTAAAAAAGCCAAGCGGCGTCTTTCACCCCTCGCCTTATGCGCCGCATTCAGCGTTGCGGGATTTTCTCCAAACGCCTATGGCGCCGACCAGGCCGCCACGGAGCAGACGCCGGAGCCACCTTTCGACAAGCAGCGATTCGACAAACGCCAACCGGAGCGCAATTGGAGCCTGATCGTTGGTGGGGGCGGTTCCTACGAGCCCAAATACGAAGGGAGTGACGAATTTGAAGTCAGCCCCATTCCCTTCGTGGTGTTCACCTATGGCGACTGGTTGGAAATCGATCCAGGTGGGATCAGCGTCACTGTCCTCGATCAAGGCGGATTTTCCATCTCCGCTGCGGTTGGCTACGAATCAGGGCGGGATGAGGGCGACGGTGATCGCCTCCGCGGCCTCGGTGACATCAACTTCGCCGCAACAGTCGGCGCAAAAGTCGGCTATGACTTGGGTCCGGTCGAAATCTATGCGAGCGTCGACCAGACCATCGGTGGCAGCGAAAGCCTGGTTGGACAGTTCGGGATAGAGTACTCGGCGCCGGTCACGGAACGTCTCATTCTGGGCGCACGCGCCGAAGCCACCGTGGCCGATGACAAGCACATGCAGGCCTATTTTGGCGTCGATGCCGCTCAGTCGGCACGTTCAGGCCTGCCTGAATATAAAGCACAGGCGGGCCTGAAGCGTGTCGATTTTTCTGCCTCTGCCACATATGCACTGAGCGATCATTGGTTGGTGCGTGGTGAAGCAGGTATCGGAGTGCTTACCGGTGACGCCGCGGATAGCCCGATCGTCGAGAAGAAGATCCAGCCTTCCGTTTCTGCCTTTGTCGGCTACAAGTTCTGAAGCCGGGAGAGAAAATAATGGTGTGTCGCCTGCACGGATCGCTCCGATCCAGCAGGCGACACACGCTGCCGTACGCAATATTTTTGACTGCCAGCTGCAATGCCGCGGCAGCTGGGAGCGGGCATCCCAGCGCCGGCTCCCAATCATAGCGGCGACCTTGCAGCAAGCATCTTGCTGGATTATTTGTGCTGGCCCTGCGACCGCGGCCGCATGGCAGCTGCGGCGCCGGAGAAGGATCGAGGCATCTGTTTCAGACTTCCTCCACCGACGCGGTGAAACTATATCCTCCCAGCCTGACCGTCTGTAGGAGCGTTGGCTCGCGCGGATCTGCCTCGATCTTTTGACGGAGGCGGCTGATATGCACATCAATACTGCGCTCGATCGGCCCAGCCAGCCCGGAATGGGTGAACAATAGCAGCTCCTCGCGGGTAATGACCCTGCCCGGGTTTCTGCAGAACGCCAGCAGAAGATCAAATTCCGTTGTTGTCAAAGCGATGCGAGCGTTGCCGGGATCGTGAAGCCGGCGCCGCATCGGGTCAATCACCCATCCGTCGAAGCGCAGCTTCCTTTGAGCAGAGCTACTTGTCAGGCCGTAGGATGCGCGACGCAGGAGACTGCGAATTCGAGCGATCACTTCTCGTGGGCTGAAGGGCTTTGTGATGTAGTCATCGGCGCCGACTTCCAGTCCCACTATCCGGTCGACTTCCTCTCCGAGTGCCGTCAATAGGATTATCGGGATCGTTCTTTCCGAACGGATGCGTTTGCAAATGCTCAGGCCATCTTCGCCCGGCAGCATGACATCGAGGATGATCAGATCATAGGAATTGCTGCGAAGCAGGGACTGCATCACGTTTCCGTCCTCAGCCACAGTCGCCAGCATTCCGCTTTCCTGAATTGTCGATGCCAGAAGATTGCCGATTTCGAAGTCGTCTTCCACGATCAATATCTTCGCGGATGCTGAATTGGGCTGCATAGATCTTTTCCTGTTTGAGGACCCTAAAATGGGCCGGCTGCTGGTCCTCGATTATTTCGCTTTATTAAGTTTTGTTACGGTCGCTCTTCGCAGTGATACCAAACGTGCCCAGCCATGGCGATAAGCGCCGCAACCGCTCTGCAACATACGGCAGGGCCGGCCAGGTGGTTGGCCGGCCCTCCGCTGGTAGTGCAAGCGTCCTTGCGGCGCCTGCAACCTTCAGATCTCGGCCGACTGGAGGAGGGGCTTGAAGATCCGAGCGGTACGATCGCCAAAGTCGGACACGATCAGGTGGAGTGACGGGATGACGATCAACGATAGAACTGTAGACACGAGCAAACCGCCAATCACTGCGATTGCCATGGGCGCCCTGAATTCGCCTCCGTCCCCTACCCCGAGCGCGGAGGGGGCCATTCCCCCGATCATGGCAAACGTTGTCATGATGATCGGGCGAACTCGCTCGGAGCAGGCTTCGACGATCGCATCGACCCGGGACAGCCCGTGGGCTTCGCGTTCAATGGCGAAGTCCAGGAGCATAATGGCGTTTTTCGTCACGATCCCCATCAGCATCAGGATACCGATGACGACGGGGAGCGAAACGGCGTTGCCGCTTAACATGAGGCCAGCTGCAACACCGCCGATCGACAGGGGAAGGGAGGCGAGAATGGTCCAAGGCGCCAGCATGCTCCCGAAGAGGAGGACGAGAACGACAAGCACAAGCATGACACCCGATCCCATCGCCACCGCAAAGCTTGAGAACACCTCGCCCTCGGTATCGGAATCCCCGGTCGCTTGAATGCGCACGCCCGCCGGCAGGCTCTTGACGCTATCGAGCTGTGCCAGCCTGTCGAGACCCTGGCCCGACGTCATGCCGTCAGTCATGTCCGCTGAGATTTCGATGCGACGCTGGCGATCAAATCGCTCGATGGCGGCGACCCTCTCATCGAAGCTGACGTCGGCGACGGAAGACAACGCGACCGACGTCCCTCTCGTCGTCGGTACCGACAGCATTTCAAGGGTTGGCAAATCGTCACGAGCATGCGTCTGGAGCAGCACACGGATCGGGATCTGTCGGCCGCCGTCGATGAAGTTGGGCAGTCGGCTGTCGACGTCGCCCACTGTCGATACCCGGATCGTGCGAGCAAGTTCTGCCGGAGATACACCGATCGTTGAAGCCTTGTCCGCGTCGATTTTCACCCGCAGTTCTGGTCGCGTTGCCGCGTTGTCGGCGCTCGGGTTGACGAAGTTTCCGTCGGCGGTGAGCTCCTGCAGTATGTTATCTGCGGCCCGCTGAGCCAGAGCGCCATCCGCAGACAGGACCGCGAAGGATATGTCCCGCCCACCGCGGGTGTTGAGAAAGCGCAGCCTGACATCCGAAATGGAGGAAAGCGCCTTTTCAAGATCGGCTTGTATCGAGAACGATGAACGGTCGCGCTCGGATTTGTGGAACAGATCGATCAGGACGACCGCATATCGTACGTCTTCCTGTCCGGCCGTACTCGACCCCGCCCTGACGAATACGCCTTCCACCGCGGAATCCCGCCGGATCAGGGCGGCTATTTCGTCCGTCGCTGCTCGTGTTTCCTGCAAAGCCGCCCCAGGGGGCAGCTCCACCGAAACGGTCAACCGCCCCGTATCCTCTTCCGGCAAAAAGGCGGTCGGCAGCGAGGTCAGGACGTATAAAGCCAGTGCGAAAGCCGCGAATGCGGATCCGACTGTCATCCATCGCCACCGCAGACTGACTTTCAGCAGTCCCTCATAGGCCGACACCAGGCGCCCTCTGCGAATGTGGGACGGAGGAACGTTCGTCATGATGTATGCCGCCATGATTGGGGTTATCAATCGAGCCACCAGAAGTGAAAAGAACACCGCTATCGCAACAGTCAGCCCGAATTCTCGAAAGTACAGCCCGACCACCCCGCTCATGAAACCCACGGGTGTGAAGACAGCCATGATCGTTGCGGAGATGGCTATGACAGCAAACCCTATCTCGTCAGAGGCGTCCAATGCAGCTCGGTAGGCGGATTTGCCCATGTCGCGGTGACGCACCACGTTTTCAATTTCAACGATCGCATCGTCCACGAGAATTCCCGTCACCAGGGTGATCCCAAGCAGACTGAGGATATTGAGGGAAAAGCCTAGGAGATCGATGGCAAAAAAGGTCGGGATGATCGAAAGCGGAAGCGCGATTGCGGCTACGACCGTGGCCCGCCAGTCGCGCAGGAATAGGAATACGACGACGATTGACAATGCCGCGCCCTCATAGAGGGTATGCATGGCGGAGTTGTAGTTGCCCGCCGTGTAGGACATATTGTCGTCGACCAGCTTGAAGCGGATCGACGGCTGTTCGAGATGTAGCTTCTCCAGTGCGACGGCCACTTGCTCCGCAACAGCTAGCTCGCTCGAACCCTTTGAGCGATAGACCGCGAAACCTACGACGTCCTTCTGATCCAAAGTAGCAAAGGCGCGGGCTTCGGCGATCGTATCTTGGACGCGACCGACATCTTCCAATTTTACACTGGCGTCGTCCGACAGGAGAATGCGAGAACCACCAAGTTCTGCAATTGTCTGCGCCGCCGCGGCGGTCGTCAACGCTCGTTCTCTGCCATTCAGGTTGCTGCGCCCCCCGGAACGATCCAACTGGCTTGCGATAAGGCTTTCGTTGACGGCATTCGCCGTCAGGGAAAGCGCCTGCAATCGCGAAGGATCGAGTTCGACATGGATTTCCCTGTCAGCACCGCCGACACGATCAATGCGGCCCACACCCTTCAGACCTTGCAGCTGCCGGGCAACAACATCGTCGACAAACCACGAAAGCTCTGCAACGGTCATGTCCTGGTTTGTCACGGCATAAGTCACCACCGCCTGCACTTCCTCCTCGGCCCGTTCGATGACAGGCTCATCTATTCCATCGGGAAGGTCGCTGCGGATTTTCGCAATTGCGTCGCGGACGTCACCCATGGCGCGGTCGGGCGAAATCACGCCCAACTCGAATTCGACAGCGGTAACGGAACGGCCTTGAGTGACGGTCGACTTGATCTCTTCTACGCCTGCAAGAGACGCGACCGCGTCTTCGACAAGACGAGTAACTTCAGTCTCCAACTCGCTCGGCGCGCCGCCGGGTTGGTCGATAGTCACGTTCACGGCCGGCTCGTCGATGGTCGGGAAGTAAGTGACTGGCAGCCGTGAAAAGCTGTAGAGACCCGCGCTGACAAGGATTAGGAATAGGAGGATCGAGGGAAGCGGATTGCGGATCGCCCAGGCCGATATGTTCATTGAAGTCGAGCTCCGAGCCGATTTTGGGTAGATGCGGATGCGTCGGCACGCGTTGCCGGCGTCGCGGCCAATACGGGCCTGACCCGCTCCTGTGCCTTCAGGAAGGCACCTGATTTGAGGACCACCTCCTCACCCTCCCGGATGCCGTCGAGGATTTCCACGAGGCCGCTTTGCCGTGATCCGATGCGGACCGGGCGGATATCCACGAGCCCGTCCGAAACGACGTAAACGTTGTGGCCGGCCGCCGTGCTTTTGACGGCTGTTCCCGGGAGGAGAACATTCTGCCGGTCTTCGACACTTATGCTACCGCGCGCAAAGACGCCTGGGACAAGTCTCGCCTTGTCTGCAAGTTCGATCCGCACCGTCCCGCTTCTGGTCCTGGTATCGAGTTGTGCGGCATTCAGCCGGAGGGTTCCTGCGATAGCCTGGTCGCGTCCTGGCAAGGTGATTTCGGCGCTCATGCCTTCGCGCAGCCGAACGAAGCTTGTCTCCGTCACCTGCGCCACGAATTCGATATCATCATCGTCGGCGATGACAAAAAGAGGTCCGGCGGAACTCGATGTCATCGCGCCGACACGTGCTTTCCGGCTCAATATCCGACCCGAGCTGGGGGCGCGCAGGGTGCTCCTCTGAACAGTCAGTTCGATTTCCCGTCGCTCGCTGGCGATCAACTGTTGATCTGCGTTGGCGAGCTCCAACGATTGGCGCGCCAGTCGCAACTCCGCGACGGCTCGAGCGTGAGCGTTCAAGTCTTCCTCGAGGACGTTGTCGGCGATCGCACCTTTTGGCTGTAGCGAGCGGCTGCGTTCCAGCTTCTTGCGCGCTTCGGCTTCGGTGACCATCGCCACATCTATCTTGCTGCTCTCGACGGCCACGGCAGCGTGCGCGCGAAGGAGACTCACCGCATTCTTGTCCAGCATCATCAGGGCTTCGGTCGTGTCCAGGACCGCGAGGGCCTGGCCACGTTCAACATGTTGCCCGGCCTCTACCAAGATCTGCCGCACCTCCTTGCCGAGGACGGCGGGGTAGACCTCGATCTCCTCCCGCGCCGCGAGCGAACCAACCACCTCGATCCTCTCCGTCAGCGTGCCTCGCTTGGCGACGATCGTCGTTACCGGCATTTGAGCGTCTGCAAACGCCACTGTGGAAAACACGGAGGCGAGCACCGCCGCTTTACCGACAAGCGCGCAGCAGCGGCGAAGCGTGGATGATGCCGTCGATAATGCGATCATTGCGTGGACCTTTTAAGTGGGCCGCCGAGCGCCCTGGCTTGTTTGGTCACACGATAGCGATGGGGCGGAGCCGCACTGTGTCGTCACATTAAGAAATGTTACGGCACCCTCGTGCGTCAGGATCTTCAGGGTCGCGGCCGGCCAAATGCAGCGGCACAGACCGGTCTTGGGGCCTCACCAGGCAGCCTAGCGACTTCTCTCAATCTGGACTGAGATG
Source organism: Neorhizobium sp. T6_25 (assembly GCF_002968555.1). NCBI lineage: Bacteria > Pseudomonadati > Pseudomonadota > Alphaproteobacteria > Hyphomicrobiales > Rhizobiaceae > Neorhizobium > Neorhizobium sp. T6_25. The sequence continues at coordinate 97,173 of NZ_PVBL01000006.1, forward strand.
CAAGACCGGCCTGCGTAAAATCGTCAATCTCCACGTTGAGGAATGGAATGTTGCGCTGCGATACTTTGCGACAATTTCCCTGTTTTGCGGCATACGCGTGCGACAAACACCTTCTATGTTTGGGATGCGTCAAGGAGACGCTATCGAAACTGAAGGAGAAACTCATGACCAAGATCTTCCTATCCACCGCTATCGCTGCTCTTCTGGCTTCGGCCACGTTCGCCGTCCCGGCACTTGCCGAGGGTGACTATTATGAAGGCGCCTCCAAGAGCGGCGCTTCGCAGCGTTCTGCCAATCCTCTGCGCGCCGACAGCACCAGGACCTTCGGTTATCCGAACCAGTCCGGCCAGTCGGTGTTCGGCGAGACCACCCGCGATGATCGTCGCCCGTTCGACAGCGGCGACTATTATGAGGGCGCCAACCGTCCGAACTAACAGCTCGCAGTTCATTCAAGGCACCGTCCGCGGCAAGGTCGCAAATATTGCCGCGGCGGCCCCTCTCCGGTCTGAACAGAATTCAGGCGGACGAGCGGGAACCAAAGTTATCAATTTCGCTGCAGTCCCACCCCCCGCCCTATCCCATCCCACGTCGGTCCTGCGGCACGTCATGGGAGCCGGGCTTGGGAACTTGCTACAGAATTCGATGGAAGGGCTTGCCGATGCAATGCTATAATTTTCAGGTCTAGAGGGCAGTTCATGCAGGCATCATCCCATATCGCAGTTGTCGACGATCATCAGGACATCCGGGATCTGGTCGGGAAATATCTCGGACAGCAAGGCTATCGCATCAGTTCCGCCGACAGCGGCGCCGCCCTGCGCAAGATCCTCGAGCGGAACGCTCTCGATCTGATCATTCTCGACATCATGATGCCCGGTGAAGACGGCCTCTCGGTCTGCAGACACATACGCAGCACGACGGATGTGCCCATCATATTCCTGACCGCCATGGCGGATGATACCGACCGCATCATAGGCCTGGAATTGGGAGCGGACGACTATGTCGTAAAGCCGTTTAATCCCAGGGAACTGCTCGCCCGCGTCCGCGCCGTCCTGCGCCGAGCAACCACCCTGCCAATGCAGCAGCGCGACAACATCAAGGCAAAAGTCATCAAGTTCGACCAATGGCGGCTTGATGTCGGCCGGCAAGAGCTGACCGACGAGGACGGCGTTGTCGTGTCCCTGAGCACCGTGGAATTCCGTCTGCTCAAAGCTTTTCTCGAACATCCCGGGTTCGTTCTCACGCGCGATCAACTCCTTGATCTGACCGCCGGCAAAGCCGCGGAGATCTTCGACCGCAGCATCGACCACCAGGTCAGCCGCTTGCGCAAGAAGATCGAGGCCGATCCCAAGAACCCGACAATCATCAAGACCCATTGGGGCGGCGGCTACAGTCTTTCCACCGATGTGGTGCTGCAATGATAAGGTTTTGGACCAGAAGTCTCGCGGCGCAGTTTATCGGTTTCATGCTCCTCGCACTCGCGAGTTCCCAGGCACTGTCGTTCCTGATCTCCTGGGACGAACGCGACAAGGCGCTCAAGGCAGTATCAAAAAGCGAGTTCTTCAGCCGCACGGCGACCATCACCAGGCTCATGGAGTCGATTCCGCTCAATCTGAGGCAGGACGCCCTCGCCGCCAGCGAAACCAGCTATGCCCGGTTCTGGCTGAGCGAGCAGGCTCCCAACGACGCCGATGCCTGGCGGGGACGTGCGGTCGAAGAGCTTGCACGTCCCCTGCCGAACCTCCCGAACTTTCCGCCAGAATGGCGCGTTCAGCCGGCAGCCATCGACAGGCCCGAGGAACGCAGGAGGATTGTCGCGAAAAACGCCGGCGAGGCCTGGGTCACGCCCGCCTCCGGTTTGTGGAACCTCTCACAGCCGGCGAAGTTCGCCTATATCGGCCAGTCGGACGGGTTTGGCCTTGCGGTCCAGCTTCAAGACGGACTGTGGCTGAACTCCGCCTATTACAAAGTCATTCCCAACAACTGGTGGACGTCACAGTCCCTCTTCACCTTGTCGATAACGGCCCTCATCCTCTCGGTCATAGGGGTTTTGACGGCAAACCGAATCGCAAGACCGCTTCGACGGCTTGCCGTTTCGGCGGAGGCTTTAGGCCGCGGAGAGTCGCTCCCGCCCCTGCCGGAGGAAGGGCCCGACGATATCCGGCGGACCGCAGAGGCATTCAACCGCATGCAGCAGAGTCTTCACCGCTTCGTGGAAGACCGGACCCGAATGCTGGCAGCAATCGGCCATGACCTGCGTACTCCGCTGACATCCCTTCGTTTGCGCGCCGAGTTTGTCGGGGATCCGGAACTCCAGCAGAAGATGCTGGTCACGATTGACGAGATCCAGGTCATGACCGAGGCGACCATCGCTTTCGCAAAGGGCGAGGCGACGGTCGAGGAAACAAAAACGGTCAATCTCAATGCGCTGGTGGAGAGCCTGTGTGCCGATCTGGAAGAAATGGGCCAGCGGGTTGAGTATGTCGAAAGCAGGAAGATAACCTACAGGTGCCGCCCCGACGGGCTACGCCGCGCTGTCCGCAACCTCATCGAAAACGCGATCCGCTATGGCGGGCAAGCGAGAGTCTTCGTGCGCCAATCGCCATCGGCGACTGAAATCATCGTGGAGGATCCCGGTCCCGGCATCCCTGAGGCGATGCGCGAGAAGGTCTTCTCTCCCTTCTTCCGCCTGGAGAAGTCTCGCAACCGTGAAACCGGCGGTGTCGGTCTGGGCTTGTCAATTGCAAGAGCGATCGTTCGCCACCATGGCGGAGATATCGTTCTTGCCTCGAACAATCCGGGCTTGAGAGCCTCGATCTCTCTTCCCGTCATAGAGCGACCGGAACTGTCACAAGCGGCTCGACGTCCGCGAGAAAAAATCGCCGCCCAATGGACGCTCTAGTTTCCGCCAGCGGCGAATAACCATATCGACGATCGCGACCAGTTGCTCGCGCCCGACGGTTTCCCGCAACCCTCGTCGAGGAGAACTTCCCGCCGTCACCGGCGGAAAGTCAAAAGCCGAACGATCAGGCGCTGGTGAAGAGTTCGCCTGTATAGAACTGTGCCGGTGGCAGCGGCTCCTTGATGGTGCCGAACTCCTGGAACATCTTGTTGAATTCCGTCAGCCATTTGTTGACGGTGCCGTCTTTCGTGAAGGCGTCCAGTTCCTTGCTCGTCAGCATCTTGCGGCTGCGCGCCACCTTCTCGGTCACCTCCACCGGAGCATTGAGGAATGCGGTGGTGATCTGGATGGATCGATCGAGATTTGCGACGCGATAGTCCATTGCCTTCTTCATGACACGCAGGAATTTCCGCACGAGATCCGGGTTCTGCTGGACGATCTCGTTGCGGGCGACGAAGGTGTTGATGAACGAGGTCTGCGGGTAGAAATCCTGGTTCGAAGCCAGTTCCTTCATATCCGGCACGCGCGGCTTGATCGTATCGATCAGCGGATACCAGATGCCGGCGCCGTCGATTTGCTTGGAAGTGAAAGCGGCAACCACCGTGGACGGATCCATGGGCACGACCTGAATGTCGCTTATGCTCATGCCGGCCTTGGTCAGCGCCATCCGGAGTATCATGTCACCGGACGTGCCCTGCGGGACGCCGACCTTCCTGGTCTTCAGATCCGCGATCGAGGCAATCCCGCCCTGGACGATGACGCGGTCGGAGAAGCCGATATCGTTGACGCCGATCACCTTGGCCCGACCGCTGGCGGGCAGCCAGAGCGCGCCGGGCCCGATCGTGCCAAAATTCAGGCTGCCGGCGCCCATCGCCTGGATCTGGATCGGGCCGTTGGTGAAAACCTTGACGGACGGCGTGATGCCTTCCGCCTCCCAGAGTTTCTGGTCCTGCGCAATCGCCAGCACGCTGGCATTCGGAAAGTCGGCGATATATCCGATGCTCATGTCGGCAGATTGGGCTCTTGCCTTTCCTCCGATGGAAAAAACGCTCGCGGCAGCGAAGGCCGCCGTCGTCCTCACCAGGGTTCGTCTCGTCAGCATGTTCATCTCCTCCTTGTAACAGCCGATAGTGATTGCGGGGTTCAGGCCGCGGCCGGGTGATAGACGGACCGCCAGACCTCGTTGCGCAAAGCCGTGAATTCCGGCGAAAGGCGCATCTCCTCGGTGCGCGGATAGGGCAGATCGACCGGAATGATCCTGTGAAGCCGGCCGGGCCGGGCGGCCATGACGACGACGCGGCTTGCGAGATAGACCGCCTCGTCCACATCGTGGGTGATGAACATCACCGTACGCCGCTCCTTGCTCCAGGTGGCCAGCAACTGGCCCTGAAGCTGCACGCGGGTCAAAGCGTCCAGTGCGCCGAATGGCTCGTCCATGAGCAAGATCTTGGGATTGACGGCATAGGCCCGGGCAATGGCGCATCGTTGCTTCATGCCGCCGGACAGTGTCTTCGGAAGCGAATCGGCAAAATCGGAAAGGCCGACGAGATCCACAAAGCGGTCTGCGATCCTGCGGCGGTCCGCCTTGGGGTATCTGGCAATCTTCAACCCGAACTCGACGTTCTCGCGGACCGTCAGCCAGGGGAAAAGCGCATATTGCTGGAAGATCACGCCGCGCTCGGGACCTGGTCCCTTGACCGGCACGCTGTCGACCAGAACCTGCCCTGAAGATGGATCTGTGAGGCCTGCGGCAATGTTCATGGCCGTAGACTTGCCGCAGCCGGACGGCCCGACCACCGTGATGAACTCTCCGTCTTCGATGTCCAGGTTGAGACCTTGGAGCGCGTTGAAGGATGTCTGCCCGGCGATGATGAACGTCTTGGTGACGTTCTGGAACGAGATCTTGATGCTCATAGCTTTTCCTGCCATGCGGTCAGAACGCCATCGAATGCGATGACGATGCGGTCCATGATGAGGCCAAGCACGCCGATCGCGATGAGACTGACGAAGATTGTCGGAAGATCGTAATAGAGCTGCGCCTGCTGCATGCGGAAACCGAGGCCGGACTGCGCAGCAATCAGCTCCGCCGCAACGACGGTCGCCCATGACGAACCGAGGCCGACGCGGACGCCGACCATGATATAGGGCAGCGATGCCGGGACGATGACCCGCCGGAAGATGGTGAAGTCGTTGGCACCGAGCACACGGGCGGCATTGATCAGCGTCTTGTCGACGTTGATGACACCTTGATATGTCGCGACAACGCTCGACAGGAAAGACGCCAGGAAAATGACGAAGATCTTGGGCGTTTCGTCAATACCCATGGTAACGATCGCCAGGGGGATGATGGCAAGCGGCGGGATCGTCCGAAAGAACTGGACATAGGGTTCGATGATGCCGCGGGCGATGCGGTACCAGCCCATCAGGAAACCGACCGGGATTGCCACCGCAATGCCGAACGCAAAACCGGTAAAGACGCGTCCGAGGCTGGCCAGGGCGTCGGACCACAGGAGGCCGCTCTTTGCCTGGATCACCGCTTGCGTTGCCACGGCAAGTGGTGTCGGCAGGCCGACGATGCCTTGCGCCGTTACGGTGGCCCAGACCAGAACACCGAAGATGACTGCGGCGAAATTGATCGCCAGCATGCCCATCGGGTGCGACAGCAAAGAGCGCCGCGGAGCTCGTTCGGGCTTTTCCTCAACCGTTGAGATTGACAAGGTCATGCCTCCCTCGCGAAAACTTGCCGGTCCTGCTGATATCGGTGGTTCATCGCGTCCCCACCGTGATGTCGCGCGTCTTGAAATTCGATTCAATCAACCAGTCGCGCATCACATCCAAAAGTTCGCGCTTCTGCTCGACACAGCCTGGATCGTCCCAGAGGTTCTTCACCTCCTTCGGATCGTTTTCGAGGTCGAAGAGCTGCCCGTCGCTTGAGCCCTTGAAGTGAACGAGTTTCCACCGGTCGCTTCTGACGCAGGTCATGAACTCGACACCGCCTGCCATCGCTACGTCGCCGATCTGCTCGCAGAACACATGAGAGCGCGGCTTCCAGTCCTCGCCCTCCAGCGCCGGCTTCAGGCTTTGCGCTTCGAAGGATATCGGCGGGGTGATGCCGGCATATTCCAGGATCGTCGGGCCAAGGTCGAAGAGCTGGCATAGCCCATCGACGGTGCGACCGCCCTTAAACCGGTTCGCCGTCGACCAGATGATGGTCGGCACGCGGGTGACTATGTCGTACATCGACCATTTCTGAATCAGCCCGTGTTCGCCGAGGCATTCGCCATGGTCGGAGGTGAAGATAACGATCGCATCCTCCAGATAGCCGCGCGCTTCGAGCGCTTCGAGCAATTCACCGACCTTTTCATCGATCAGTGTGACATTGCCGAGATAATGCGCCCACAGCCGCTGCATCTGGTCTTCTCTCGGATCAAGGCTCCAGACGACGGAGTCATGGTCAACCTCGACGTCGTGCCGGCGTTTTTCCTTCAGCTCCTGGTGAAGCGAATCCAGCTCTTCCCTGGTCGGCTTCGGCAGCGGCAGGTCGTTACGCTTGAGATAGGGCTCTACATAGCGCGCAGGCGGATCGAACGGCGGATGGGGACCCGGAAAACCGACCTGAAGGAACAGCGGCTCGGTCGGCGGATAGGTCTTGACCCACCACTTCGCCATATTGCCGACAAAGGCATCGGAATGCAGCGCCTCGGGCAGTTCCCATTCAAAGCAGCCCAACCGGTCGCGGTAATCCTCGAGCTCGCGGTAAACCTCGCGCTGCTGCTTGACGAGGCCGTTGGCCGCAAGCGCCTTGTCCCATTCGTCGAAATACCAGCGGCCTTCCATGTAGCGGTCCTTGTTTTCCACGACATAGCGCTCATGGAAACCGGAATCCGAATTGTATGGAATCGTATGCATCTTGCCGACGTTGACGCAACGATAGCCCGCATCGCGGAGCTGCTCGACCCAGGTATGCTGCCATTCCTGGCCGTTCGCCAGAACACCCGTCGTGTGCGGATAATAACCGGTGAACAGGCTCGCACGAGAGGGGACGCAGCTCGGCGCTGTGATGTGGCAATTGGTGAGCGCCACGCCCTTCTCGACAAGCGCGTCGATATTCGGCGTCACGGCATAGGGGTATCCGAGCGCAGCGATCGAGTCGTAGCGCTGCTGGTCTGTCATAATCAGAATGATGTTTGGCTTTTCAGCCATATGCCCTGCTCCTCCACGTCGGCGATTGTCACCGTGCCGTCGTTTTCCATCCAAAGAAAGCGCCGGCATCCGGTCTTTCGCTTGCCTCTCCTTCAAAACGATGGCATAAAGTTATCGTTAACGCAACGCTCACTCACGGGATTTCTTAAAGCCGAATGACAGTTGACCTTTCCCAGGGTGCGGGGCGCACCGTCCCGACCCTTGCTTCGATCGCCGAGCGTGTGGGCGTTTCGGTCAACACGGTCTCGCGCGCGCTGCGCGCTCCGAACACGGTCCGCGTCGAACTACGCCGCCGGATCAATGCCGCCATGGAAGAGCTGAACTACGTGCCGAACCGGCTTGCCGGCGGACTTTCCGGGACGCGATCGGATATTGTCGGGGTCGTGGTAACCTCGCTCTACTATTCGGAATTCGCCAATATCATCGACTCGCTGCAATTGGCTTTGCTGGAGCACGACTTGCAGGTCATGCTCGCCAATACCAGGTACAATGCCGACCAGGAGCTGCGGCTCGTCCGGTCCATCCTGAGCTGGCGACCGGCTGCGGTTGCCATCATTGGCGTCGATCATCCCCCGAAAGTCGTCGAGCTTCTCAAGGCAGCCGACATCCCGATTGTCGAGATGTGGGACACGGGCGGAGACGTGATCGATACTGCTGTCGGTTTCGACCACGCAAGCGTCGGGGCGGCCCAGGCCAACCATCTGATAGCTCAAGGATATAGGCGCTTGGCCTTCGTCGGCAGTGTCCGCGAAAACGATAAACGCGCCCAGAAGCGCCTGAGCGGGCTGGAAGCCGCAGCAACCAAGGCCTCGCTCCCCGACGTCGTCAAGCATACGGCGCAGCAGGGCGGCAATCCGGAACTCGGAGAGCGGCTCGCGACCGAGCTTCTGCAAAGCCATCCGGAGATCGATGCGATCGCCTGCAACAGCGATGTGGTTGCGTTCGGCGTGCTGCGCGCGCTCAGGAAACTCGGCCGGCGCGTACCCGAAGACATCGGTGTCATCGCATTCGGCGACAACGAGGCGGCGAGCTGCGTCAGCCCTTCGCTGACGACAGTTCGCCCCGACCGCGAGCGCATCGGCAAACTGACGGCCGAGGCGATCGTCTCGCGCATCAATGACGTCACGCCTTATACGACACTTGTGGAATGGGAACTTATTGCCCGGGAAAGCACGTCTCGTATGCCCCCGCCATCGCCGTCTTGATGCAGCACCCAGCGGCGCAAGCGGAGTTACGGATCAATCCCGCCAGCGCCGCCCAAGAGCTGGGGAACACCAGATCCTGCATCTGCAACGGTCTCGTGCGGGACTAAGCGGACCGCCGTGACGGAGAAGCAATTTTACCGGGTATTCCCGCGGTTTGCGAAGAAGCCGCCGCTCGCGTCAGTTTCCAGCCGCGGCCTTGGTGAAGGGGTACCGGATCGACTATTCCTTCTCGCGGAAGGGAGATGATCGTCTGCATTCCCCTTTCACCGCAGAGGAAAGAAATGTCGCCGCCATGTTGCCGCACGATGGCGCGGGCGATCGACAGCCCCAGGCCGATACCGCCGGTATCCTTGTTCCGCGATGCTTCAAGACGGAAGAACGGAGCAAAAACCTTTTCCCTCATGGCCTCGGGTATCCCCGGTCCGCGGTCCTCGACAACGATATCGACTGTCGTTGCCGTGTGCCGGATGAAGACCTTGGCCTCGCTGCCATATCGGACGGCATTCTCCACGACGTTTCGGACCGCACGGCGGAGCCCATCCGGCCGGCAGCGATAAGGCGTCTGTTCCGCCTCCAGGTAATTGACCGGATGCCCAAGGTCCGACTGGTCGTCACAGATACTGCCGATAAGAGCATCGAGTTCGATGTTACGGGTTTCTTCTACAGTCGATTCCCCACGGGCAAACGCAATGGCGGCTTCCGTCATCGCCTGGATTTCGTCAATGGTAGACAGCATCTTCTGTTGTGTTTCCTGATCCTTGACGAATTCTGCTCTCAAACGAAGCGAGGTCAGCGGCGTTCGCAAATCGTGGCCGATCGCCGCAAGCATTTTGGTCCGGTCTTCGACAAACCGGTGGAGGCGGCTTTGCATCCTGTTGAAGGCTTCCGCCGTGCGCCGGATCTCTCCCGGCCCTCCCTCGGGAATAGGCGGAAGGTTTTCTCCCCGCCCGAGTGCTTCTGCCGACCGCGCGAGATTGCGCAAGGGGCGGGAAATGCGGCTTGCAATGAAGACCCCGATCAACGCCAGGATCAGCGCTGTCAATCCGACCGAGGTCAGGGACTTGGAATTCCACCATCGGCCGGTGTTTTCCTGGTACGAAGCAAAGTTCAGCCAGCGTCCGTCGCTAAGCTGGACCGCAAGGCCAAACCCTCTGCGCCGGTCGAAATAGGTGAATTTCGCGGGCTGCGGCAGGTTCCACAGGATCGGTGGCGGGCTCGCCCATTCCTCGTCTGTATTTTCACGCGCGACTTCCCTCGGATCGGGCAATTGCGGCTTGGAGGGAGCCGTCCAGTCGACCTGCTTTGAAAGATCGATGAAGTTTTCGAGTTGGCGGGAAAGCTGACCCACCGCCTGCAGGCGCCAGGCGCTGGCTTTCTCGGGTTCCTGATCTGTCAGCCAGATTTTCGAGTAGTTGGTTTCGCTGGCGTAAAGCGCCTGCGCGCGGATCTGCGGGGGTATCAACTCGACCAACCGGGTTATGGAGGCGCCCCGGCTGAAGAATTCGCTTTTCGCCGCGGCTCTCAACGCCATCGTGCGTTCGTCCCACGAGATCAGAAAAGCCAGCGCTTGCGAGATGATCAGGGCGGCAAGCATCAGCCCTATGAACTGCGCCGCGAGGCTTTTTTTCCAGAGCTTGATCATTCGAATGCCACCTCGACCGACAGGCTGTACCCGCCGCCCCAATGGGTTTTGATGATTGAAGGGTTTTTGGGATTTTCCTCGATCTTCTTGCGCAGGCGGCTCACCTGATTGTCGATGCTGCGATCGAAGATATCGGCACTTCTTCCGGTGGTGAGGTCCAAAAGCTGTTCGCGGCTCAAGATCATGCCCGGCCGTTCGATGAAGACCTTCAGCAGGCGAAACTCTGCCGTGCTCAAAGGTATGCCGACGCCGTCTTCCCCGGAAATTTCCTGACGACCCATATCGACCCGCCATCCCGCGATGCGCAGTTTTTTGGACTGCCGTGCTGCCGCCGGGGTCGCGGGATTGGCAGCCCGGCGCAGGACAGCCCGAACACGCGCCAGCAGTTCGCGGAAATTAAACGGTTTCACGAGGTAATCGTCCGCCCCCAGTTCGAGGCCGAGGATCCGGTCGGTATCTTCGGCCATCGCAGTCAGGAATATGATGGGAATGTCTAGCGTGGCGCGAACCTGCCGACAGACCGACAGCCCATCTTCACCCGGCATCATGATGTCGAGAATAATGAGATCGACGGCATGATGTTCGAGCACCCGCCGCAGCACAGAGCCGCTCTCGGCGACGCTGACCTTGTAGCCTTGTTGCTCGAGATATTGTCGAACGAGATCCCGGATATCGCTGTGATCGTCGACGACCACGACATGCGCCAAGTCATGCATTTTGCGTAACCTCTGTTCAGCATTCTATATAAGAATATCCCCCTATCCCGCACCAAGAAAAGTGTATCAAAGTTTCGCAAGCCTGCTGTCCGGCCGCCACGTTCCCTTGACCTTCCGATGACCTTACGGGACGTTCCGGAATGATTTCGTCCGCCCCTTTTCGGTCTTTATCGTTCTTTTAGGCAGTCATGCGCGGCTTCGCGGATCGGAGAACGTTGCAGAGGCGCAAGACCAACGACCCGATTTTGCGACATCTTGCGACAAATTTCCTGCCTGACGGCACAGTTGTGCGACAGGCGTAAAGTATCGATCGGCAGACCAGCTGAAAGGGCGAGTGTTTGTTCTGACGCGCCCCGACGCATTGCTTCCCAAACTGAACAGAGAGCAAACATGGCAGTCCCACACCGAGAGAATACCGAACGTCCGGGCGCTGCGCGCCAAAACACCGCAGGTGAAGGCATGCAGCGGCTGGCCGTTGTTGCGATTGTCGGACTTCTCCTACAGCCGGGCAGCGCGCTGGCGCAGAGTCCCGAGGCCGGTGAGCGCGTTTTCGTGCAATGTCGGGCCTGTCACCAGGTCGGGGAGACCGCGCGCAATGTTACGGGCCCTCACCTCAACGGGCTTTTCGGCCGCACCAGCGGCAGTGTGGAGGGCTACGCCTATACGGCGGCAAACAAAAATGCCGGCATCGCCTGGACCGATGCAAGCTTTCGTGAGTTTGTAACCAACCCAAGGGCAAAGATCCCGGGCACCAAAATGATCTATGCGGGGATCAAGAATCCCGACCAGATCACCGACCTGATCGCCTATCTCAAGCAATTCGACCCATCTGGCAAAAGACAGTAGCCGTTGTCGGGGCGGCGCGTCGTTGCCTCGACGCGAGGTGAACACGCGTCGTTTGGTACAGCTACGGCCTGATAGCGGGCGTCTCGACCGCCATACCTCTCGCCCGAGACATCAGAAACAACTCGAGCGCGATATATTCCTCCGCGCCATAGGCGTAAGGCTCTGCGCGGACCCCGATAAGGCAGCCTCGCAGCCGCCGCTGCAACGATCCGATACCCTGCCACTCCAATCTATAGAGCGGATAACCGGTCGGATGCCCCTGGGGGATGAGCGAGCCGGCCAGGCGCTGCCCCGCATGATCCTCATGACAGTTGGCGCAGGAGAAATTAAGCTGTCCCTGCCGCATGTTGTAGAGTGCTTCGCCTTGCCTGCGGAACGGCTCGAGCCGCGCGTCGTCCGGCGGCGCGATCGACATACCCCGCGACTGCTTGCCGACATAGGCCGAGAGTGCGAGCAATTCCGGCCCCTCAAGCGGAAACGGCGGTGCGTTCTGACGGGTCTCGCGGCAGAGATTGATCTGTCCCTGCAGATCGACCGGCCCATTCCACGCCGTGCTGAAGGATGGATAGCGTGCGGCGGCGCCTCTCATGCTGACCTCGGCGTTCTGGTGGCAATCGGCGCAAGACGTTTTCCGGCTGCCGACTTTCGCCCTCCATAATTCCTCGCCCTCCAATACGGCAAACATGCCGGGATTGGCCGTATCGTCGCGCTGCATTGCCTGCGATTCTCGGCTCATGTCTTCAAACCCCGACCGCCGGGGGTCTCGTGTCTGGGCGGCGGCAATGACGGTTGAAACCGCCACCGCGCAGAACAGCATCGAGGTGAAGGCGACGGAGGGCATCATTCGACGATGAAATCTGCGGTTTCTGTTTGCGACCTGCCGCGGTCGTCGATCCACGAGAAGGTCATGGTGCCACCCTCTTCTGCCTTGATCGTGAACGCGATGAACGGGTTTGCGGCAATTGCCGGGAATAGATCGGCGCGAAAAACTTCGATACCATTCAGCTTACAGACGAAATTCCGAATGATGTCGCGGGGGAACGACGTGCCATCGCCTTTCGGGCGATAGCCGGTTTCCATCGGATGCTGGATCAACGTCCGGATCTCGACGATCTCGCCCCGCTTCGCCTTTGGCAGATTGATCAAGACGCGCGCCATGTCAGTTCTCCGCGCATGCCGGAAGGGTGACGATCAACTCCACCGAACCGGACCAAAAACTGCCGTCGCTCATCTGAGCAATCGCCGTGATGTTCTGGGAATCGCCGAGGCGGATGCGTGTCGATACAAACGCGCGGCCGGATCGAGGACCCAGATGAAATACGCCGATGTTCGGCTGCGGGTTCTTTTCGTTGAAGACCGCAATCGTCTTGACGAAGTCACCTTCTGTCATCGGGCTTGCGACGGTGATCGCGAGCGGCACGGAATTGCCATTCTCAACGAGCGGCGGAATGTCCAGCTTCACACGACCGGCCCTGACCGCGGCACCTCCGATGAAGTCGCGGATGGCATCCTGCATTGCCTCCGGCGTGGCACGCGCCGGCCGCGCCGCCATCAGTGCTAGCCAGCCGAAAAGTGCGGCGCGGCGAGAAAGCTTTGGTTGGAACGATCTCTCTGTCATGGCGTATCCGTCAACGTCAGCAGGAAGGCCACGACGTCCTCGACTTCCTCAGCCGACAACACGGGCTTGCCCTGCCAGCTGCCTCCGACGCGTGTCAGACCATCGAGACGATAATAAGCCGGCATGACCGTCGACGGGTCCAGTTTGCGGCTGTCGACCAGACGCAATCGCAACTGCCCCTCATCCCACCGGCTGCCGGCGCCGCGAAGATCCGGCGCGAGATTGCCCTGAAACCGCTGTTCGGGGAACGGTCCGGTATGGCACAGAAGGCAAAGCCCCTTCTGGCGGTCGGTGACGACGGCGCGGCCCCGCGCCGCGTCGCCGGCCTGCCCGGTCAGCGATTGCGGAATGGCGTCGCCGACCACAGCAAAAGCGCGCAATTGTGCGATCGCCGGTGGGGCGACGGATAAAGCAGCAATGAGAAACAGCCATCTAACCAAAGACTTCGTCCGTGATGGTGCGGAACCAGGCATCGGCGTGCGAGGCTTCCAGCGAGCGGAAGGCGGCTGAACTATCGGCCGGGCTGACACCGCCTGCCCCTTCCACGTCCGTCAGCACGCCGTTGACGGGCCGATAGACGCCCGCGACCGTGATGCCGTAATCGGGCGCAACGAGGCTGTAGCAGGTGTTGATCAATTTCGGCGTCTGCGGTGCCTGGCCACCGAGCAGACTTGCGATCGCCACGGCGCAGACTTTCGCTTGCGCATTCGCCGCGAACGCCGATTTCGGCATGCCGCCGGCGATGCAGGCGTCGCCGATGATATGAATGCCCGCCTGCTGTCGCGACTCGAAGGTGACCGGATCGATCGGACACCAACCGCTGCGGTCGGTGGCACCGGCAAGCGCGGCAATCTCGCCGGCGCGCTGCGGCGGAATGACATTGGCGACGTCGGCCTTGTGGCGGCCGAACTCGGTGACGAGTACCCTTTGCCCGCCATCGACCTCGATGACCTTGCCGCCCGACGACATCGAGACCCATTCGAGGTTCGGATAAAGCGCCTTCCACGCCGCCTGAAACAGTCCCTGCTTCGAGAATGTGTCCTTGGCGTCGAGGATGATGAGCTTTGCGCGCGGCTTTTGGGTTTTGAGATAATACGCGATCAGGCTCGCCCGCTCATACGGTCCCGGCGGGCACCGATAGGGATTTGCCGGAACTGAGATTATCACGGTACCGCCATCCGGCATCGCTTCCAGCTGGCTGCGCATCAGCGAGGTCTGCTCCCCGGCTTTCCACGCGTGCGGCATGATCTGAGCGACGTCTTCCGTATAGCCCGGCAATGCGTCGAAGCGCAGGTCGATGCCCGGCGCGAGCACGAGGCGGTCGTACCCGAGTATTGTACCATCCGATAACGAGACGCGCTTCTGCTGCCCGTCAATCTTTGTCGCACGCTGCGCGACAACCGTCAGCCCGTCCTTCTTGAGTGCGTCATAGGTGAACTGCTGCCGCGACAGCGGCCGCCAGCCGGCAAGTACTCCGTTGCTGAACGGGCATGCCGTGTAGGTGGCCGATGGCTCCACGAGTGTCACGCTGAAACCGCCGCGCTTGAGCGCGCGTGCGCAGGTAGCCCCAGCAAAACCGCCGCCGATTACCACGACGCGGCCAGCCGACTGCGCAATCGCAGGCCGTACCAGTGCCGCGGCTGCGCCGAGAGCCGCACCAGCCTGAAGCACTGCGCGACGACTGAAGGACGCTCCGGTCATTCGTCTCCCCTTGCCAGCCATTCCGCGATGGCCCGCATCTCGCCATCGCTAAAGCCCTTTGCGATACGACCCATCACCGTTGCCTCGCGTTGACCATTGCCGAAGGCTTGCAGAGCACCAAGGATGTCGGGGCCGGAAAGGCCCTGCAGCGAACCGATCGAATGGCCGACTGCTGACGGTGCATGGCAACCCGAGCAGGATGACGCGCCCGGCGGTGGAGCAGCCGGACTAACCGCCAGCTGCCCCATCGCGGGAGATGACGCCATTAGAAGACCGATCGAGATCCAAACTTCCCTCATGCGCCGCACCCGCTTCATCGATGCCACTCACTTTGCGACGGTTGGTGTGCCTACGCCTTCTTCAGCCTGGTTTTCGACAGCGGAACCTGCCGCACCCTTATCCCGGTTGCAGCAAAAATGGCGTTCAGCACCGCCGGTGCCGCGACGAAAATCGTCGGCTCGCCCACACCGCCCCAAAAGCCGCCGGACGGCATGATGATCGTCTCGACGTCGAACATCTCGTCCATGCGCAGCATCTGGTAGGTGTCGAAATTCTCCTGCTCGACCCGGCCGTTGGCGACGGTGATCTCGCCATAAAGCGCTGCGGTAAGGCCGTAGACGAATGAACCTTCGACCTGCGCAGCGATCTGCTGCGGATTGACGGCATGGCCGCAATCCGTCGCTGCGACGATGCGATGGATCTTCAAGATGCCGGCATCGCTTACCGAAACTTCGGCGCAGGCCGCGACGTAGCTGCCAAAGCCCATCTGCTGTGCGATGCCGCGGTAGACACCGGCAGGCGCGGGCGTGCCCCATCCTACCTTCTCTGCGACAGCGTCGAGCACCGCCCGATGTTTCGGATGGTTCGCCATCAACTTGCGGCGGAACTCCAGCGGATCCTGTTTCGACGAATGCGCGAGTTCATCCAGGAAGCATTCCAGATAGATGGCGTTCTGGTTATTGTTGACGCCGCGCCAGAAGCCTGCGGGTACGTGCGGATTGCGCATCGCGTGCTCGATCAGCAGGTTCGGAACGGTATAACCCAACTGGCTTTCCGGCCCTTGGGGGTTGAGACCCTGGAATGTCGCCGCATCGCGACCATTTTGCAGACGGTCAGGATTGAGGGTTGCGAGGATGGATTGGCCGGAAATCCTCATGTGCAACGCGCTCAGATTGTCCTGGTCGTCAAATCCTGCGACCAGGCGGCACTGCGTGGCGGGATGATACCAGCCATGGGTCATGTCTTCTTCACGCGACCAGATCGTCTTGATCGGCGTGCCCGGCATCTCCTTCGCGATCAACACGGCGTAGCGCACGAAATCGTGGCTCGACGAGCGCCGGCCAAATCCGCCGCCCAGATGCAGCCGGTAGACCTCGTTCTTGTCGATCGGCAGGCCGGAAACCTCCGCGGCGGTTGCGAGAGCTGCCTCGGCGTTCTGGGTGGCCGTCCAGACCTCGCATTTCTCAGCCGTCCAAAGCGCCGTCGCGTTCATCGGCTCCATTGTGACGTGGTGCTGGTGCGGTACGGCATAGACGGCCTCGACGGTCCGCCTGGCGCTCCCGAGAGCCGCCGGCACATCGCCGTTCTTGCTGCCAAGAATGGCTTCACGGGCCGTCAGTCCTTCTTGCTGTGCCGCAAGAATATCCGCCTGCTGCACGTTGGCGTTCGGGCCTTCATCCCATTCGATCGGCAGGGCGTCGAGTGCGGTCTTGGCGCGCCACCAGGTGTCGGCGATCACAGCGACGCCCGTATCGCCAAGCCTTACGGCTTTCTTGAAGCCAGGCATCCTCTCGATTTGGGTGACATCGAAACTCTTGATCTTGCCGCCGAATACCGGACAGACCTTCAGCGCGGCATTCAGCATGCCCGGCAGCTTCATATCGATGCTGTAGACTTGACGGCCGTTCAATTTCTCCGCCGTGTCCAGACGCTTCAACGGCCGGCCGGCGATCGTCCAGGTTTTCGGATCTTTCAGCGTGATGCTGTCAGCCGCTGGCGGCGTCAATGAGGAAGCCGCCGCTGCAACCTTGCCATAACTGGTCGAGCGGCCCGTGCCCGCATGCGTGATGACGCCCTTGGCGACGGTGCATTCGCCGACCGGCACCTTCCATTCATTCGCCGCGGCCTGTATCAGCATCATGCGCGCCGCCGCGCCGCCCTTGCGCACATATTCGTTGGACTGGCGTATGCCCTGGCTGCCGGCAGTGCCGAAGTTCTGCCAGACCCTGCCGCGTCTGACATTCTCGCCAGGCGTCGGATACTCCCAGGTGACCTTGTC
This sequence comes from Neorhizobium sp. T6_25, assembly GCF_002968555.1. Classification (NCBI taxonomy): domain Bacteria; kingdom Pseudomonadati; phylum Pseudomonadota; class Alphaproteobacteria; order Hyphomicrobiales; family Rhizobiaceae; genus Neorhizobium; species Neorhizobium sp. T6_25. The sequence continues at coordinate 114,281 of NZ_PVBL01000006.1, forward strand.
CCAGTCGCACTCAAGCTCTTCGGCAACGAGTTGCGCGAGACCTGTCAGCGTGCCCTGCCCCATTTCGACACGTGCGACGCGCACCACCACCGTGTCGTCGGGCTTGATAACCACCCAGGCATTGACCTCGGGTGTGACGGACTGGGCAGAAGCGTCACCGGCAAAGGGTACGTGAAAGCCGAGCGTGAGGCCCGCGGCGGCCGCAGCGCCGCTGGCAAGGAAGCCGCGGCGGGAAACAGTGATCGTGTTCATGGTGTCCTCCTCAGCCGGCCATCGTGTTGGATGCAAGCTCGATCGCGGCCTTGATCCGATTGTAGGTGCCGCAGCGGCAGATGTTGGTCATCTCGTCACGGATCTGCTGCTCGGTTGGCCGGGGATTGGCGCTCAGCAAGGCTGTCGCCGCCATGATCTGGCCGGACTGACAGTAGCCACATTGCGGCACGTCAAGTTCCAGCCAAGCCTTTTGAACAGGGTGCGTCAGGTCCGGCGAAAGGCCTTCAATGGTGACGATCTTCTGCTGCTCGGTCACGCTGGAGACCGGAATGGCGCAGGAACGCGTCGCAACGCCGTCGATATGAACCGTGCAGGCACCGCATTGCGCAATGCCGCAGCCGTATTTGGTACCGGTCAGCCCGACCTGTTCGCGGATGACCCATAGCAGCGGTGTGTCAGGCTCGACGTCAACGTCACGGATGATATCGTTTATAGAAAGCCGAGCCATGAAACCTCTCCCATGTTGAGTTGTCACCGGCGCCAGCACCTCATTGCGCCGGCACCATCGATCACATGGAAGACCTACCGGAGATTTGTCGCACAGATGTGCCGCGGGCGTCCGAATTTGTATAAAAGTGTATCGCTGCACGCGCTCCTGAAACGGCTGATGCGGCCATCAGACACGGTTGCTGAGCGTGCGATCTTGTCGATCAAGCCGCACCGGCAATCTGGCGGCGCACTGGTAATGGTCCCACACCGGCCTGCACAACGTGCAGTCGAAAACTCTGCGCCTGCGGATAGGACTAAAGGCCGCCCTGCTGCGGGGCTAAAGTCTGAACTGCAGTGGCGGCCACAGTTTGGTCGGATTCCACCTGAACTTTTCGCAGTGCAAAAGTAGTTTTTGGGGTTCCAAACAAAAGCACGGCGGCAAAATTCGAGCGAGGCGGGAGTTATCACAAGTTCTGCGCAACTGGGGGGCTCCATGCTTCATGCACGCGACCGACAATTGGATGGCCTTAGAACCCTTGCCGTCTCGATGGTTCTGTACGCGCATTTTTTCGCGGCCGATGGGTCGCACTGGGGCCATATCGGCGTTCGCCTGTTCTTCGTTCTCAGCGGTTTCCTGATAACCCGGCTTTTGCTGGAAGCGCGCTCTGCCACCCAGTACGAACCAGGCACCGCGATAAGATCATTCTATATTCGCCGGGCGCTGCGTATATTCCCGCCGTACTTTGCAGTGCTCAGCTTCGTCTGGCTGGTCAACCTCGAGCAGGCCCGCGGAAGCATCAAATGGCACGCCCTTTACCTCTCGAATTTCTGGTACGCCCTTCGCGATGAATGGACGCCCTGGGTGCTTTGTCACACCTGGAGCCTGAGCATCGAAGAGCAGTTCTATATCGTGTGGCCGCTCGTCATCCTGCTCGCCTCGCGCCGCTGGCTTGAGCCGATCTGCATCGCTCTCATCGCATGCTCGCTTGCCTATCGATTCTATTGGCCATTCACGGGGACGCCGTCACTTGCGCGGGACCTTCTGCCTCCGGCGTCGATGGACGCGCTGGTGGCCGGCGCGCTCCTTGCGCTCCATCGCACGCGGTCACGGACATTGCCGCACTGGATGCGGCTGAGTTCGGCACCCTTGCTTGTTGCAACAGCCATTTTGATGTGGCTGAAACCGCTCCCCCTGTCACCGACGCTTGCCTGGATGAATTGGATCGGGTTGGAGGTTCTTCCTCTTATACCGCTCACAGCCTTGGTCGGATACTGTTCGTCGGGTCTGCGGGGAGCTCCCGGCCGTCTATTGGAATTGCGCCCGATCACCGCTGTCGGACGTATCAGCTACGGGGTCTACCTGTTCCATCCGATCGTCCTCTCTTTCGTCGTAAGCGCACAGCCGTGGATTCCGTTGAACGTCTCGGAACAGGGTTTCGGACGCCTCATCTTAGGAACCGCTGGAACGTTGGCATTGGCCGCGATCTCATGGCTGGCGTTCGAAAAACCACTCAACCGGCTCAAGCGCTATTTCCCATACGTCCCCCCAAGAAGGCTTGACCCGACGTATGACGCGCCGTCTGCCACAGCCCTTTCGAAGGCTGCGCAAATGCAGGAACTTCAAATTGCCACGCCATTGCGAGTCGAACGATGTCCTCCCCGCTGATCTCCGTCGTATTGCCCGTCTACAACGGTGAGGCTTATCTCGCTGCCGCGGTCGAGAGCATCCTGCGCCAGGACCACAGGCGCCTTGAGATCGTCGCCATCGATGACGGCTCGAACGATCTCTCGCTGGATATTCTGCACCGATATCAGAAGCTTGACGATCGCCTTCGCATCGTCTCGCGCGAGAACCGCGGACTGATCGCGAGCTTGAACGAGGGCATAGCCCTGGCTAGAGGTGACCTGATCGCCCGAATGGACGCGGACGATATCTCCTATCCAACCCGCTTTTCCCGTCAAATCGCGCTCTTTGAGCAGCAGCCTCAGCTTGCGATCTGCGGAACGGAAGTCGATCGGCTTCTCGGCAGCCGCGTCGTGCGCAGCACGCCAAATCCCATTTATCAGTCGGGGGATTGGCACATATTGTCGCTGTTCTTCACGATCTTCCTGCATTCGACGGTGATGTATAATCGCAAGATCATTCCCCAGGATATGCTGGTCTATGACGCAAGCTATGTCCACGCGGAGGATTTCGATCTCTTCAGGCGCATTACCCGCGAGTTTCCGGCAGCGATGATCGATGAGAGCCTGATCGCCTACCGTATCCACAGCGACAGCGTTACCAACAAGCACAGGCGGCAAATGCGCCGAACCCACCTGAAGATCGTCGCCGAGAACCTCGAACGGCAGGCTCTTACCGACGATCCCGGCGCTCTTCTTGATATCGGCGCAGCCGTTACGCCGGATACGGTGCGCCGAGCCGCCGATTGCATGCTCGCGATCGAAGAAAGGGTCGCCAAGCAAGTTGGTGCGAGCGCCAGCAGCTACGCAGAAGGAGCCCTGTGCTTCTTCTATTTTCTCTACCAATTCATTGCTGACGAGCAGCGTCCGGCGTTGACCCACGCATTTCTTATGCGAACGGGAAAATGGGATGTCATCCGGCGGCGGGAGCGCTACGGTCTTCGAGCCGCCGTCGCTGCGCCCTGGTTGAGCCGCATGTCGGAAGAGGCGATCCGGAGGCTCGATGGGGTGGCACGGTACTATCAATCGGTGCCGGCCAAGACGGTGTTACCGCTTCGGGGGCTTGCCTGATGTCCAGGGAGCACGAGCAACCCGTACGCGCCAGCCCCCGCTTGCCCCCCGACGCGCATCACCCTGTCGACGCAAGCTTTATCGTCTGCACCCGCAACAGAGCGGCCGCGCTCGAGGCATGCATCAGCTCGATCGAAGCCGCCTGCGAAGCCTGTTCCCTAAGCTGCGAGCTGGTGGTGGTCGACAATGGATCCACCGACGATACGGCCGCGCGTTTATCCCGTATCGCGGCGAAATCCGCTGTTGCCGTCAGGTGGATGGTGGAGCTGCGGCCTGGCCTGGCAGCCGCGCGCAATACGGGAATGGAGCGGGCGCGAGGCAGGCTCCTGATCTTTATCGATGATGACTGCATCGTCGAGCGCTCCTACCTCCAGGATCTGAACCGGCATTATTCGGCAGGCGAGCGGTGTATCGTCCGGGGCGGCCGCGTCGATCTCGGCAGCCCGCGCGATCTGCCTTTCACAATCAAGCGGTCGCGATTCCGGGCCCGTTTCACGCCGGATGTTCATCCGGGCGGGTTCGTGCTCGGCTGCAACATGACTATGGATCGTGAAGCGGCGGCCCGCATCGGGCGCTTTGACGAGCGGTTCGGGGCCGGCGGCCCGCTGCGGTCCGCAGAAGATACGGATTACCTCGTTCGTGCCCATCAGCTCGGCATTCCAATCGAATATGTTCCCGACATGACGGTCCAACATTTTCACGGGCGAACCACGCGCGATGCCATCGAACGGCTTCACCGGGATTACAGCTTTGGAAACGGCGGCCTTTGCGTCAAGCATGCGTTCAAGGCCCCCTGGCTGCTTCGCCATTTCTGCTGGACGACCCGATCGGCCTGGCGGGAACTGTTCGGCGGCTACCGTTTCGATCCGGAGATTTCCCTGTCCCACCTGACGATCGTGGCCATGAACCTGGTCGGAGCAGCCAAATTTGCCTTGCTCGCCGTCCGGTGGCCAAGACAGGCGGATACCGACACGACCAGCCGTCTGCCCCGCCCGCAACGGGGAACGCCGCCATGCTAGATTTCCTGACATCGAGTTCTCACCTCCTGCGCGAGGCTCTGGGGAAAAACACCGGCCTGTTGGCTGTCGTGGTTGTCCTGGGACTGAGCAGCGCCGTGCTCGAAGGCACCGGCATCGGTCTTGTCATCCCGATGCTCAGCATCATTGCCGGTGAGAACGATGTTTCGGGAATGGCGGGCCTTTCCGCCGTTTTTCAACGGGTGGGAACCGGATTGGACGACCAGACGCGGCTAATCGTCATCGCGGCCGCCATTCTCGGATTGATCACCGTCAAGAACGTGCTGGCCTTTGCCAACGCGGTGCTTGCCAATTTCATTTATGGCAAGGCCGGTCATTCGATCCGGCACCGTCTCGCCGACCAGCTTTTGACGATCGGCTACCCGTTCTTCCTGCAGCAAAGCCCGGGGCGGCTGCTGAACATCGTCTCCAACGAGTCCTGGCGGGCTTCGGACGCGGTCCAGACCATCCTTGCCGCGATCGTGAATGCATCGGCGGCCGTTATCCTGCTCGCATTTCTGCTGCTTCTTTCGTGGCAGATGTCGCTGTGCGTCACGCTTGGGCTTGTCCTGATCCAGGCCATCCATGCCTTGCTGTCGGCAGGCCTGAAGGGCCCGAGCCGCAACGTCACGTCGTTCAACAGCGAACTTGCCGCGAGAATGCTTCACCTCGTTCACGCCGGGCGCCTGATCCGCGCATTCGGACAGGAACTGCGTGAAAGAACGATCTTCGACGCGGCTTCAAATGCGGTGCGGAAGGCGGGCTTCGTTCTTAACAGCCGTCAGGCAGCTCTCCCGCCACTAACCGAAGTGCTGCATTCCGCCCTGTTTCTGGGCGTGGTTGTCAGCGCATGGCAGGTCGGGGTCGGGTTCCCGGTCATCGTCGCTTTCGTCGTCCTGCTTTATCGGCTGCAACCGCATGTCCGCGCGCTGCAGATGGCCTGGAGCCAGATCCAGGGATGGAGCGGATCGCTGGAAGAGGTCGGATGGCTACTGGATTCCTCCGACAAACCAGCGGCGCCCCAGGGTAGCCACCCGATCCAGGGGCTCCGCCAGCAAATCAAGTTCGACCAGGTGACCTTCAGGTATCCGGGCTCCAGCACGCGGCCCGTGGTCCTGCGTTCGGTAAGCTTCGACATTCGCCAGGGCCGCTCGACCGCAATTGTCGGGCGGTCGGGCGCCGGCAAGAGCACGATCGTCAATCTCCTATGCCGGTTTGTGGAGCCGGATCAGGGCAATATTCTTGTCGACGGCATTCCACTCGACCAAATCGATCCTGCTGCATGGCGCCGACAGATCGCGCTTGCCAGCCAGGATCTTGAACTGGTGGATGGCACCATTTTCGAGAACATTGTCTACGGCCACGATACGTCCCTCCCCGCGGCGGAAAGCGCGGCAAGACTTGCCGAAGCGCATGAATTTATCGAGAAGCTGCCTGACGGATATGAAACTGTCGTCGGCTACCGGGGAGCGAGCCTGTCGGCCGGTCAACGACAGCGGATCGCACTGGCAAGAGCTCTGGTCCGCGATCCGGAAATCCTGATCCTGGACGAGGCCACCAATGCCATGGACGGCCTGTCCGAGGCATCGATCGTGGAGACGTTGAAATTAAGAGCCGGGCGCCGCACCACAATCGTCGTCAGCCATCACCACAGCACCATTTCCTTCTGCGACGAGGTCGTCATTCTCGGTGCCGGCCGCGTCCGCAATCAGACGCCCTTTGCCGAGGTTGCATCCTTGAGCATGGAACAGCTTTACGAACATGAGATGTCCCACGGCAGCCAATCCTGAGAATGACGTTCAAACCCGCCGGAACCGCTGCGTTCTCAGGATCAGATGCCAAGCGACGATGGTTCTGCCCGTGGCCTCAGCCAACCGTGACAGCCAACGGCATAATCTCGTCCTCGGCCAACCGCCAGGTGTTGCGGCCGGCCGACTTTGCCCGATAAAGCGCACGATCCGCGGCCTGGACAAGCGTTTCCCGGTCGCCGGCGGCAACGCTTGCAGCGGCTATACCGATGCTGACCCCGATGCTGATCGATAGCCCCTTGATCCGGAAGGGTGCGTTCAAGGCCGATATGCACCGATCGGCAAGGCCGATATCCGCCTGGTCTTCGGTTTTCACGAGGATTGCGAATTCGTCGCCGCCGAGGCGGGCCACCAGATGTCCGCCTGCGGCCGAACGCAGTCGCTCGCCGGCAAGCTGCAGGACCTCGTCGCCGGCGGCATGGCCGAACGTGTCATTGACCGGCTTGAATCCGTCGAGATCGAGGCAGTAGACGATGACGACGCCCTCGGTCGCTCCAATCTTGAATGCTTCATCGAGCGCTTTGTAGAATTGCATACGGTTCGGCAGGCCCGTCAGAATATCATGATGCGCCAACCTGTTGGCCTCCGCCTCCGCCAGCACCCGGTCGCTGACATCCGCGATCGTCAGCAGCAGCCGTCGATCGCCGCCTTCGTAGAGCACCCGGACATAAATGAGGACGTGGTGTTCCCGGCCCTGCGCCGTTCGCTGGCGCCAGACGGTGCGGGCCTCGCAGTCGCCGTCGAGATCGCCGAGCCTCGCGGCGAACTCTTCACCCTGGCCTTCGGCGTGCATGTCGAAGACGGCTTTGGCAAGAAGGGCCGATCTCTCGTACCCGTAGAACTGAAGCGCCGCGTGATTGGCTTCAAGGATCGCAAGACTGTCCCCGTCGCAGAGCAGCATCGGCATCGGGTTGGCGTCGAACAGTTGCCGAAGCCACTCCTCCCGTTGCTTGAGGCTGCTAATGTCGATGCGCATTCCGATGGCGCCGCCGTCCGGCGTGCGGCGGTCGTCATATCGCAACCATCGCCCGTCGTTCATTTGCCGCTCCTCCTGGGACGCGGGCTGTCGAAACTTCGCCATGCGCTCGCTGAGCCAGACGTCGTGGTCCGGCACCACCTCCTGGATGCTGCCGCCTGCAAGGCTGATCTTCAAAATCTCCTCGAATGGAATTCCGGGCGTCAGGTGTTCGGCGATATCGGCAAAAAGATCCGCGTATTTCTGGTTCCAAAGGACGTAACGGTCCTTGGCGTCGAAGACACAGACCGCCTGCGGCAACATCTCGATGACATATCGCAGCCGAAGATTGGCTTCCCGAGCGGCGAGCCCCGCGGATTTCTCCTGGCCGCCGGCATCGATCCAGACCATGGTGAGCGGCTCGTCCGAGCCGGGACATGGCGAAACTCTGACATTGCAGGTCCGGGCTTCCCCTGCCCTGCTGTTCAAGAGAACCGAGGAATCCGCGGGATTGTCCATCGGCCACCCAGGCAGGAGATCGGTTATGGCTGTGCCATGCAAAGTGCCGGTTGCGCCAAAGAGTGCTCTTGCCTCGGCATTCGCAAAGGTGACGACGCCCGCTGCGTTCACAATGAGCGCGGCGAGCGGACAGGATTCCAGTAGGATCATCACTTCCGCACCAAGCATAGCCCTTCAAGCACCGCCGATCTGCCCGGAAAAATCTACGGATGGAGGATAAGCGGCAAGAATGAAATAAATCGCTAAAGTTCCAACACCACATGTAAATGACGCGGTCTCGCTCCGAGGCATTCCGGCACCTGAGCGAGGACCGCCGCTCGTTTTTGAGGCTAAACCTCTTAGTTTGCGCGTGGATTTCTCATCACAGGCGGCCTCCAAGCTCATCCTCGATATGGACCCGGATGATCTCGTCGAAGTTTTTCTCCGCGGTAAAGCCGAGGGCGGTCGCGCGTTTTGCCTCGAAACCAGGTGCCCAGCCTGCCACCATCCTCATGATCATCTCGTCCGGGACGCGACGAATGAGATTTACCGCCCTTTCGCCCGCCACGCGGCGAAGCGCATCGATCTGCTCGCCGACGGTTGCGCTGACGCCCGGCATGGAAAGATTGCGGTGTGGACCGACCCGCTCGAGATCCATATTCGCCGCGTGGACGAGGTATCCGACAGCCGAGCGAGGCGACGTATGCCAGTGACGCACGTCATCCGATACCGGCAGGATCGCCTCCTGCCCGATCAGCGGCTCCCGCAGAATGTTCGAGAAGAACCCGGATGCGGCCTTGTTGGGTTTGCCGGGCCTGATGCACACGGTCGGCAACCGGATTCCGATGCCGTCGAAGAAACCCCGGCGGGTGTAGTCCGAAAGGAGAAGCTCCGAAATCGCCTTCTGGGTGCCATAGCTGGTAAGCGGCGTCAGATGAAAATCATCGGGAATGGGGAACGGAAGCGGGGCACCTGCGACTGCGATGGATGACGTAAAGATGACCCGTGGTTTGTAGCCATCCCCGCCGTTTGCGAGACGAATCGCATCGAACAGGTAGCGGGTGCCATCGAGATTGACCCGGTAGCCCTTTTCGAAATCGAGCTCCGCCTCCGCCGAGACGATCGCGGCAAGGTGAAAGATCACGTCGGGGCGGGACCCGATGAGCTTTTCAGCCTCGCCCGGCATCGAGAGGTCGGCGTCGCTCGCCATCACGGAACCGGAAAGCCCCTCCGGATGATCGGGCTTCACGACGTCGACGAGGGTCAGCTTGTCGATCGGCTTGCCGAGAACGCCACCCTCGGCGATGAGACGCGCCGTCAGTTTGCGGCCTACCATCCCGGCCGCGCCTATGATCAGAATATGCATGCTTCCTCCCATTTCGACCGAAGCACATGACTGCCCGGATACGCCAAATTTATATTGTACGGTTGTCTGATAACCTTATATGCTTCCGTTGCAAACAGGATAGTTGTGCGCCGGGACAAGGCGCGGGGCAAACGAAACTATCCAGCCAGGGGACGGATCATCCGAAGGAACCACGCAGAATGACGAGCCTGCAAACTGACCCGGCCGGAGAGCCTCGCCTCCTCCTGCGATCGATGCTTGGCGAGGACCTTGTCCTGACCGATACGGATGCGATGGCGCGATACTGTCGCGATTGGCACGGCGACGTGACCAGTGCTGCGGTTGCCGTCCTGAGGCCGCGATCAACGGATGACGTGGTGGCTTGCGTGAAAACCTGCCGCGACCTTGGCCTCACGATTGTCCCGCAGGGCGGCAATACAGGCCTGGTGCTGGGCGGCATTCCCGATGCGCCGGAGCGTCAGATCGTTCTGAGCCTGGAACGCATGAACCGTATCCGCGGAATCGATGTCGACGACTTCTCGGCCGTTGTCGAGGCGGGCTGCATCCTGTGGGAGCTGAAGGAAGCGATCGCCGCAGAGGGGATGTTCTTCCCGCTGGCGCTCGGCGCGCAGGGAAGCTGCCGGATCGGCGGCAACGTCTCGACCAATGCCGGTGGCATCAACGTGCTTCGATACGGCATGACACGCGAACTGGTGCTGGGCCTGGAGGTCGTGCTGCCGGACGGTACGATCTTCGACGGCCTCTCGACGCTCAGGAAGGACAATCGCGGCATAGACCTGAAGCAGCTCTTCATCGGCGCCGAAGGCACGCTCGGCATCGTCACCGCCGTGTCGATCAAGCTGACGCCCAATCCCGATCAGGTGGCGACCGCCCTTGTCGGCCTTGCCTCCTTGGAGGACGCCATCACCCTCTATCGCCGCGCCCGGCGCGACTGCAGCGATTTGATGTCCGCGTTCGAATTCATGCCGCCCCTTGCCTTCACGCTCGCCCGGGAAGCCATCCCGGACCTGCCGATCCCGATGGCCACCGACTACCCTTGCTATGTTCTGATGGAGGTTTCCGGTTCGGGCCTCGTCGATATCGGCGACCTGACGCAGCGGTTCCTCGAAGGCGTCATGGAGGACGGGATCGTTCTCGACGGCGCGATCGCCTCGTCACAGGCGCAGGCGCGAAGCCTGTGGCTGATCCGCGAAGGGATGAACGAAGGCCAGGCGAAACGTGGTGTCCACATGCGCAGCGACGTTTCGGTTCCGCTCTCCAAGGTGCCCGCCTTTGTCGCCGAAGCCGAACAGGCGATCCACGACGCGTTGCCCGACTGCGTTTGCGTCTCCTACGGTCATGTCGGCGACGGGAACGTCCATCTCAACGTTCTGCCGTCCGTGGAACTACCGCATGAGCAGCGGCTCGAAAGGATCTATCGGTCCAAGACCATCCTGAACCAGGTGCTCGACCGCTTCCAGGGAAGCCTCAGCGCCGAGCATGGCATTGGTCGCCTGAAGCGGGCGGATTTCGATGCGCGCCTTCCCGAAACCAAACGCCGGCTGTTGACGGCCATCAAGAATGCCATCGATCCAGACATGGTGATGAACCCGGGCTGCCAGTTGAATTTTACCGGGAAGTCGTAGAAGAGCGTCACAAGGGAGGGGCGGCGCCGTGGTAATCGACTTCAGCCAGATCAGACGAAACGAGCATCTGCCTGCGCGGATCGCGTCGCAGATCGGACGCGAGATCAGTGATGGCCGGATTGCGCCCGGCGAAAAGCTGCCGACGGAACATATTCTGGCAAAGACCTTTGGCGTCAGCCGGTCGGTCGTGCGCGAAGCGATCGCGCAGCTTCGCAACGAGGGTCTGGTCGAGACCCGGCAAGGTGTGGGAGCGTTCGCCACCGATTTTGAGCATAGGCAGTCGATTCGCATCGAACAGGGCAATCTTGCCGACCACGCAAGTTTTCAGAGCCTGTTTCAGCTCCGGCTGCCCCTCGAGATCGAGGCGGCCGGTCTCGCAGCCACCAATCACACCGCCCAAGACCTTTTGAAACTCGACGAAGCGCTCGGGCAGATGACGGGCGGAGAGAAGTGGACCGAGAAAGGCGTCCTCGCCGATCTCGCCTTCCATCGCCAGATCGCGGCCTCCACGCATAACGAATACTTCCTGCTATTCCTCGGTTTTATCGCGGAGCGAATTCATCTGGCCATCAATACGGCCAGGGAGGCAGCCGTGTTGACCGAGATCGTCGAAGTGACGATCGCGGAACATGTCGCAATCCGTGATGCGCTCGCAAGCCGCGATCCCATCCGCGCCCGGGAGGCGATGCGCCATCACCTTCACGGTGCGGCAAGCCGTCTCGACCTTCAATTGAAAGTTTACTAAGCTTCCAGCCGGCCGCCCCGTTAGATCGATCCAGGAGATTTCCTTAAAGCGGTCAGGGGCGCTGGACAGCGAGGAAAACTGGCTTTAGAGATACCGCAGGTGGAGGTTGTCAGACATCCTGACAATTGAGGGAGCGCGGGAGAGATCTTTGCGATGGAGGAGAGGCTGATCGCATACCACATAGGAAACCGCATCGTGACGTCCAGCCTGCCGCTTGAGCCGCTGGTCGATGAAGCGGATCATGGGAGCAAACACCCGGAGCGGAATTTGGGGTTGTCGACGGTGACGAAGACCTCCGCTTGGCGCGAGCTCTTGTAAGAATTCGGGAGGGGAACATGCAAAAGGCAATCGATCTTTTTTTCAAGGCGTTGGAAGTCCTATTGATCCTGCTGCTTTCAGCAATGGCGATCATGGTGTTTGCCAATGTGGTTCTTCGCTACGCCTTCAATTCCGGCATGTCCGTCTCGGAGGAACTTTCCCGCTACTTCTTCGTCTGGCTGAGCTTTGTCGGCGCAGTCGTCGCATTTCGCGAACATGGTCACCTCGGCGTCGAAAGCGTCGTGGCACTTTTCGGCCGCAAGGGCCGGCTCGTCTGCATGATCCTTTCTAACCTCGTCATCCTCGCTTGCTCGATGATCTTTTTCTGGGGGACTTGGCAACAGTTCGAGATCAACGCCAGCATGAGCGCGCCGGTGACCGGCATTTCGATGATCTGGGTCTACGGCATCGGCCTGTTTACCGGTGCCGGCTTGTCGCTGATCGCGCTGGAGCGGCTGTTCCGCTATGTCACCGGCCGGGCGACAGCGGAGGAGATCAGCATCTTTGCCGGTGAAAACCTGACGATCGAGCAGATGGCGGAGCGTACCTGATGACCCTGATCGTCTTCATCGTATCGCTTCTTGGCGCCATGGCGATCGGCGTGCCGGTCGCATTTTCGCTGATGTTCTGCGGTGTCGTGCTCATGTGGTACATGGACATGTTCAACACCCAGATCATCGCCCAGAACATGATCGCAGGTGTCGATACCTTCACCCTGCTCGCCATTCCATTCTTCATCCTGGCCGGCGAACTGATGAACTCCGGCGGCCTGTCGCGCCGGATCATCGATTTCGCAATTTCCTGTGTCGGCCATATCCGCGGCGGCCTCGGCATCGTCGCGATCATGGCGGCAATCATCATGGCGAGCATCTCGGGTTCGGCCGCGGCCGATACGGCAGCACTTGCCGCCATCCTCATCCCGATGATGGCCAAGGCTGGCTATAACGTTCCGCGTTCCGGCGGCCTGATCGCCGCAGGCGGCATCATTGCGCCGGTCATCCCGCCATCGATGGCCTTCATCGTCTTCGGCGTCGCCGGCAACGTCTCGATCACCCAGCTTTTCCTGGCCGGCATTTTCCCCGGCATCCTGATGGGTCTGTCACTGATCATCGCCTGGCTCATCGTCGTGCGGAAGGACAATGTCCAGCCGCTGCCGAAGGCGTCGACAAGCGAACGCCTGCGCGTCACCGGCCGTGCCGCCTGGGCGCTCGGCATGCCGGTGATCATCCTCGGCGGCATCAAGGCCGGCATCATGACGCCGACCGAGGCCGCCGTCGTCGCCGCCGCCTACGCGCTCTTCGTCGGCATGGTGATCTATCGGGAGCTGAAGCCAAGCCACCTGCCGCACGTCATCCTGCAGGCCGCCAAGACCACCTCGGTCATCATGTTCCTGGTCGCGGCGGCGCTGGTCTCCTCGTGGCTGATCACCGCGGCCAACATCCCGGCGGAGATCGTCGGTTACATCGAGCCACTGATCGACCGTCCGATGCTGCTGATGTTCGCCATCATGATCCTGGTGCTCGTCGTCGGCACTGCGCTCGACCTGACGCCGACCATCCTGATCCTGACGCCGGTCCTGATGCCGATCGTCAAGCAGGCTGGCATCGACCCGGTCTATTTCGGCGTGCTCTTCATCATGAACAATTCCATCGGCCTCATCACTCCGCCGGTCGGCGTGGTATTGAACGTCGTCAGCGGCGTCGCGCGCATTCCGCTTGGCAAGGTGACGGCCGGGGTGTGGCCGTTCCTGATTGCGGAGGCGATTGTGCTGTTCCTGCTGGTCCTGTTCCCGGACCTCGTGCTCGTGCCTGCACGCTGGCTCCATTAAACCTGTCTCAAGCTCATCCATGGGAGGATAATATGAGAAAACTGCTACTGGCTACCACCGCACTTGCCATCGCTTGCGCATCGGCCGCACCGGCCTTTGCCGAATTCAAGGCGCGCAACATCCGCGTTTCGAACGGCATCAACGCCGACCATCCGGTCGGCAACGGCATCGCCGCCATGCAGAAGTGCCTGGACGAGAAGTCCGGCGGCAAGATGAAGCTGACAGCCTTCTGGGGCGGCGCGCTCGGTGGCGACCTGCAGGCCACCCAGGCCCTGCGCTCCGGCGTCCAGGAAGCCGTGGTGACGTCGTCGTCGCCTCTGGTCGGCATCGTTCCGGCACTCGGCGTCTTCGACCTGCCCTTCCTGTTCGGCAATGCTCAGGAAGCCTACAAGGTGCTCGACGGCAAGTTCGGCGACATGATGAACCAGAAGCTCGACGCTGCAGGCCTCGTCAATCTCGCCTATTGGGAAAACGGCTTCCGTAACCTGTCCAACTCGGTTCGCCCGGTCACCAAATGGGAAGATTTCTCGGGGATGAAGGTTCGCGTCATGCAGAACAACATCTTCCTCGACACCTTCCAGAACCTCGGTGCCAACGCCACCCCGATGGCCTTCGGCGAGGTCTTCTCGGCGCTCGAAACCAAGGCGATCGACGCACAGGAAAATCCCTATGTGACGATCGATACCTCGAAGTTCTTCGAGGTCCAGAAATACGTCACCGAGACCAACCACGCCTACACGCCGTTCCTCTTCTTGTTCTCCAAGGCAATCTTCAACACCTATGCCCCGGACGAGCAGGCTGCCCTCCGCGCCTGCGCAGTCGTCGGCCGGGATGTGGAACGCCAGGTGATCGGCGATCTCAACAAGAAGTCGCTTGAAAAGATCAAGGCGGCCGGCCTGCAGGTCAACACGCTTTCGCCGGAAGAGCAGCAGCGCATCCGCGAAAAGTCGGCGATCGTCTATGAAAAGCACAAAGCGACGATCGGCGCCGACGTGGTCGACGGCATCGTCGCTGAGCTCAAGGAAGTCCGCAAGTAACGGAACACGCCGGTATCCCGGATGTAGCCGTCTGAGGAATGAACACCCGCGGTGCCCCAAAGCGCCGCGGGTTACGTCATTCCGGAACAGCCGGAAGCACGCTCTGGCGCTTCTTGAGCATCTGCTCGCGGATGAAGATGAAGAGGCCGGAAGCGACGATCAAGGCCGCCCCGACCATCATGCCGAACCGTGGGATGTCGCCGAAAAACATCCAGCCGAAGATCACCGCCCAAAGCAGCAGCGTATATTGGAGCGGTGCCACGGTCGCGGCATCGGAGATCTTGAGGGCGCGGTTGACCAGCATATGCGCGGCCATCGCGACGATACCGAGCAGCCCGAGCAGAAGAAGATCGCGGCTCGATCCAATCGGTGACCAGTCCATGGGCGCGAAGGCAAGGCCGGCGATACCGGCGCCCACGACCTGGAAAAAGACCAGCGCACTATCCGGCGTACCACGCAGGAAGCGCCCGGAGATCAGCATGAAGGCAAAGGCGGCACTGCCGAGGATCGAAATGACGGCCGGCAGGCTGAACATGGCGCTCGAAGGTTCGAGCGTGATGATGACGCCGACGAAGCCGACGGCGATCGCCGTCCAGCGCCGCCAGCCGACCTTTTCACCGAGCAGGAAGGGCGAGCACGCCGCAACATAGATCGGCGCCGCCAGCCAGTAGGTCATGACGTCGGCGAGCGGCAGGTACATGACCGCATAATAGAAGCAGAGCACTTCAGCCGTCGAAAACGCCACGCGGAAGAACTGCATGCCAGGCCTTTCGACGGTCAGCAGATTGCCAAAACCGGCCTTCCAGACCATCGGCACGAGGATGATCAGTGCTGCAAGGCTGCGGATCAGGACAACCTGACCAAGCCCGTAGTTTGCAACGAGCCACTTGCCCATGGCGTCGTTGAGGGCAAACATCAGCATGCCGAGAAGCATCAGCATCGGGCCGGTCATGCTCGCGGTCTTGAGCACGGTCGCCGAGGATATAGTCATTTCAATTGCACCTTAGAGAATGGAGGCGTCGGACGTCCGCCGGCTGACGGTGAAGGCTCGATCGAGCTCGGGATTGAGCTCCATCCCGAGACCCGGGCCTGGCGGCACGGTGATCATGCCGTTTCTCACCTCCGGCAGCGCCGTCACCAGGTCCCGGTACCACGTCTTGTAGAATGCGCGCACGCTTTCCTGCACCAGCGCGTTCGGCGCGTTGAGTGACAGATGGGTCGATGCGCAAAGAACGACCGGGCCGGTGCAGTCGTGTGGGGCGACCGGCAGGTGCCAGGCTTCCGCCATGGACGCGATCTTGCGGGCCTCCGAAAGGCCGCCGCACCAGGAAATGTCGAGCATGACGATGCCGGCAACGCCGGTTTCCAGGTAATCGCGAAAACCCCAGCGGGTCGCGAGCGTCTCGGAGGCTGAGATCGGCGCCGGCGACACTTCCGCATACCGCTTGAGGCTCGACAGGCTGTCCATCTTGATCGGGTCTTCATGCCAGAAGGTCTGGTACGGTGTCAGGGCCTTGGCGATCTGCATGGCCGGCAGGAGTTGCCACATGGAGTGGAACTCGACCATGATATCCATCCTGTCGCCGACGGCCTTGCGGATCTTCTCGAAAGGCTGAAGCGCAAGTTTCAGGTCCGGCATCGAGATATACTGGCCTTTGGTTTTTTCCGCGGCCGCATCGAACGGCCAGATCTTCATCGCGGTGATGCCCTCTTCGAGCAGCGATTCGGCCAGTTCGTCGGCACGATGCAGAAAGCCGTTCAGATCGTCATAGGTGGTGCCACCGGTCAGACCATAGTTGGCGGTCGCCTGGCCGGTCGCCTTCTTGATATATTCGGTCCCCGCGCAGGTATTGTAGGTGCGGATTTCCCTACGGCTGAAGCCTCCGAGCAGCTGGGCGATCGGCTGGTCCGTGACCTTTCCGAAAATGTCCCAAAGGGCGATATCGAAGGCCGAATTGCCCCGAACTTCCGCGCCTGAGGAACGAAAACCGATATAACCGACCAGTTCCTGCGCCAGGAGGTCGATCTGCAACGGGTCGCGGCCGATGACCCGTGGGGCCACGTATTCGTGGATATAGCTCTCCACGGTCTCGGCCCCGAAAAAGGTTTCGCCGAGGCCGGTAATTCCTTCGTCGGTGTGGACCAGTACCCACAACAGGTTCGCACGCTCTGCAACGCGCACAGTTTCAAGCTTGGTGATCTTCATGTTGCCTCCCTTGCGAATTCAACCACAGGCCTTGGCCTTTGGTAAGGCAAGACCCGCGATTTTGTCGCCCACAGGATAATCATCAAAGCAGACCTGCCGGCGCGGATCAAAAATTCTGAAAGCGATGAAAAAAAGGAGTGGGCAGATCGTCCTTGTTGCCGAGCGCCTGCAGAGCAAGAGCAAGCCACGCAAACACGGATGACAGGAACGGGTTCGCCGCCATGAGATCACAGCTTCAGGCACCGCAGGCCGAAACGAGCCCGTTGCATCGCGGCAAAACGGGACGCTCGGCTCCTGCTCTTCCTGCCGGGCCAAAACTCAAACAATCCCCTGCCCCGGCGCCGCAGCCGGCAATCCAGAGAAAGCAGCCAGATCACTGTCGGCGGAGGCCCAGCTGAAGACCGGCACAGGCTGTCGGCTCCGGCCGCCTGACGCTGACTGGAAAGCCATTGCGTGGTCGTCGGCTTGCGCAATGGGGATGGAGACATATGCAATCGTCAAGACAGACCGCGGAAGCGGCGACATTCCAAAGTTTTGCGAACTGCTATCTGCGGGAGGTCAGTTCCGGCAGCCGGATCGTCCACCGCAGCGTGAGCGGGGCGGTCGATGCCATCGAATGGCCACTGCCGCGGCAGCAGATCCTCTTGCGCGCAGAGATCGTCTCCGCGTCCGTCTGCGGACCGCAGCATTTCGGCAGGTTGTGGACGCGCGCCGCGTCCGACATGTCCTGGCGGGCGGTCGAGCCGATGTCGGCGCTGCATCTCCTCCTCCAGGAAGCCTACCGGCAAATGGAGGACGACCGGACCGATGCCCTGCGCAGCTTTGAACTGGAGCTGCTGGTGCGTGTTCTCGACAGCTACCAGCAGATGACGCTCTACCTCGAAAAAGCCTCTCCCGCGCCGCCGGACGAGGGACATTTCATCGAGGCGGAACAATCGCTCGTCTTTGGCCACTGGCAGCATCCGACACCGAAGAGCCGGCAGGGCATGACGTTCTGGCAGCAGGAGCGATACGCCCCGGAACTGCGCGGAGAATTCCAGCTGCAGTATTTTGCCGCCAGGACAGAACATGTCCGCGAGGCTTCAGCGCGGACGATACAGGCGCACGAAATCATCCGCTCCGAGCTTGGCGCATCCGGAGCCGAGCTCGGCATCGAACCGGACGAATGCCTCATACCCATGCATCCGCTGCAGGCCGAAGCGCTGCTTCTCGATCCGGGCGTCCAGGCGATGCAGCGCGACGGCCGCCTGCGTCATCTCGGTCCCGCGGGATCTCTGTTCACCGCGACGTCGTCGGTACGCACCGTCTACAGCCCCCATTCCGATTGGATGCTGAAGTTCTCGCTTCCCGTGCGCATCACCAATTCCGTGCGCATCAATCGCCGGCCGGAGCTTGAAGCCGGGGTAGCGATGGCAAAACTGATAGAGGGCATCGGCTTTGCCGCGCGTTCAAAAAATTTCCACATCATCCAGGATCCCGCCTACATCACCCTCGATATACCGGGTCGCGAGGAGAGCGGTTTCGAAATCATCCTGCGCGAAAATCCATTCAAGGGCGCGAGGGCACAGGGCGTCGTGACGGTCGCCGCCCTCACCGCCGACCCGCTTCCAGGCGATCTGTCGAGACTGGCGCGGACCATCCGCAAGCTCGCAGCCAAGGGCGGCGACGGTATTTCAAACACTGCGCTTGCATGGTTCCGGCGTTATCTCGGCTGTGCCGTGAAGCCACTGATCCGGCTCTACGACGATTACGGGGTGGCGCTCGAAGCCCACCAGCAGAACACCCTCCTCGATATCGGCATGGGTTATCCGGCCGCCAGCTACTATCGCGACAACCAGGGCTTTTATCTTTCGGAGCGTTATCGCAGCCTGCTTGCCGGGCATGCGCCGGAAACGGAAACGATCGCCTCGCTCTATTTCGCGGATGCCGAAATCCGTGACCGGTTCGCCTATTACCTGATCGTAAACCAGGTCTTTTCCGTCATCAGCCGCATGGGCCATGACGGACTTTGCGACGAGGGTGTTCTTCTATTTGCCCTGCGGGCGCATCTGGAACACTGCGCCGAAACAATGTCCGGCGCCGGCCGGGATTTTGCAAGGCACGTTCTCGATCTGCCGACGATCACGTCGAAGGCCAATCTCACGACCCGCCTTTTCGATGTCGACGAACTGCAGTCGAGCGGCGTGCATTCCCTTTATCGGCCCATCCCGAACCCGCTGAGGGTTCCGATCGCGCTTGCAGCCCCGAGGACCGGCCATGCCATTGCCTCTTGAAGCCACGGGAGAACCTCGCGACCGCGTCATCCGCCAGCTCGTGGCGGCACTGCTGTTCGAGGGCGTCATAGAGGTGCGCGAAAGCGCCTGTGGCGGTGCGACGCAATTTCAATGGATGCTCGGTGGCCGGGAATTCCGGTGTCGCGGCACGATCGGCCCGTTCGGACGCGCCCGCATCGCGAAGGGCTCGGTGGAGATGCGGGCAGTAGATGCCCGTTGGGAAAGCGCCTCGCTCGGCGCGATCATCCCGTCATTGCCCGGCACCGGGATCACACGCGGCAAGCTGCTCGGCGAGCTGGAGCAGACGATCGCCTTTTCCGAATGGAACCACCAGAATCTGCCCCTGAAGAACCGCCGCGCCCTCTCCTTTGTCGAACTGGAAGGTGCCGTCGACGAAGGGCACCCGTACCATCCCTGTTACAGAGCCCGAACCGGATTTTCGTTTGCCGATCATGCCGCCTACGGACCGGAAGCCGGGCAGGTATTCCAGCTCGTCTGGCTGCTCGTCGCGCAAAAACATCTCGCCGAGGCGCTTCCGGGCAGCAGGGACGCGTTCTGGCGTGCCGAACTCGGCAACGAGACGTGGACAGTACTGGAGGCGAAGCGGAAACAGCTTGGCTTGGCAGCCGAAGATTTCGGGCTGGTGCCTCTCCATCCGTGGCAATGGAAAGACCTTGGCGAAACCATGCGCGCGGGGTGGATCGCCGCGGGAGAGGCGCATTGCCTCGGCCCTGCGGGAGATCGTTACCTGGCGAGCCAATCGGTCCGGTCCCTGTTCAATGTCGACCGGCCGCTCGCAGCGAGCATCAAGCTGCCGCTCAACATCGTCAACACCTCGTCTCGCAGGACGCTGGAGCCGCATTCGGTCTGCACGGCGCCGGTGCTGTCTGCCTGGATCGCCGGCATCGTCCGCGACGATCCGTTGTTTGGCCGGGAATTTCCCCTCACCATCCTGCAAGAATATGCCGGGGTCATCGCCGACGCCGGAGGGTCGTTGGCCGGCCAGCTGGGTGCGATCTGGCGGGAGAACGCCGAGGCGACGCTGTCGCCCGGCGAGGCAATCATCCCGTTCAACGCCCTGATGATGGTCGAAGCGGACGGAAGGCCGTTTGCGGATGAATGGATCGAGCGTTTCGGCCTCATGCCATGGATGAACCGGCTGCTGGAGGTCACCGTCCTGCCTGTCTGGCACCTCCTTGTCGCCCACGGGATCGCCGTTGAAGCCCACGGCCAGAATATGCTGCTCGTCCACCTGGACGGCTGGCCGGTGCGGCTTATCCTGCGCGATTTCCACGAGAGCATAGAATTTGCGCCCGATTTCCTGCGCGAGCCGAAGAGAGCTCCGGATTTCGCTTCGCTGAACCCGCTCTACCGCCGTGCGGAACCGGATCAGTATTACTGGACGGACAATCTCGATTCCCTGCGGGAACTCGCGATGGACACGCTGTTCGTGTTCAACCTGGCGGAGATCTCGCATCTTCTCGACGTCTGTTACGGACTTCCGGAATTCCGCTTCTGGCAGCGGGTCGAAAGCCTGCTCACGTCCTATGCGCAAGAGCAGGATATGCAGCACCGGCAATCGCTGCTGGGACATGACCGCGCGCTCATCCTCACCGAATCCCTGATCACCCGAAAGCTCCTCGCGCTGAAGCCGGAATATCACCACGAGGTGCCGAATGCCCTGGCTGCCAGGACGTCTGAACGAAGGAGAAAACCATGATCCAGATCGATGGACGGCTCTACGATCACGCCTATTTCGATGAAACATCGCGACGCATCGCCGCGCAGATCGGCCTTGCTGAAAACGACAGCGGACGCTACGCGGTCTGCTTCAGCGAGACGACCCAATGGCTGTCCCTGTTCTTCGCCATCCGCAAGGCGGGCGCCAGCGTCCTGCCGATCCATCCCGGCACGCCCTACGCCGCTGCCCGAAAACTGGCGATCACGGCCAATTGCGACCGGCTTTTCTACAACAGCCTGACGGCCGAAGTGCTCGACGCGAAGCAAGAGGCGCCAAAGCCGGGTCGGCTGCTGCACATGAGTTCGGGAACGACCGGGGCAGCAAAATGCATCGCCCGGCCGTGGGCCGAAATCGACCGGGAGGTCGAAAGCTATGTCGCGACCTTCCGCGAACCCGAAGGCATGACGCCGGTCATCGCCTGCCCGACCACCCATTCCTACGGGCTGATCTGCGGGATTCTCGTGGCCCTCAAGCGCGGCCAGGTCCCCGTCATCGTCGAGACCGCCAATCCGAAATATCTCCTGAAAGTGCTGCGCGAAACCGGGCGGCCGCTCCTCTATTCCTCCCCGGCGATCCTCCATACGCTCTCGCGGCTTTTGCCCGAGGGGGAAAAGCTTCATGCGGCGATGACCTCCGGCACACTGCTTCCCGATCCGTGGTTCGTGCAGATCCGCGCAAGGAGCGAGCATCTCTTCCAGCAATATGGCTGCTCGGAATCCGGCTGCATCGCCATCAACCCTGACATGCGAGCCGCAGGCGACATGGGTTTCGTCCTGCCGCATCTGACGGCCGAGACCGGAACGGGCTCCGACGATACCGGCGAGATCGTCGTCCGGAGCGATGGCGGCGCGGCAATCCACACCCGCGACCTCGGCTACCGCCGCACAGACGGCATGCTGGTCTTCGTGTCGCGCATGGACGACATGATCAACGTGTCGGGGCTCAACGTCTATCCCGGTGACGTGGAGGACGCGGTGATGGCGATGCCCGGCGTTACCGACGCCGTCGCCTTCCGCAGGAGCGACCGTTTTGCCGGTGAACGCGTGGCCCTGCTCTACAGCGCCAACCAGCCCATGGCACCGCAGGATATCCGCGCATGGTGCAGCCGCCATCTCGCCAGCCACCAATTGCCGATGGAAATGATCCAGGTCGCAGAAGTCCCCCGCCAGGCGAACGGCAAGATCAGCCGCCGCGAGGTCGCTGTCCGTCATGCGGCCGGCGAGTTCGCAGGCCCCGAAGCAGGAGTTGCCTCATGACCCGTGAAGATATTCTCGAAGCCGTCCGGGCCGTGCTTTCCGAGCACATGGCCCATCCGCATATGCGTGGCTTCGCACCGGAAGCCCGCCTCAACGAGGATCTTTATCTCGATTCCGTTCTGATCCTGCAGATCTTCCTCAATCTCGAGCTGGAATACGGCCTTGCCATGCCGGAAGAGGCGATCGCGCGGCAGGAACTCGACACGGTTGCGGACCTCGTGGCGCTCTATGTGCCGAAGGCCATCATTCCGTCATTCCCGATGACGGGCGGGACCGCAGATGAGGGGGTCCACGGTGAGGCCTATTACGACATCAAGGTGCATTGCTTTGTCAGCTGCGTCTGCGACGGCCTGAAACGGCAGGGGCTCGACCAGCGGCCCTTCTATTTCGGGGTGTGGGATGCGCGGTTCACCGTCAGCGAAAACTTCCAGCTCCTCTATCATTCGCCGGAGATAACCCAGGACTTCTTCCGCGACTGGTTCCAGCGGCTTTACCGGGTCCAGGTCCGGGAGTGGTACGACCCCGCAAAATCGAAGAGCGACAACCTCGACACGCTTTTCGACCTCGTCGCCAGCCGCCCGGAGACCGGCTCGGTCATGGTCATGCTCGACATGTTCCACCTTCCCGAGCGCGAGAACAAATTCAACCAGAACCCCTTCCCGCACTACCTGATGCTGCAGAAGACCGCCGACCCGGACAAATGGTTCGTGCACGATCCCGATTACCGATGGGAAGGCGAGATCGAGCGGCAAAAGGTGATCCATGCGATCATGCAACCGACGGTGGGTGGCGGTTATGTCTTCGACAACGCACAGGCACGCAATCCGGCGCCGGAAGATCTCAGGGATTATTTCGAGGCCTGCTTCGTTGCTGACCGCAATCCGCTGTCCGATGCCGTACGCGACATCGTCACGGCCCATATCGAGGGCCGCAATGGACTGCAGCTGGCGAACCTGGCATCGGCGGTTCGTGAACTGCCGGTGATCACCATCCGCAAATATGCCTATGAGCACGGTTTCGCTTTCTTCTGGCGCGCCCTGAAACTGCCATCCGCCGAATTCGAAACCTGGTGCGAGGAGATCGAAGCGCTCGTCCAATCGCTAAAGAATCTGCATTACGCCTGCATGAAGCTCGGCCAGACTGGCGACCGGAACCAGGCCGGTGCAGTCTTCGAGCGCCTTGACGAGGCCGACCGGCTGGAACGCAACCTGAAGAACAGGCTTGGCGAGGTCTTTTCCGATTGGTGCGACCAAAATCTACCGCTCACCGCCCCGAGACTGAGAAGAGCGGCCGGATAGGGCTGAAACGTACATATATCTCGCCGCTTCGCTTCTCCCAGAGTGTCGCGACGGGTGGGAGGGACTGATGACGGCAGCAAAGGCAGCCCGGCCTTTGCTGCCGTCATCATAATATGACTATTGCATTCAAGTTTTTGATGGTAGATATGCGTCGCATGATAGGTAGTCCAACCATGTCATTCATATCATCGACCCATCCGTTGCAACTCGTGGCGAGCGCTGGGTCAGCATATTAGACGAGCTCAGATACTCTGACCCCATGACCTTGGAAGCTGAAAGTCGTCACAGCCTCTATCTCGCCCACCGCTCGGCGCTGGTCGACTATGCCGCTCGAATCCTGGGTTCCCGGGAGGCGGCCGAGGATATCGTGCAGGAGGCCTACCTGCGTTTCGCGCCGGGGAAGACGCCCGGCGAATCAGCGCGCCAGGGACTTGCCTATCTCTATCGCATCGTCCGCAATCTCTCCTTCGACGTCCTGAAGCGCCGCAAGATCGAATATCGTGGCCATGCCGAAGACCCGCCCTTCTGGACCATTCCACAAGCCGCCGACAATCCGGAACAGACGGTGATGTTCGGCGACGAGGTGCGTGTGGCGGCGGCGGCACTCGATGCGCTTCCAAGCGAGATCCGGATTGCTGTGGAAATGTACCGGTTCGGTGGCCATACGCTCGAAGGCGTAGCCGACCACCTGGGCATCTCCGTCGCCACCGCCCATCGCCACGTGCGGACCGCCATGGTCAAGATCGCCACCGCCCTCGACAGGAAAAACGCCTGAATATCTCCACACATGCGAAAAATCCGGACCAGCCAATCGTTCCTACGCAAGAAGGGGAATTTCGGATAGAGATCGCAAGACATCCGAAGCAGGTTGAGACTTGGCAGGGCACGACAAAACGGACGAGAGCATTCTGGAGGAGGCGATGGACTGGTTCCTGCGCCTGCGCGAACCACATCGTACAGCCGCCGACGAGCGCGACTTCAGCCTCTGGTTCAACCGGTCGCCTGCAAATCGCGATGCCTGGACGAAAGCCTGCAAGACCTGGGAGCTGATGGGCGAGACGACGCCCATCCACGAAGACCTCTGGAGGCCGGCCGGCCAGGCGAAAATGCTTGCCGCTCGCCACCGACGGCGCGTCTGGAGTGTGGGCACGGCGCTGGCGCTGGCGGCCTGTCTTGTGCTGGCATTGGCCGGCCCCTCCCTCTTCATTCGCTACCGGGCAGATTTCAGGACCGTAACGGCCGAGCTGCGCAAGATCACGCTCGAGGACGGCAGCGCAGTCGAACTCGGCGCAGAAAGCGCGATCGATGCGGATTTCGCCAACGGCGCGCGGCATGTGACGCTGCTTTCCGGCGAAGCCTTCTTCGACGTCAAACATGATTCGGCTCGGCCCTTTACCGTCACCGCAGCCGGCGTGAAGGTCACTGTGCTCGGCACCGCGTTCGACGTCCATATCAAGCCCGAAAATACCACCGTGGAACTGGTTCGCGGGCTGGTCGGCCTCACGATCGACGGCGCGGCGCGCACCTTCGAGCTTTCTCCCGGCGATTCCGTGACCGTCAGCCGCACCGATGGCCAGGTGTCGCGAGCAAGACTGGCGCCGGAAGACATGGCGGGCTGGCGGAACGGGCGGCTGTTCGTCAACGACGTGACCGTCGCCTCGGTCGTCGAGGAACTGCAGCGCTATCATTCCGCGTGGATCAGCATCCCGAGCGGCGATCTCGCCAATCGGCGCGTCACCGGCCTCTACGATCTCTCTGATCCTGATCGGGCGCTCGAGGCGCTGGTCCAGCCTTATGGCGGCAGGGTGCACTACATCTCGCCCTATCTCAGGGTGCTTGCACTTTTCTAGGCCGTTAAAATTTCCTGAAAATTTTTGCGATGCGGTGAAAAAAGCGCCGGGCGCAGTCGTCTTTACCCTGAAGCGCAGGCCGGGGGGCCTTGGCGAACACAGTGTAGCAGGAGACGGGGCGGATGATTTTGCCGGTGAGTGGAGTAGTGCGTAGCGTGGGGGCAAAGGGCAAGCGGAACGCTTTTGCAGTGAGATTGATCACAACGGTCGCAGCAGCCGCGATTGGCGGAAGCGCGATCTTTGCGTCCCCGGCCCTCGCCCAGACGGCGACACGCAGCTTCAATATCCCGGCTCAGCCGCTTGCTTCGGCTCTCAATGCCTTCGGCCGCCAGTCCGGCCTTCAGGTGACGCTGGCTGCCTCGACCTCCCGCGGCGTCGCCGCGCAGGCCGTCAGCGGCAATCTCACGCCGGATCAGGCGCTCGCCCGCATGCTCGCAGGAACGGGCGTGAACTACAGGATCGCCAACGGCACAGCCGTCATCGGCACTCCCGCAAATGCGTCCGGCGATGTGCCGGCCGAAGGAGCCACGACGCTGAGGCCGATCGTCCTACAAGGCCAACCGGGTGCCGAGGGCGATGTCGGCGAAACGGTCATCGGACCCGAGCAGCTCGAGCGCATCAACCCGACCGACCTCGCTGACGTGTTCCGGGAACAGGCCGGCATACAGGTGGGCAGCTCGCTTCCCATGTCGCAGAAGGTCTATGTCCATGGGGTCGAGGAAACCAATCTCGCCATCAGCATCGACGGCGCACGCCAGAACAACAAGGTCTTCCATCACAACGCGACCAACCTGATCGACCCGAGCCTCTTGAAGGCAGTGGACGTGGACGCCGGCATCGCGCCCGCCGACGCCGGTCCCGGCGCTCTCGCCGGCTCGATCAACTACGAGACCAAGGATGCGATCGACCTTCTGGCGCCGGGCAAATCCTTCGGCGGCTTCGTCACGTCGACCTACAACTTCAACAGCGATACGGTGACGACCGGGCTTTCCGCTTACGGCAAGCGCGAGGGCTTCGAGTTCCTCGGCTACCTGACCTTCGGCAAGGGCGACGATTTTGTCGGCGGCGCCGGAAGCGAGGTTTCCGGGACAAGCACAGATATCATCAGTGGCCTTGGCAAGCTTGCCTATGAATTCGAGAGCGGTGACCGCATCGAGATCAGCCACGACCGCGTGGTCGACGATGCGCCCCGCCCGTTCCGTGCAAACGCCGGCTTCGTCGATACGGGCCGACCCTGGGAGCCGCGCATTCGCGACTATCGTCTCGAACGGCAGAATACAGTCCTCACCTACACGGACACCAGCCCGGAAGGCTGGTGGGACCCGACTATCATGCTGGCCTATAGCGGGACGGAAGTCAGCGTGCCCGTTTATGGTTCTCCGGGCTTCCTCTATACCGCGACCGGCGAGACCACGAGTTTCAACGGCAAGTTCGAGAACAAGTTCTCTTTCGAGATCGGCAGCATTACCGCCGGCGTGGACTTTTATAACGACCGGACCGAGCTTGAAGCGACTACGGATTCCGGAAGGGAAAAGGCGAGCAATATCGGGATTTATGCGCAGGCAAGGCTTGAGCCGTGGGAAAGAACCCGGCTTTCCTTCGGCGCCCGCGGTGATCATCAATGGTTCACAGGCGTCAACGGTGCGGATTTCGACAATAGCGGCTTGAGCGCCAACATTTCGGGCGAATACGATCTCACCGATTTCCTGACTGCCAAAGCCGGCTTCTCGCATGTTTGGGCCGGCGTTCCGATGGCAGAGACCTTCAACATCAATCCGCTCTGGAGCTACGGCCCCGATGGCCCGGAAGTCGTCACGGCGGACAATTACATGATCGGGCTCGAAGCCAAATATGAGGGCTTCACCGCTGAAGCCAGCTTGTTCCGCACAGATATCAACGATGCCCGTGTTGCCCGCTACAGTCCGGCTGCGGCCGGAGCGCTCCTCAATCACGATCTGAAATCCAAGGGTTTCGAGATCGGTACCGGTTATGAGTGGTCGAGCGGTTATGTGAAGGTGAAATACGCCCATATCGACGTCGACATCAACGGCCGACCAGCGGATTCCGAAACGGGGAACTACCTCGCGACGCCTGTGGGTGACATCATCACCGTTACCGCCGCACACACATTCGCGGACTGGGGGCTGATCATCGGCGGCGACATCGAGATCGCCCCAGAATACGACCATATCACATCAGGCTCTCCGCCCTTCAGGGCCTATGAAGTCGTCAATATCTTTGCAGAATGGAAGCCGGACGCTCTGCCCAACTTCACATTCCGCGCCGAGGTGCAAAATCTGCTCGACAAGACCTATTCCGACCGCGCCACCTATGGTCAAGAATTTGGCAACGTGACCCCGCTTTACGAACCGGGCCGCAGCTTCCTTCTGACCGCCAAGGCGACGTTCTGAAGAACATGATCATGCGTTCACATGACCGTGCGGCGACCGCGTTCCCGGTTGCCGCCGCAGCAGGAGTGAGATAAGTGGAGAGCAACAGTCATCTTAAGGAGAGGGCTTTGTTACAGGCGACTGCGGAATGGCGCACCGAACACGGCGGAAAATACCTCGTCCAGTTGTGCAAGCATTTCGCTCACAAGATCGACGTCTCCTATTCCGAGACCCATGGGGAGTGCCGTTTTGCCTGCGGCACCGCCATTCTCGATGCGGATGACGGCGGCCTCAGGATCCTCGCGACGGCAGCCGACAAGGAACAGCTGACGGAAACGGAATCGGTGATCGAGAGGCATCTGGTGCGCTTCGCCTTCCGTGAAAATCTGGAAGCCCTGCAATGGCAAAGACCGGATCGGGCCGCCTGAGGCAGGGTCGAGCCTTCGGCCCACGGTCAAGACATGGTGAGAGAATGAACTTAAGGACGATCGCGGCTTTTGCCGCTTTTGCTTTTTCAGCCCTCCCCGCGCACGCGGTGGATATCCTGACTGCCAGAGGCCCGGTGCAGGTTGCCGCCTCACCCGCCAAGATCGCGGTCCTGGATATCGCGGCGCTCGATACGCTCGATCGCCTCGGCATCAAGCCGGCCGGCGTTCCGCAGAAGCTATACCTCCCGCAACTGGAGACTCTGAAACAGGCCGCGGAAATCGTCGGCGATCTCTTCGAGCCCGATCTCGAGGCCCTCAGCGCACTCGGTCCGGACCTGATCATCGTCGGCGGCCGCTCCTCGACAAAGGCTTCGGCGACCGCGCAGGTTGCGCAGACCATCGACATGACCATGGATGGCGACGACCTCGTTGCCCAGGCCAAGGAACGGTTGGCTGCCTATGGCGCGCTCTTCGGCAAGACGGACGAAGCCGCTTCCGCCGTGAAGGAACTGGATGCCCGGATAGAGGCTGCCAAGGCAGCGGTTGCCGGCAAGGGCAAAGGCCTGATCATCATGACCAACGGGCCGAAGGTCACCGCCTATGGCCCCGGCTCGCGCTTCGGCTGGGTGCATGCCGCGCTGAACCTGCCGGCGGCGGTGCCCGACATCGAAGCCGCCAATCATGGCGAAGCGATCTCCTTCGAGTTCATCGCCAAGGCAAATCCCGACTGGCTTCTGGTGCTCGACCGCGCCGCCGCGATCGGTTCCGGGGAACAGGGCGCCAAGACGACGCTCGACAACGAACTGGTCGCCAAGACGACAGCCTGGAAGAAGAACCAGGTGATCTATCTGCCGGCCGCAGAATTCTACATCGCCGCCGGCGGGGTGCAGTCGATACAGCGGGTTGTCGCGACTGTCGCTGAGGCGTTCACCGCCGCCAGATGAGCATCGCCACCGCCAAGCAATCGTCGAAAACGGGGTGGATCGCCGGCCTGACGCTTGCGATCCTTTTTGTTTTCAGCCTTTGCGTCGGGGTCGGCGATATGCCGATCACCCGCCTGTTCTCGGACGGGCGGGCGCTGGAACTCCTGCTCGTCAGCCGCCTGCCCCGCACACTCGCGGCGATCCTCGCCGGCGCCGGCCTGGCGATCGCCGGGCTCATCATGCAGACGCTTGCCCGCAACCGCTATGTGGAGCCCTCCACCGCCGGAACCGCGCAGAGCGCCGAACTGGGGATCCTACTTGTCACCTTACTCCTTCCCTCCGCCAGCCTTCTGTTCAAAAGCCTGGCGGCGAGTGCCGCCGCTCTTCTCGGGACCTCGCTCTTCCTGATGACGGCGCACCGGCTTCCGCCGACGCAGCCTTTTCTCGTGCCGCTCTTCGGGCTCGTCTATGGCGGCGTACTCGGCGCGGCAGTCACCTTTGTCGCCTGGCAGGCCGACCTTCTGCAATATCTCTCGGTCTGGACCAATGGCGACTTTTCCGGCGTCCTGCGCGGCCGCTACGAACTCCTATGGCTCGGGGCACTGATGGTGGTGATCGCCTGGATCGTCGCCGACCGGCTGACGATCCTGGCGCTCGGCCGCGATGCCAGCATCGGGCTCGGCCTTGACTATGCGCGCATGCTGCAGCTCGGGCTGATCATCGTTTCTGTTATCTCAGCCTTGAGCGTCGTGGTCGTCGGCATGATCCCTTTCGTCGGCCTCGTGGTGCCGAACATCGTCTCCCGGCTGATGGGCGACAATATGCGCGGTACGCTGCCTTTCGTGGCCGCCAGCGGCGCGATCCTGGTGCTCGGCTGCGACATTCTCGGACGGCTGCTCCGCTATCCTTACGAAATTCCGGTCGGGACGATGATGGGTTGCGTCGGCGGGCTGATCTTCCTCTGGCTTCTGTTCCGGCGGCCTTCCCATGTCTGAGCGCCGGCACGTGCCCGATCGCCGGCTTCTCTGTCTTGCCGGGGCAGCCGTCCTCTGCATCGTTGCCTTCATGACGATCGGGCTGCGCGGCAATATCGGCTTCGTGCTCGCCCTGCGCGCCATGAAGCTTGCCGCCCTTCTGCAGGTGAGCGTGTCGATCGCGGTCTCGACGGTGATCTTCCAGACGGTCACCAACAACCGTATCCTGACGCCGTCGATCATGGGTCTCGACGCGCTTTACCTGTTCGGCCAGATGCTGCTCGTCTTCCTGCTCGGCGGGCTCGGTTATGCGGCGCTCGATGCGCAGCTCAAGTTCGGCGGCGAGATTATCGTCCTGATGGCACTGGCAACGGGCCTCCTCCTGCCGATGCTGCGCCGCCGCACCGACATGGGTCTGATGCTACTCGCCGGCATCATCTTCGGCATCCTGTTCCGCAGCCTGCATTCCCTGCTGGCACGCCTGATCGATCCCAATGACTTCGCCGTCGTCCAGGGCGCGAGTTTCGCCGACTTCAACGGCGTCCGCACCGACCTTCTCGCCTTCGCCGCCATCCTCACAATCGCCGGCATCGTGATCGCCTGGAGGGCCCGACATGTGCTCGATGTCATGGCACTCGGCGCAGATACGGCGACCGGGCTCGGGATCAGTTGGGCGCGCACCGTCACCGGGCTGCTGCTGCTCGTCTCGGCGCTTGTCGCCGTTTCGACGGCGCTGGTGGGGCCTGCCGCATTTTTCGGCCTCCTGGTCGTGGCGCTTGCCGAACGCATCGTCGACACACGCAGCCACGCGGCGCTGATGCCGGCCGCCATGTTGACGGCCGTCATCATCCTCGTCGGCGGACAGACGCTGTTTCAGCATGCTCTGGGCAGCAGTTCGACGCTCGGCGTCGTCATCGAATTCGTCGGCGGCTTCGCCTTTCTTGTTCTGCTCGTTTTCGGGAGCCGCAAATGATCCAGATAGAAAACGTCTCGCTGCGGCACGGCCAGGCGCAGATCCTCCACGACATTTCGCTGACGATCCCGAAGGGCGGCATCACCGCTCTGGTCGGTCCGAACGGCGCGGGCAAGTCCTCGCTCCTGTCGCTCATCGCCCGGCTGCAGCCGTTGCAGGCCGGGAGGATCAGTGTCGACGGTTTCCCCGTCGACACGACACCGAACCGAGATCTCGCGCGGATTCTCGCCATCCTGCGGCAGGAGTCGATCGTCACCAGCCGGCTGCGCGTGCGCGAACTCGTGGGCTTCGGCCGTTTTCCGCATGGACGTGGACGCCTGACGGCTGCTGACTACGCGATCATCGAGCAGTCGCTGCAGCAGTTCGACCTGACGGATCTTTCCGACCGCTTCATCGAAACCCTTTCCGGTGGCCAGCGGCAGCGAGCCCTGGTGGCGATGGCCTTTGCCCAGGGCACGGACTATCTGCTGCTCGACGAACCGCTCAACAATCTCGACATGTATTTCGCCCGGGAACTGATGCGTTCGCTCCGCAAGATCGCCGACGAAAACGGAAAGACCATCGTCATCGTGCTGCACGACATCAACCAGGCGGGTGCCCATGCCGACCGGATCCTGGCAATGAAATCCGGCCGGATTGTCGCCGACGGCACGCCTTCCGACTTGCTGACGCCCAGAACCCTGCGAGCCATCTTCGGTTTCGAGATGCGGGTGGAGACGTTCGACGACACGCCGGTTGTCCTGCATTTCCGCTAGGCCCGGGACCGTCAACGGCGCGGAAACAAGTAAACTTCCCGAATAGAGACCATCTGAACCTTCGCCATTCGACCGTCGGGAATATCAGCCCGTTGCGCCGTTGACAAATTGTCGACAAAGTGATGACATATTCTTATCAAGGCAGGGATGAGGCAGTTGACGGAAAGACCGAAAGAAATTCGGAGCCGCCATAAACGGGAAAGCAAGCGGGTACCGATGGCGGTGACTGCCGGCAGCCGCCGCGCCAGACGTCGCGAGCAACTCGTGAATTCCGCTGCCGATGCCTTCAATCCGGCGCCCTGCGCCGCCGCAATCGGTAGGGAGTTCCCCGCGTGACGCCAACCGCCTCCACCCCTCTTCTGGCCGTGGACGACCTGTCGGTCGAGTTCGGCGCCTCTCGCGTCATCGAGAACCTGAGCTTCTCCGTCTCAGCCGGCCAGACGGTCGCGATCGTCGGCGAGTCCGGCTCGGGCAAGTCGGTGACGTCGCTGTCGATCATGCGGCTTGCCGACATGCTCGGCGCCAGCTATCCGACCGGACGCATCCTGTTCCAGACCGCAGGCGGCGAGATCGATCTGCTAAAACTCGACCAGAAGAGGATGCGCGGCATTCGCGGAAAGGAGATCTCGATGATCTTCCAGGAGCCGATGACCTCGCTGAACCCGGTCTTCACGATCGGCGACCAGGTGGCCGAGATCCTGAAACTGCATGAGGGCAAGTCGAACAGCGCGGCGCTCGCCGAAGCGAAGCGGCTCCTCGACATGGTCCGCCTGCCCGATGCCGCGGAACTGCTGACCCGTTATCCGCACCAGCTCTCCGGCGGCATGCGCCAGCGGGTGATGATCGCCATGGCACTCGCCTGCCGGCCGCGGCTGTTGATCGCTGACGAGCCGACGACGGCGCTCGACGTCACCATCCAGGCGCAAATCCTCGATATCCTGCGCGACCTGCAGAAGGAACTGGGCGCCGCTGTCATCTTCATCACCCATGACATGGGCGTCGTCGCCGAGATGGCCGACGACGTGGTGGTGATGTGGAAGGGCAAGGCGGTGGAAAAGGGCAAGGCTCTCGATATTTTCGAACGGCCGACCAATGCCTATACCCGCACGCTGCTCGCAGCCGTGCCGAAGCTCGGCAGCATGACCGGCGAAGAATTTCCCAAGCGCCTGCCGCTGACCGTGCTCGAAGACGGCGAGCCGAAGCTCTCGGGTGTCGAGCGCATCCAGAATACCGCCCGCTACGATGCCGCTCCGCTCTTGTCGGTACGCGATCTCGTGGTGCGCTTCGACATCAAGAAGGGCCTGCTCGGCAAGGTCACCCACCGCGTCCATGCCGTGGAAAAGGTCTCTTTCGACATTCATCCGGGTGAGACGCTGGCGCTGGTCGGCGAATCTGGATCGGGCAAGTCGACAATCGGCCGCACCATCCAGCAACTTCAAAAGGCAACGGCCGGCAATATCACCTTTTCGGGCAAGCCGCTGTCGGCGATGAGCATGGCCGAGCGACACAACCTGCGCCGGGACGTGCAATATATCTTCCAGGACCCGTTCGCCTCGCTCGATCCGCGCAAGACGGTCGGCTTCTCGATCGCCGAGCCGATCCGCACCCACGGCCTACTCGACAGCGAGAAGGAGATCGCAAAAACCGTCGATGCCCTGCTCGAAAGGGTCGGCCTCACCTCCGCGCATGCCCGCCGGTATCCGCACGAGTTCTCCGGCGGTCAGCGACAGCGCGTCTGTATTGCCCGCGCACTCGCCTCGAAACCGAAGCTGATCATCGCCGACGAGGCGCTTTCCGCACTCGACGTCTCGATCCAGGCGCAGATCATCAACCTGTTCATGGACTTGCAGGAAGAGCGCGGCCTCGCCTACCTCTTCATCAGCCATGACATGGCGGTGGTCGAGAAGATGAGCCACCGGGTGGCGGTGCTCTATCTCGGCCAGATCATGGAATTCGGCAATCGCCGCCAGATTTTCGAAACGCCATCGCACGACTATACGCGCCGGCTTCTCTCGGCCGTGCCGGTCGCCGATCCGCGCCGGCGCAAGCCGCTGGCGATGATCGAGGGTGATATTCCAAGCCCGGTCCGGGCTGTCGGCAACGAACCGGTGCTTCTCGCCCGGGAGGAGATCGCGCCAGGACACTACGTGGCGCGCAGCGCGTGACGATTTGACATTCGGTTTTTCAACAGGAGCAAAAACGATGATGAAAATGCAGAGGGGTTTGCGGACGGCATTCGCGGCGATGGCGCTCGCAGGTGTCGCGTTCGCGCCGGTCTCGGCTCTCGCGGCCGGTAAGCTGACGGTGTCCTCGCCGCAGGATCCGGGCAGCTGGGATCCGATCGACACATTCCTGGTCAACTGGGCCTCGGTCGCGACCAACATCTTCGACGGCCTCACCTATCGCGGCCCCGACCTGAAGCTCGTCCCGGGTCTTGCGACCTCCTGGGAGGTGCTCGACAACGGCATGCGCATCCGCTTCAAGCTGCGTGAAGGCGTAAAATTCCACAACGGCGAGGCCTTCAATGCCGAAGCGGTGAAGTTCACCTTCGACCGCCTGCTCGGCCCGGAAGGCGCCAAGGGGCCGCAGCAATCCAACTACAATTCGATCGGCAGCGTCGACGTTGTCGATGCCACCACGATCGACATGAAGCTGAAGGTGGC
Source organism: Neorhizobium sp. T6_25 (assembly GCF_002968555.1). Classification (NCBI taxonomy): domain Bacteria; kingdom Pseudomonadati; phylum Pseudomonadota; class Alphaproteobacteria; order Hyphomicrobiales; family Rhizobiaceae; genus Neorhizobium; species Neorhizobium sp. T6_25. Next base: position 148,663 of record NZ_PVBL01000006.1, read on the forward strand.
CGATCCGGTCATCCTCACCAAGCTCGCCGGTTACGGCGGCATGATCGTTCCGCCGAAATACATCGCCGAAAAGGGCGACGCCTATTTCAACGCCCATCCGGTCGGCACCGGCGCCTTCAAGTTCGTTTCCTACGAGCCGAAGGTGAACATCATCCTCGCCGCTAACCCGGACTACTTTGGCGGCGCGCCAAAAATTTCGGATCTGGAATACAAGTTCATCTCCGAGCCGGCGACAGCGGTTGCCGAACTCCAGGCCGGCCGCGTCGATGTGGTCATCCCCCCGACCATTCCGATCGGCATGATCCCGACCATCCAGGGCAATGCCAAGCTTGCCGTGGTCACCTCGCCGGGCCCGACGGTCTACGCGCTGCGCTTCAACACGCGCGACGGCATCACCAAGGATCCGAAGGTTCGCCAGGCGCTGATCATGGGCGTCGATCGCGACGCGATCATCAAGTCGATCCTCGGCGGCCAGGCACAGCCGATCGCCAGCTTCCAGGGGCCGCTGTCCTTCGGCTTCGACAAGGCCATGAAGCCGCTTCCCTACGATCCGGTCAAGGCACAGGCTCTGCTGAAAGAAGCCGGCGTCGCGCCGGGCGCTGCCGTACAAATCGACCTTCGCGGCAACGAAGCGACCTTCATCGAAGTCGCCCAGGCGATCTCCGCCTATCTGCAGACGATCGGCATCACCGCGACGATCAAGCCCTATGAGACCAACGTCCTGCTGAACGACATCATTCCGGGCGGCAAGACCGGCGCGATGTTCCAGCAGTCCTGGGGCGGCTGGACGCTCGACTACGACAACACGGCCGTCGCCATGTACCACACCGGCGAAAAGTGGAACCCCTACGACAGCGACCCGAAGATGGACGAACTGCTTGCCAAGCAGCGCACCATCACCAATGTCGCCGAGCGCGAGAAGGTTCTGCAGGAAATCGCCCATTACGCAGCAGACCGGGCGCTGGAAATGCCGCTCTACAACTTGAACGCCATCTTCGGCATCAACAAGCGCGTGAAGAACTTTACGCCGGTGCCGGACAGCCGTCTGAAGTTCACCGACGTCACCGTCGACTAAGACTTCGCGGAGCCGCCGCCTTCGATTGGAGGCGGCGGGTCCGACGATAAAACAAGGGAACGAGAGATTGGCCGTATTCCTGGTAAAACGCCTTTTGCAGGCGATTTTCGTCGTGATCGCCGTGACGCTGACAGTTGCCTTCGCGATCCGCCTGACCGGTGACCCGGCGCTGATGCTGACGCAAGGCGCCGGCAGCGTCACCGAGGCCGATCTCGTGCGCATCCGCGAGGGGCTGGGGCTCAACGAGCCGTTCTTCGTTCAATACCTGAATTTTCTGAAAGGCATTTTCACGCTCGATTTCGGCAACAGCTTCCTCGGCGGCACGCCGGTGTCGCTGCTGATCGGCAAGGCGCTGCCGGCGACGCTGGCGCTCGCCTTCACCTCGCTGATCGTCTCGATCGTCATTTCCATTCCGCTCGGAATCAAGGCCGCCACCGCGCGCGGCAAGTGGGCCGACCAGATGATCCGCATCCTGTCGCTCGTCGGCCTGTCATTCCCGAATTTCTGGCTGGCCACCATGCTCGTGCTGCTCTTCGCGATCGCTTTGCCGCTGCTGCCGCCGAGCGGCATGGACGGATTTGAAAGCTTCATCCTGCCGGCCGTCACCATGGGCATCATCCTGACGGCGACCAATGTCCGCCTGGTGCGCACCACCATGCTGGAGACGCTGCGCTCGCAATATATCATGGTCGCCCGCGCCAAGGGCTTGAGCGAAAACGCGGTGCTCTACAAGCACGCGCTTCGAAACTGCGCCATTCCGCTGATCACCTATTTCGGCCTGCAGTTCGGCGGCCTGCTGGGCGGCATCGTCGTCGTCGAGCGGGTCTTCAACTGGCCGGGCCTCGGCACGCTCGCCTTCGACGCCGTCGGCGCCCGCGATTACCCGGTGCTGCAGGCGGTCATCACAGTCCTGTCGCTGATGATCATCGGCATCAACCTTCTGGTCGACATCGCCTACGGCCTCGTCGATCCCCGCATCCGGACGGAGTGAGAGCCATGGCCTCGCGCACTGCTTCCTCGAATTTCCTGAAGCTCGAATTCGTCCTCGGCGCTTTCCTCGTCGGCGTCATCGGCATCGCCGTCATCTTCTCCGGCATGATCTTTCCCGGCGGCGCCGAAAAGATCGACCTGATGTCGCGCCTCGTACCGCCATTCGTCAGGCCGGCGCATGTCTTCGGCACCGATCCGCTCGGGCGCGACGTGCTCGCCCGCGTCATGGCCGGCGGCAAGATCTCGTTGCTGGTCGGCTTCGTCTCGGTTGCCGGCGGCGTCACCATCGGCGTCGTCATGGGGCTGATCGCCGGGTATTACCGCGGCATCTGGGACATGCTGGTGATGCGTTTTGCCGATATCCAGCTGGCGCTCCCTTTCATCCTGCTTGCCATCACCTTCATCGCCATCGTCGGTGGTGGGCTTGCCAACACGATCATCCTGCTGATCGTCTCGCAATGGGTGCAATATGCCCGCCTGGTGCGCGGTTCGGTGCTGACGCTGCGCGAGCGCGAGTTCATCCTTTCGGCCCGTGCGATCGGGGTCAAGAACTGGCGCATCATCGTCCAGCACCTGCTGCCCAACCTCATCGGCCCGGTCATCGTGCTCATGACGCTCAACGTCGCCACCAACATCCTGCTGGAAAGCAGCCTCACCTTCCTCGGCCTCGGCATCGACCCGACCATCCCGAGCTGGGGCGGCATGCTCGCCGAAGGCCGCACCTACCTGCAGACGGCCTGGTGGGTCAGCGTTTTCCCCGGCCTTGCCATCCTCCTCACCGTCCTTGGCCTCAACCTCCTCGGCGACTGGCTGCGCGACAGTCTCGATCCCACAGGCAGAACATCCGCATGACACTGATCCACGAACAGAAGGTCGATCGCACGCTCGACACCCTCGTCGCGCGGTTTTCCGGCGCCACGGGCACGAAGATCGAAGCCTGGGTGTTCGACGACGAAAAGAGCCGCAGGAAAGCCGAGGCGATACTCGCCGCCGCAGGCGTCGAGGCGAAGTTCCGCAGCGCCTACAAGCCGTTGCTGCATTTCTTTCTCGAAGAGGTCGATCTCGAGAACCTTTCGGCTCTGCATGTCGTCTACCCCGTGCATCGGGCTTGCCCTAAAAACCGTTTCCTGCTGGAAGCCTATCCGCTCGCCGGTCTTGTCGGCGCGGCACGGCTGACCTTCGAAGCCGGGTCCGAAGATGCCTTCTACGTGGTGACGCTGACCGCAAGGGATGGCAGCACCGAGACCCATAAAGTCTTCGCGCCGAACCGGCTCCATACGGATTTCATCGGCGAAACGCTGCTGTCGCCGACCGGCTGGCTGTGCCTCGACGGCGGAGCCGGCGAACGGCTGGAGACCGACTACGAACTCCTGTTCTCCTCGGCCGTCGAAGCCGTCACGGTCCAGGATTGGGGGGTGACCGAGCCTTATTTCGACGAGCTCAATATCGCCGTCACCCTGCCGGCCGAAGACCGGCGTTTGGCCGTCGGCGAAGAGGTCGTCAGCCTGCGCGAGGCGCTGCACGAGGATTTCTATTTCACGCTTCTGGAAATCTTTCAGAAAAAGTCCGGCCGGCCGATCGGCGACCGGGGCCTGCAGCCGGGGCAGATCATCCCGGAGATTCGTCACGGAGAAACCGTCTCCGTCCGCATCGAAACGCGGGCACTGTGGACCTCCGAGGCCGTGACAGAGCCGCAGCGCCTCGCCTCCGCCGTGTCTCCGGTCTCTGTGGCCCAGATCCGTCGGGAACTCGCAGCAATCGACGGCGTCGCCTTCGAAGCCCACTCGCGGACCGGCCGTGCCGTGGAGGCCCGTTATCACGCCGGCACCGATAAACCGGTCATCATCAGCGGTGGCCAGCATGCAAACGAGACGACCGGTATCGTCGGTGCGTTGCGCGCCGCGCAGACGCTTCACTCAAGGCCAAATTCGCATTTCGTCATATCGCCGCTCGAAAATCCCGACGGCTACCAGGTGCATTGGCGGCTTCGCACCGACAACCCGCTGCACATGCACCATGCGGCGCGCTACACCGCGCTCGGTGACGATCTCGAATACCGCTCGGGCAAGGAGCTGTTCGAAAAGGCGATCCGCCTTGAAGCGGAAAGGCTGAGCGGTGCGAAGCTGCACGTCAACCTGCACGGCTATCCTTCGCATGAATGGACGCGGCCACTTTCCGGCTACGTGCCCCGCACGTTTGCGATGTGGACGGTGCCGAAGGGCTTTTTCCTCATCATGCGCCATCACGCCGAATGGACGGCGCAGGCGGAAATCCTGATCGACCGCGTCAGCCGCCACCTCGCCGCCATTCCCGGCCTCGTCGCCTATAACGCCGCACAGATCAAGCTTTTCGAAACCCATGCCGGCGAGACCGGCTTCCGCATCATCAACGGTTTCCCTTGCCTGATCTCGATAGACGACCGGCACACGGTTCCGCTGACGCTGATCACCGAATATCCGGACGAAACCATCTATGGCCCGGCCTTCATCCAGGGCCACACGGCGCAGATGGAGACCGTGCTTTCCGCCTATGATGCGATCCAGGCGATCGAGGAACCGGCCCCTGCCGCGCAAGCGGTATAATCGCAGATCACACAGCTTGTTTCGGACAGGACCATCCAGCGATGAACCATGCTTCTTCGCTGGATGGCCGCACTTCGACGCGCGGGCCGCGGCCTCGCTACTCTCCTGAATTACTCCTTGCCGTCTGCACAGATTCTGCAATCCGGTCCGACATTCTCTTGTCATGAACAAGAGCAGCACCCCGCCCCGCATCACTCCCTCCACACTGCCAGATCGCCTCCGCAATGACGGATGGTGGCTGGTGGACGATCGCCAGCCTGAAGGAATTCCTCCTGACCGGCGTCCGGCGATCATGCTCATCGTGATCGAGGGCGGCGTCAGAGAGAGGACCAGCAGTGCGAATGACTGACAAACTGACGCCACCGATGCCCAGGGCACGCGGCGCCAATCGGATCGCCGCACTTCTGGCGGTCGTGGCGATTTCGGATTTCCTGATCTTCGATCAGGCGCCTGGGCTCAACCTTTTCCTGTTTGCGATTTTGGTAACCGCTGCGATTCTCTTGTCGGGAAGGCGGCGCTTGCAGCCCTTGACGGCAGCCCTCCTGTTCGGCCTTTCGGCTTTCGCCGCGGCGCCGCTCATCGAAACTGCATCACCAATGGGCATCGCGGTTTCACTTGGCACGATCATGTGTGTTGCGCTGGCGAGCACCGGGCTCGTGCCGCAGCGGCTGAGCGGTCTTCCCGCGGTTCTTTTTCGTTTTATCCTGGTTGTCCCGCTACGACTTCTGCAGGATTGCCGAAAACATCTTGCCTTGCGGGCCGAACGCTCGTCCTTTGCCGCAATCTGGCGGAACCTCGGCATCTGGATGGTGCCGCTCATTCTCGCTTCGGTTTTCCTGCTTCTCTTCGCCATCGCCAATCCGCTGATCGAAGACGCGCTGCGCAGTATCGATCTCGCATTCCTGCTGCAATTCATGGATCTGTGGCGGATCGGCTTCTGGCTGGCGATGGCCGCTTTCGTCTGGGCCGTGCTGCGGCCGCGCCTCAAGTGCAGGATCGTTCGACGCCGGGCAGACGACACGGCCGCGCATCCCGCCGAAATTCCATTTCTCACCCATGCCTCGCTGCTGCGGTCGCTGCTCCTCTTCAACGCGCTCTTTGCCATGCAGACGCTCTTGGATCTCGTCTATCTCTGGGGCGGCGTCGATCTCCCGGACGGCATGACCCATGCGGAATATGCCCATCGCGGCGCCTACCCGCTGATTGCCACCGCTCTGCTTGCCGCAGGCTTCGTCCTGATCGCCATGCGTCGCGGCGGCCCCGGCGACAACAGCCCTCTGATCCGCGGCCTCGTCCATGCCTGGATCGGCCAGAACGTGCTTCTCTGCCTGTCGTCGATCCTGCGGCTCGACCTTTATGTCGAGGTGTATTCGCTGACGGAACTGCGCGTTGCCGCCGGAATATGGATGGGCCTGGTCGCCGTCGGACTTGTCCTGATCCTGCTGCGGATCGTGTTGCGCCAATCCAACCAATGGCTGATCGCCACGAATATCGCCGTACTGGCAGCCGTGCTCTATCTCAGTGCCTTCATCGATTTTTCGGCCTTCATCGCCCGTTTCAACGTCACGCACAGCCTGGAACTGAGCCATGAGGGCGTTCCGCTTGATATCGACTACCTGTCGTCGCTCGGCCCCTCCGCCATTCCGGCGCTTGATCTTTATCTTTCCGCCCTGCCCGACGAGGCGATCGACAAGAAGTACAGGGCCCTGTCGGTCAGGCAGTCGCTTGGCTATGATTTTGCGTGCCGGCCGCGGAACTGGCGGAGCTGGAGTTTCCGCGCGGAGCGGATCGAAGCCCATCTTGGTTCACCTGCAACCATTGCAAGATAGGGAAAGAACGATAACAACAGCGGCGGTAAATTTCTGCAGGACCCACCATGGCGCATCGCATCCTCGTCGTCGATGACGAACCCCATATCCGCGACGTGATCTGCTTTGCCCTGGAGCGCGCCGGCATGGTGTCGACGACCGCGCGCAACGGCACCGAAGCGATGATGGCCTTCCGTCGGGGAAACATCGATCTCGTCGTTCTCGATATCGGCATGCCGGAAATGGATGGCCTGGAGGTCTGCCGCCAGATCCGCAAGACCTCCGGACTTCCGATCCTGTTCCTATCGGCCCGGGACGAGGAGATCGACAGGGTGCTGGGGCTTGAGATCGGCGGTGACGACTATGTCACCAAGCCCTTCAGCCCGCGCGAACTGGTCGCCCGCGTCAAGGCGATCCTGAAGCGCAGCGGCAATGGCGGCGGTTTCGACAGCCGCGGGAATATCCTCGTCGCCGGAGAGGTCAGCCTCGATCGGGCCGGCAGGACCGTGAGCTTCGGCGGTACCGTAGTCACGACCACCGCGCTCGAATTTTCCATTCTGGATGCGCTGCTTTCCCGCCCCGAGATGGTGTTCAGCCGCGAGCAGCTGATGGCGGCGGCTTATGGCCCCGGCATCCATGTGGCGGATCGCACGATCGACAGCCATATCCGCAACATCCGGGCCAAGTTTTCGGCGGCAGGCGCGGTCGGCATTGTCGCTACCGTTCACGGTGTCGGTTTCAGGCTGGGCAGCGATCTCGGGAGGAAGGCGTGATGACGGCGCCAAGGGTGCGGACCAAATGGCGGCCGCCGCTGGCGCTGATCGTGTATGCGGTGCTTCTGGCCGTGATGGCACTGCCGGTCCTGATCATCATCTGGTTTCGTGCCACGGAAACGACCTCGATCCGGATGACGCCCGCCGAAACGGGAGCACTGGTCGTCGTCCTCACACTGACGCTCGCGGTCGCTTACGTGCTCGCCCGCACCATAACCCGCCCCATCAACGCGCTGATCGCCCGTACCGAGGAGATCGCCCGTGGTGGCAAGGCGGCGATCCGGCCGCTGGACCGTTATGGAACGCGCGAGATCGCGACACTGTCGCAAAGCTTCCTCGACCTCGCGGGCAGGCTGGTCGACCGCACCGAATATGTCCGCTCCTTTGCCGCGCATGTCTCCCACGAACTCAAATCGCCGTTGACCGCGATCCGGGGCGCTGCCGAACTGCTGCGCGACGACCAGACCGACCTGCCGATGACGACAGCGCAACGCCTGCGTTTTCTCGACAATATCATCGCCGATGCGGAAAGGCTCGACGCCTTGCTGTCGAGGTTGAGGGAGCTGGCTCAGGCGGAGCTTCCCATGGCTCAGGGCGAAACGAGCATCGAAGATGTCCTGCCCGTGCTGCGCAAACGCTTTCCCGGCCTTGAAATTTTCGGGTTGGGAGACACGCAAAATACCGTCGCCCTGCCGTTCGAAGCAGCCGACATCGTCTTTGCCAATCTTGCAGAAAACGCGGTTCAGCACGGCGCCATGCGCTTGGAGCTGGTCGTGGCGGCCGACGCGCGAACCGCTACCATTCTGGTGCGCGACAACGGCCGCGGCATTTCCGAGGGAAACCGGGAGCACGTCTTTCAACCCTTCTTTTCGACCCGTCGCGAACAGGGCGGCACCGGCATGGGCCTCGACATCGTCCGCACCATGCTGGGCTCATACGGCGGCACGATTCACCTGCGGCAGGCGACCGGCGCAGGGACTGACTTCGAGATCATTGTGCCTCTGACGCCCTGACGGCGAGGGGTATTGATAGCGCAGTAGCGTCGCCTAGCTCTCTCCGCCGGGTGTAAACCGGGCGACCAGTGCGTGCCGGTCGCCGGGATAGGTGAAACGCACGAATGTTACCGGGCCGGTGCTGCCCCAGGTCCGCCGTTCTATGACCAGACAGGCTGCGTTCCTGGAAATATCGAGCGCCTTTGCGACCTCCGCGCTGGCCGACTGGGCATAGATCCGATGTTCCGCAGTGCTCCATGGGATCTGGCTGATGAGCCAGGTTCCCGGCGCCGACTCCAAAAAATCCTCACCTTCCGCTTCGGGCACCGTCGTCAGGTTGATCAGCCGCTCTTCAAGGCAGAACGGCCGCTCGCCGGCATGGTGAAGGCAGAGAAGATCGAGAACCGGAGCCGTTTCCGAAAGCTCCAGGTGCTGCCGATCGACGGGGCTCGCCTCGCGTCGAACCCGCCTCTCCAGCCGGTAGGAATAGGGAAGCTTGAGGGAGCGAACCTCCGCCTCAATACTATGGATTTCGAGCACCGCGGCCTGCGTCACCGGTTGCGCCACAAAACTGCCGGACTTCTTGCGGCGCTCGATCAGCCCGGTCCTCGCCAGGTGCGTCAGCACCTTATTGGCGGTCATCCGCGAGCAGCCGTATTGTGCCGCAAGATCGACCTCGAAAAGCAGGCGATACCCCGGAGGCCATTCGCCGGAGACGATCCGTCCCTCTATGTCGCTTAAAATGCGCTGGTGGAGGGTGGCTTCCTTGCCGCCATTGGTCATAGTGTCAGCAATTCCTGCATTACCGTCCTGAACCGCCGGCCGATCGCATCCCGCCGGATGTGCTTTCCGCCCTCGACCTGCTTGCGGCCAAGCGCCCAGACACAATCCACGGCAATGCCGCCCGCAAATATCCAATGGTCGAGAATCTGATCGTCGGCAAGATAGGGAACGTGCTCGACGTCGAGCGAAACGATATCGGCGTAATTGCCCTGGGCCAAGCCGGCGGCGGCGTCGAGCGCCATTCCGCCACCCGAAAGCGCCGTCTCGAATAGCCGCCGACCCGTCGAACCTTCCGGTTTTGCCAGGACGTTGCGCCTCTTCAGGCCAAGGCGCTGGGAATATTCGAGCTGACGCAGCTCCTGCGCCACGGAAATCAGTATGTTCGAATCAGAGCCTATACCGAAGCGGCCGTTCTGCCCGAGGAAAAGCTCGCCGGGAAAACTGCCGTCGCCGAGATTGGCTTCGGTGATCGGGCAAAGCCCGGCGATCGCGCCGCTGTCCGCCATGCGGCGGGTTTCATCCTCTGTCATATGCGTCGCGTGGATGAGACACCAGCGTTCGGTCACCGGCATGTTTGCAAGCAGCCAGTCGACAGGCCGGGCGCCGGACCAGGCGAGGCACTCCTCGACCTCCTTCACCTGTTCGGCGATATGGATATGCACAGGCCCGTCGCCCGCCATCGGCACGACCTCATCGAGTTCCCGCGGGGTTACGGCGCGGAGGCTATGGGGCGCGACGCCAAGTTTAGCGCCGGGCATCGCCGCGGTCAGGCGACGGCAACCTTCCATGGTCCTGGCGAAATCGTCGATCGAGTGGATGAAACGGCGCTGTCCCTCGATCGGTGAAGCGCCGCCGAAGCCGGAATGCGCATAGAAGACCGGCAGCAGCGTCAGGCCGATTCCCGCCTCCGCACTCGCTGCCCCGATGCGTTCGGCCATCTCGGCGATATTGGCGTAGTGGCTGCCGTCTCTGTCGTGGTGGAGATAGTGGAATTCGCCCACCCGCGAAAAGCCGGCCTCCAGCATTTCCATATAGAGCTGCGAAGCGACGGCCTCGACCTGTTGCGGCGTGATCGACAGCGCAAACTTGTACATCAGCGTCCGCCAGCTCCAGAAGCTGTCGTCGCCGGGACCGCGAATCTCCGTGAGACCTGCCATGGCGCGCTGGAAGGCATGGCTGTGCAGGTTCGGCATCGCAGGCACCAGCACCTTGTGACGCTCGTCTTCCGTCGCCGCCTCAATGCCGACCTCCACTCCGTCAAGCCGGTCCGCGTTGACCGTCAACCTTACATTCTGCTGCCAGCCTTCCGGCAGAAGAGCCAATTGCGCATGAAGCGTGGCCATGGACGCCCTTCCCTTTTCCTCGCGGAGACCAAAATTCTTCTTGTCACTCGGATTATTATGTATATACATGTCCGTCCATAAGGAAAGGCGAAAAGCTTATGGATGGGGAAGATTCTTCTAAATCTGCAGCAGGCTCCGCTTCGCTTTGGCACAATGCGCGGATCGCCACTTTTGCTCCCTCGGCATCCGGCCTCGGCATTATCGAAGCCGGTGCGATCGCCGTGCGCGACCGGCGGATAGCGTTCGTCGGCGCACTGGCCGACCTGCCTGCCGAACTTGAGAAATCCGAACACAAAACCAATTGCGGCGGGCGCTGGATCACCCCGGCCCTGATCGACTGCCATACCCATCTGGTATTCGGCGGCGACCGCGCGATGGAATTCGAAATGCGCCTGGCGGGATCGACCTACGAGGAGATCGCACGGGCCGGCGGCGGCATCATCTCGTCGGTGAAGACAACCAATGCACTCTCGGAAGACGAGCTCCTTGGGCAAGCGCTTCGCAGGCTGGACACGCTTCTGGCCGAGGGTATCAGCACGGTCGAGATCAAATCCGGCTATGCGCTGAACATCGCGGGCGAGCTGAAAATGCTGCGTGTCGCCCGCAGGCTGGGCGAAGTCAGGCCGGTCCGGATCGTCACGAGCTGGCTTGCCGCGCATGCGACACCGCCTGACTACAAGGGCCGCAACGGCGATTACATCACTGACGTGGTCCTGCCGGGTCTCGAGGCTGCGCATTCGCAAGGGCTGGTCGATGCGGTGGACGGTTTCTGCGAAGGCATCGCCTTCTCGCCGGCCGAAATCGCCCGGGTTTTCGACAGGGCGAAAGCGCTTGGCCTTCCCGTCAAGCTGCATGCGGAACAGCTCTCCGATCTCGGCGGCGCGCGCCTCGCCGCCTCCTATGGCGCATTGTCGGCCGACCATCTCGAATACCTTTCCGCGGCGGATGCCGGGGCGATGGCGCACGCAGATACCGTCGCGGTGCTGCTGCCGGGCGCATTCTATACGCTTCGCGAAAAGCAGGCACCGCCTGTCCAGGCGCTGCGCGACGCCGGCACCCGTATTGCGTTGGCGACCGACAGCAATCCCGGCACCTCGCCGCTGACCTCGCTGCTCATGACCATGAACATGGGCGCGACGCTGTTCGGCCTGACGGTCGAGGAATGCCTCGCCGGCGTCACGCGGGAAGCGGCGCGCGCCCTCGGCCTTCAGGCCGAAACCGGCACGCTCGAAGTCGGCAAATCCGCCGACTTCGCAATCTGGGATATCGAGCGGCCGGCGGAACTTATCTATCGCATCGGCTTCAATCCGCTGACGGCACGGATCTTCAAGGGCGAGAGGGTTTCCGCATGAGCATTGTTCTGACACCCGGCTCGGTGAGCCTTCGCGAACTCCAGGACATCTACTGGAACGGCACGCCGGCCCGGATCGATCCTTCGTTCGACGCAGGGATAGAGAAGGCTGCGGCGCGGATCGCCCAGATCGCCGCCGGCAACGAGCCGGTCTACGGCATCAACACGGGCTTCGGAAAACTGGCATCGATCAAGATCGACAGTGCCGATGTCGCGACACTCCAGCGCAACCTGATCCTGTCGCATTGCTGCGGTGTCGGCGCCCCGCTTGCCGAAAATATCGTTCGCCTGATCATGGCGCTGAAACTCGTGTCACTCGGGCGCGGCGCGTCCGGCGTGCGGCTCGCGCTGGTGCGCCTGATCGAGGCGATGCTGGAAAAAGGCGTGATTCCGCTCATCCCGGAAAAAGGCTCGGTCGGCGCGTCTGGCGATCTCGCACCGCTCGCGCATATGGCGGCAGTGATGATGGGCGAAGGCGAAGCCTTCTATCAAGGCAATCTGCTGCCCGCCGCCGAGGCTCTTGCAAGGGCCGGATTGATACCGGTCGTGCTTGCCGCCAAGGAAGGCCTTGCCCTGATCAACGGCACCCAGACTTCTACGGCCCTGGCACTGGCCGGCTTGTTCCGTGCCCATCGCGCCGCCCAGACAGCACTGGTGACCGGCGCCATGTCGACGGATGCCGCCATGGGCTCCTCCGCACCTTTCCATCCGGATATCCACACGCTTCGCGGCCACAAGGGCCAGATCGATGCGGCCGCGGCGCTGCGCGCGTTATTATCAGGCTCGGTCATTCGCGAAAGTCATCTTCAGGGCGACGAACGGGTTCAGGACCCCTATTGCATCCGCTGCCAGCCGCAGGTCGACGGCGCCTGCCTCGATCTTCTGCGCTCGGTCGCCCGCACGCTCGAGATCGAAGCCAATGCGGTGACCGACAATCCGCTGGTGCTATCGGACGATACCGTCGTTTCGGGCGGTAATTTCCACGCCGAGCCGGTGGCCTTTGCCGCCGACCAGATCGCCCTTGCCGTCTGCGAAATCGGTGCGATCTCCCAGCGCCGCATTGCTCTGCTCGTCGACCCGGCCCTCTCCTACGGACTGCCGGCCTTTCTCGCCAAGAAGCCGGGGCTCAATTCCGGGCTGATGATCGCGGAAGTCACGTCCGCCGCCCTGATGTCGGAAAACAAGCAGATGTCGCATCCCGCCTCGGTCGATTCGACGCCGACCTCCGCCAACCAGGAAGACCACGTTTCGATGGCCTGCCATGGCGCGCGCCGGCTTCTGCAGATGACCGACAATCTTGCGACCATCATCGGCATCGAGGCGCTAACGGCAGCGCAGGGCGTGGAACTGCGCAAACCGCTGACCACCAGTCCCGAACTCCAGAAGGTGATCGCCACCATCCGCTCCGTTGTCCCAAGCCTGGAAGAGGATCGCTATATGGCAAACGACCTCAAGGCGGCGACAGATCTCGTCGCTTCGGGCGCGCTCGCCGCCTCCGTTTCCGCAGATATCCTGCCGGTCCTGGAGGCGTGAATGGCGATTGTCGAAACCAGACAAGGCACCTCCCCCGTCATTCTCGGCTTTCCGCATACGGGAACCGACGTGCCCCAGCCGATCTGGGAGCGGCTGAATGACAACGGCCTCCTGCTTGCCGACACGGACTGGCACATCCATGAGCTCTATGACGGTCTTCTGGGCGATGCGACGACGGTGCGCGCCACGTTCCACCGCTACGTGATCGACGCCAACCGCGATCCACAGGGTGTGAGCCTCTATCCCGGCCAGAACGCCACCGGCCTGATCCCGGAGACGGACTTCGACGGCAGGAGCATCTGGAAACAGGGCGCCGGGCCGACCGATGCCGACATCGCTGCGCGGCTGCGCGATTTCCATGCGCCCTATCACGCGGCGCTTGCAGCCGAAATCGAACGGGTCAAATCCATCCACGGCATTGCCGTGCTCTACGACTGCCACTCGATCCGCTCGCACCTCCCGTTCCTGTTCGAGGGCACCTTGCCCGATTTCAACATCGGCACCGACATGGGCAGGACCTGCGCCCCGGCAATCGAACAGGGGGGGCTGGATATGGCAACTGCGGCTTCGGGCTACACCAGCATCTTGAACGGCCGCTTCAAGGGCGGCTGGACGACACGGTTTTACGGCAGGCCGGAAACCGGCGTCCACGCGATCCAGATGGAGCTGGCCCAGTCCACCCATCTCGCCGCGGAGGCCCTGCCCTTCGCCTATCATCCGGCCAAGGCAGAGCGACTGCGTGTCCATCTGAAAGATATCCTGACGCGGATCGAGCGGGTCGCCCTCGGCCTCGCGTCGCAGAAAAACAACAACCGATAAAGGGAACGTTCCGATGACCAATCCCCGCCACAACATCCGCGAAATTCGCGCCCCCCGCGGCAATCAGCTCAACGCCAAAAGCTGGATGACGGAAGCGCCCCTGCGCATGCTGATGAACAATCTCGATCCGGACGTGGCGGAAAACCCCAACGAACTGGTCGTTTATGGCGGCATCGGACGCGCCGCCCGCACCTGGGACGATTTCGACCGGATCGTCGCGACGCTGAAGACGCTCACGGAGGAGGAAACGCTGCTGGTTCAATCGGGCAAGCCGGTCGGCGTGTTCCGCACCCACAAGGACGCGCCGCGGGTGCTGATCGCCAACTCGAACCTCGTGCCCCATTGGGCGACCTGGGACCATTTCAACGAGCTCGATAAGAAGGGACTGGCCATGTATGGCCAGATGACCGCCGGTTCGTGGATCTATATCGGCACCCAGGGCATCGTGCAGGGCACCTATGAGACGTTCGTGGAAGCCGGACGCCAGCATTATGGCGGCAATCTCAAGGGAAAATGGATCCTGACCGGTGGGCTTGGCGGCATGGGTGGCGCCCAGCCGCTCGCCGCCGTCATGGCCGGCGCCTGCTGCCTTGCGGTCGAATGCAACCCCGACAGCATCGATTTTCGCCTGCGCACCCGCTATGTCGACGCCAAGGCGGAAACGCTCGATGAAGCCATGGAGATGATCACCCGCTGGACAGCCGCCGGCGAGGCAAAATCCGTCGGCCTGCTCGGCAATGCCGCCGAAATTCTGCCCGAAATGGTCCGTCGTGGCATCCGTCCGGACATGGTGACCGACCAGACGTCGGCCCATGATCCGATCAACGGCTACCTGCCCAAGGGCTGGACGATCGCCGAATGGAAAACCAGGCGCGAGACCGACCCGAAGGCGGTAGAAAAAGCCGCCCGCGCGTCGATGCGCGAACATGTTGAGGCGATGATCGCCTTCTGGAACGCCGGCATCCCGACGCTCGACTACGGCAACAACATACGCCAGGTCGCCAAGGACGAGGGGCTGGAAAACGCCTTCGCCTTCCCGGGCTTCGTGCCGGCCTATATCCGCCCGCTGTTCTGCCGCGGCATCGGCCCCTTCCGCTGGGCCGCCCTTTCAGGCGATCCGGAAGACATCTACCGCACCGATGCCAAGGTGAAGGAACTGCTGCCGGACAACGCGCATCTCCACAACTGGCTCGACATGGCGCGCGAACGGATTTCCTTCCAGGGCCTGCCGGCGCGCATCTGCTGGGTGGGCCTCGGCGTCCGCCACAAGCTCGGCCTCGCCTTCAACGAGATGGTCCGCAATGGCGAGCTGAAAGCGCCGATCGTGATCGGCCGCGACCATCTCGACTCCGGATCGGTCGCCTCTCCCAACCGGGAGACGGAAGCGATGAAGGACGGCTCGGATGCGGTGTCCGACTGGCCGCTGCTGAATGCGCTCCTCAACACGGCATCCGGAGCCACCTGGGTATCTCTGCATCACGGCGGCGGCGTCGGCATGGGTTATTCGCAGCATTCCGGCATGGTCATCTGCTGCGACGGCAGCGAGGACGCCGACCGCCGCATCGAACGGGTGCTGTGGAACGACCCCGCCACCGGCGTCATGCGTCATGCGGATGCGGGTTACGAGATCGCCGTGGATTGCGCCCAGGAAAACCGACTTCGCCTGCCCGGCATTCTCGGGAACTGAACCCATGAAAATCCTGCGCGCATCCGACTACAAGCGAATGCCGTGGAAGAACGGAGGCGGCGAGACGGTGGAGATCGCCGTCTATCCCGCCGGCGCATCGATCGAGGACTTCGACTGGCGCATCAGTATGGCGACCGTCGCCTCCGACGGACCGTTCTCGATCTTTGCGGACGTGGACCGAACCCTGTCGATCCTCTCCGGCGCAGGCATGGAGCTGACGATCGATAGCGGCCCGCCCGTCACTCTCGAGCTCGATTCCGAGCCCTATCCGTTTCCTGCCGACAGGCCAGTTTTTGCCACGTTAGTCAATGGCGCGACAACGGACCTCAACGTGATGACGCGGCGCGGCCGGTTTTCTCACCGCGTCATCAGGCAGCCGACGCCCGTGTCACTGCCGCCGTCGGCATTTTTGAGATTCGTTCTTGCCACAGGAAAACACGCGATTGCGTTCGGTTCTGAGAAATTTGACCTCGAGCCACTGGATTGCCTGACCTTCGGCGCCGAAGCGGTGGGCGACCTAGTTCTCTCCGGCGAATCGGAGGTTTCCCTGATAGAGCTGGCTCCCGAAGGTGGGATATCCAAGCCGTTCTGAGCTCACTTGCCGCCATCCACGCTGATGATCTGCCCGGAAATCCAGCCGGCGAAGTCGGATGCGAAGAACATCACCATGGCCGCGATGTCGTCAGGTGTACCAAGGCGTTTGAGGGCGATATTCTGCAGGAGCCGCGCCTGCCCTTCCTCGCCCATCGCCTCCCATTGTCGCTCGGTCGCCGGGTTGGAGCGCACGAAGCCGGGCGCGACATTGTTGACGGTGATGCCCCACGGCCCCAGTTCGTGGGCGAGTTGGCGCGTCAGTCCGATCTGGCCGGCCTTGGCGCTGGCATAGGCCTGGATTCCCGTCAGCGAAATTCCAAGACCGGCGCCGCTGGAGATATTGATGATGCGCCCGGCGTTTTTCCTCTTCATGCCCGGCGCGACCGCCTGGGCCATGAAAAAGGCGCCGGACAGGTTGACGTCGAAGATCGTCTGCCAGTCGCTTTCGGATATTTCCTCGATCGGCCGGCCCACCTGCCCGCGCACGCCGCCCGCATTGTTGACCACCACGTCCGGCGCGCCGGAGGCTGCCTCGATCGCCCGGACGGTCTCCTGCACGGCGTTGCGATTGCCGACATCCAGTACATGTGCCTCGGCCTTCGGCCCGCAGAGCCTGACCGTTTCATCGAGCCCCGCCGCATCGATGTCGCAGGCATGCACCGCTGCGCCGCGGCTCGCGAACCCTTGCGCGATCGTCCGGCCGAAACCGTGTGCAGCACCCGTGACAATCACCACCTTGCCGTCGAACGAAATGTTCATCCCGTCACCGTCGCCAGTTCTTCGAGATTGGCCATGTCGAGCGGACGTTTGCCGTCCTCGATCTCGTGGATCATGGTGATCAGGCGGGCGGCAAGCGGCGTCGGAACGCGCGATTCCCTGCCGATCTCGACGACCGGCATCACCTGCGCGTCCACCTCGGTCTTGCGCTTGCGAACGGCGAGATCGCGCCAGATGCCGGAATGCGATTTTGCCGACCTACGGTTATGCGCCACCATGTCGTCGAACGACGTCTCGGTCTGCTCCGGCGAGGCCAGCGGCCCGAAGGCGGCCGGATCGAACCCGTCGAAGGCTTCCGGCCGGATGTTGTTGATAGCCGCCACCGTCGCCACTTCCAGCGCGAGCCGGCGCAGAACCGGGCGGGCGACCGGATTTTCGAGTACATCGGCGATGCTGTCATTGGTGAGAGCCGTGCCGAACAGCAGCGCACCGTAGATGAGCTTGCCCCACAAGAAGCCCCAGATATTGTTGGTGATCAGGGCCTTCGGCTCGACATGCCGCATCAGCTGATAGATATCCTCGGCCCGATCGGTGAAACGCCCGTCGAGTTCGCCGATCACCGCGGCGCCATGGCCGCTATACTGCACGACGCCCGGCTCCAGATAATCCGCCCCGAAATTGACGAAGCAGCCGATGACGCGATGTTCTCCGACGATGCGGGCAATCACGCGTTCGTTGAGCCCGTTCTGGACGGAGACCACATATCCGTCGGCGGGGAGATGCTGGACGAGAGACCTTGCCGCCGCCTCCGTATGATGGGCTTTGACGCAGAGGAAAGTCCGCTGATACTGGCCTTCCAGTTCTTCCGGCAGATAAGCCCTGGCCTGGACGGTATCCTCGAAGATCGGGCCAACTATCTTCAGTCCCTTCTCGTTGATCGCATCGACATGGTCCTTGACGTTGTCGACGAAGATCACATCCTCGCCGGCGCGGATGAAAGCCGCACCCAGCGTCCCGCCGATCGCACCGGCGCCCCAGATCAGAATTGGCTGGCTCATGCCCAAGCTCCCTCCAAAAGTCGCCCGCATTCCTGCGAGCGCGATATTCCACATTGCCTAACGCGCGCCCGTTGCAGTTTGCTTGAAACGACAGGGCCACAGCATGGCGATATTCGTTTCACCGGCATGGCGGACACGCCCACTCCGAGGAGTAGACCACTACAGCCGCATGGTCGAGTAGGGGTCGGGATCGCGAAGCATGTAACGACGGCGACCGGGGTCGTGCCTCCGGTCGCCGCTTTTCCGAATAGGATTTCAGAATGAGGAACCTGCGGCCAGCAGACCGGCCAAGGCCGAAGGCTCCAGTGAGGTTACGTCGTAGATGCAGGGCGCCGCGAAGACGGCCGCTCCCAGGATGCAGATGATCATCAATCTCATGGGGTTCTCCAGGGACGAGGCGCCTGCCTCGTCCCGTTATCCGTTCTTGCCTCTCGCCGCGGCCGATCCGGCGCGACGCGCAAATCGGGTTTTCTCAGGCGAGGATCAGCTCGACATTGATGTTACCGCGGGTCGCCTTCGAATAGGGGCAGGTCTGGTGAGCTTCTTCGACAAGCTCCTTGGCAAGTTGCGGATCGATGCCCGGCAGGCTGATGTTGAGGCGGGCCTGCAGGAAGTATGCGCCCTCGGTCGTCCCGAGGTCGACCTCGGCATCGACCGCCGTCTCGGTGGGCAACTTGATCTTCCGCTTAGCTGCGGCAAGACCCATGGCACCGATGAAACACGCCGACCATCCGGCTGCGAAAAGTTGTTCGGGATTGGTGCCGGCATGCGCGCTGCCGGGAGGTGAAAGCTTGACGTCGAGCTGGGCGTCGTCGCTGCGCGAGACCCCATCGCGCCCGCCGGTCGTGTGGGTCTTGCCGGTATAGAGAACCTTGTCGATCCTGGTCATGGAACACTCCTTTGTTGGTGTCGCCGGTTGCGACATCCGTTGACGGGGAGTGGTTTGACGGGCCGAGGTATCCGGCATGTTTCCGGAATCGCCGGAAATGTATCGAACCGTAGCGCGGAGCTCGCCGGACATCCTTTCATACAAAAGGCTTCGGAAAATCCGCCAATTCCGGTATCAACGGATGGTGACTTCGGCAGCCAGCCCGCCACCGGCGCGGTTGTAGAGCCTCACCGAGCCGCCGAGTGCTGCGGCAAGCTGGTGGGCGATGGCAAGACCAAGCCCCGTGCCGCCGGTTTCGCGGTTGCGGGATTGCTCCAGCCTGAAGAAAGGCTGCATGGCCGCCTCCAGCATCTCTTCGGGGATCCCCGGCCCGCGATCGAGGACGGTGATGACGATGTCGCCCTTGCCGCTTCGCTCGACGCTGATCTCGGCCGCGCCGGCAAATTTCACCGCATTGTCGATGAAGTTCGAGAGGATGCGACGCAGCGCGTGCGGTTTGGTGGACGCGGTGCCCTGTACCACGCCGGCGACGGTCACCGCCTTGCCGGTGTCCTGATAATCATAGGCAATGCTGTCGATGAACGAGGCAAGATCGATGCGGGAAAGTTTCTCGCCATTGCCATGCGCGCTGCGCGCATAGGCTATGCCGTCCTGCACCAGCCGCTCGATCTCGCCGAGGTCATGCACCAGCTTGTCCCTCTCGGGCGAATCGTCCGCCATGTCGGCGCGCAGCCGCATGCGGGTGATCGGCGTCTGGAGATCGTGGGAGATGGCGGCGAGAATCTGCACCCGTTCCTCGAGATAATGGGCGATCCTGTCGCGCATGGCGTTGAAGGCCCGTGCAGCATGGGCGACTTCGCTCGGACCGGCCTCGCTCAAGGGCGGGCCTTTTCTGTTGGGATCGAGCGCATCGGCTGCAGCCGCAAGGTCTCCGAGCGGGCGGATCGCCTGCCGGACCGCAAACCAGGTGCAGATCACCAGAAGCGCCATCTGGACAGCGAACACGTAAGGAAGCCATTCGGCGATCGGCATGACACCCCTCGGCGTGACGTCGATGGTGAGTGGAGAGCCGTCGGAAAGAGTGAGATGACCCTGCAGCCGCCTGACGTCACCGGGGATGGACTCCACCCGCAGCGGGAACCGATGCCCCACCGCCTCCTGGATCTTGCCGGTAATCTCGGCGCCCCGGCCCGGCACTTCCGGCACACCGGCAATCCCCGGGCCGAGCACCAGCCGGTAATTGCCGCGGCTCAACCGATCCAGCCAATCGGCCCGCTCGCCGGCCGGCAGCCGATCGAGGATGGCGATCGACGTCGCAAGATCGTTTTCAAGCGTGCCGAGCATGACGGCCTTTGCCGACATGTAACGTTCGATAAAGAGGATGCTGAAGGAGAGCCCGTAGGCGATGGCGAGGCCGGCGAACAGGATGAGGAAAAGCCGGGCACGCAGGGTGCTCGGCCATAAGTTTCCTAAAAAACGGGAGACGCTGGCGCTCACGGCTTCGGCTCCGAGATCTCGACGGGAACCGAGAAGACGTAACCTTCGCTGCGCACGGTCTTGATATAGGTCGGCTCGCGCGCATCGTCGCCGAGCCGCTGGCGAAGCCGGCTCACCAGAAGGTCGATCGACCGATCGAACAGGTCCGCATCACGGCCTTGCGTGAGGTTGAGGATCTGGTCGCGGTTGAGCACACGCTGCGGATGGTCGATGAAGACGCGCAGCAGCCGGTATTCTGCACCGCTCAGCGCGATTTCCGTGCCCTGTCTGTCGAGCAGATGGCGGCCGACCGTATCCAGCCGCCAGTCGCCGAAGCTCAGCAGCTGGCCTGCCTCGCTGATCTGCAGGTTGGGCGGCAGCATGCGCGTCCGGCGCAGGACGGCCTTGATGCGCGCCAGCAATTCACGCGCGGCAAACGGTTTCGGCAAATAGTCGTCGGCACCCATTTCGAGCCCGATGATCCGGTCCATCTCGTCGCTGCGGGCAGTCAGCATCAGGATCGGCGTCGCCTTGTGCTTGCCAGCCCTGAGCTCGCGGCAAAGCACGAGCCCGTCGTCGCCCGGCATCATCACGTCGAGCACGATCAGGTCGACCGTATTGGCCTCGAGAAAACTGCGCATCTGGCGGCCATCCGCTGCCACCGTCGCCCGGAGGCCGTTCTTCTTCAGGTAGCTCGACACCAGTTCGCGGATTTCGCGGTCGTCATCGACGATCAGGATATGGTCGATATGATCCATTTTCGGGCTTCAAATCCTTGTCCGATGAGAACGGTATCGCACCGCCCTTCCTTCTTTAAACCGCAGGATGGCTGCCGCGAAGCCAAGAATTATTTCCGCGGCAGCCCATTGGGGCTCAAAACCGGTCGACGTCCAGAACAGCCTGCGCAAAGGCCTGCGGTGCCTCCTGCGGCAGGTTGTGACCGATACCGGCGGTGATGGTGCGATGCGCGTATTTTCCGGAGAACTTGCCCGCATAGGCAGAAGGATCGGCATGCGGCGCGCCGTTGGCATCGCCTTCCATGGTGATCGTCGGCACCGAGATCATCGGCCCCATGGCGAGCTGCTTTTCGAGTGCATCGAACTGGGCCTCGCCTTCGACAAGGCCCAGCCGCCAGCGGTAGTTATGGACAACGATCTCGACGTGGTCGGGATTGTCGAATGCGACGGCCGATCTTTCAAACGTCGCGTCGTCGAATTTCCAGGTGGGCGACGCCGTCTGCCAGATAAGCCTGTTGAAATCGCGCCGGTTCTGCTCGTAGCCCAACCGGCCGCGCTCGGTAGCGAAATAGAACTGGTACCACCATGCAAGTTCGGCTTTCGGCGGCAGAGGTTTTTCGTTGATTTCCGGGCTGCCGATCAGGTAGCCGCTCACCGATACCATCGCCTTGCAGCGTTCCGGCCAAAGCGCCGCCATGATGTTGGCGGTCCTGGCGCCCCAATCGAAGGCGGCGATGATTGCTTTATCGATCTCCAGCGCATCGAGGAGCGCGATCATATCGGCCGCAATGGCCGACTGCTGGCCATTGCGTGGCGTATCCTTCGACAGAAAGCGTGTCGTGCCGTAGCCCCTCAGATAGGGCACGATGACCCGGTAACCGGCAGACGCGAGCAGCGGCGCGACATCCACGAAGCTATAGATGTCGTAGGGCCAGCCATGCAGCAGCAGGACGACGGGACCATCTGCCGGACCGGCCTCGGCATAACCCACATCGAGCACGCCGGCCCTGACCTGCTTCAGCCTTTCGAAGGACGTGTTGGTGCGGGCCTTGACGGCGGTCAATGGCGTCGCGGCAGGCGACGAAGACTGGGCACCGGCAGTGCCGGTCATTCCGAATTCGACCGCTGCAACGGTCATGGCGGCAACGCCGAAGAAGCGGCGACGCTGGTGGTTGATCGGGTCGGACATCGATCTCTCCAATTCGTGTTGATCACGATCGGAAGGAAGCCGGGGCCATGTATCCCCGATGTGTCCCGAGCCGCGGGTTTTGCATGCGGATGTAGCATCCGGCCGCCGAGATACGTTCTGATACAATTCAGGCACCGCCGATCCGGCCGCCTTCCGCCGCGCCTGGCGATTTGTGTCGCTCTGTAGCGCATCGGCGGTTTCCTACACTTCGGTACATTTCCCCTCGAACCCGGACACATCCGGGATACGTCGCGCCGACCAGATTGGCTCCGTTGCTGGTCGAGCCGCACCGCCGCCCAGAACCCGAACATCCGGTGTCAAAGGAAACGATGATGACGCTTCTTATCATTGCCTATCTCGGAGGCGCGCTGACGATCCTCAGCCCGTGTATTCTCCCCATCCTTCCCTTCGTCTTTGCGCGCGCCGGGCAACCGTTCGTCCGCAGCACCTTGCCGATGCTGATCGGCATGGCCGCCACCTTTGCGCTCGTCGCAACGCTTGCAGCTGTCGGCGGCAGCTGGGCGATCCACGCCAACGAATACGGCCGGCTCGCCGCCATCCTCCTGCTCGCAATCTTCGGCGTCAGCCTCCTTTCGCCGCGTGTCGCAAGCTTCGTCACCCGTCCGGTCGTTGATTTCGGCAACCGGCTCCTGAATGCCTCGGGCACACCTGGTACGGTGCCCACGGCGACGAGCTCGCTGGTCCTCGGCGTCGCGACCGGCCTGCTCTGGGCTCCCTGCGCCGGTCCCATTCTCGGCCTGGTCCTCACCGGTGCCGCATTGCAGGGCGCGAACCTCGAAACGACATTCCTGCTCGTCGCCTATGCCGCCGGCGCGGCAACTTCCCTCGCCGTTGCGCTCATCGTCGGCGGAAAGATCTTTGCCGGAATGAAGCGTTCGCTCGGTGTCAGCGAACGGATCCGCCAGGTCCTGGGTGCCGCCGTGCTTGCCGGCGTCGCGGTCATAACGCTTGGCCTCGATACCGGCCTGCTCGCCCGCCTGTCCTATGCCAGCACCGCCTCCTTCGAACAGGCGGTGCTCGACAGGCTGCATTCCAAGCCTGCAACCGGCTCGTCTTCGGAAATCGCCGGCAATGGCCTGACGAGCGCCGCAGCCGATACCACCCGGCCGTTCCGCAGCACCCTGCCGGTCGAGGGTCGTGCACCTTCGCTCAATGGCGCGGTCGCGTGGCTGAACTCGCCGCCGCTGACCTCGGAGCAGCTCCGCGGCAAGGTCGTACTGGTGGATTTCTGGACCTATTCCTGCATCAACTGCATCCGCGCCGTGCCTTACGTCCGCGCCTGGGCCGAAAAGTACAAGGATCAGGGCCTCGTGGTGATCGGCGTGCACGCTCCGGAATTCGCCTTCGAGAAGAAGATCGACAATGTCAAAAAGGCCGTCGGTGACTTCAAGATCGGCTATCCGGTCGCAATCGACAACGACTACAAGATCTGGCGCGCCTTCGAGAACAGCTATTGGCCCGCCCAGTACCTGATCGATGCCAAGGGCCAGATCCGCTATCACCACTTCGGCGAGGGTAACTACAAACAGTCCGAGCAGGCGATCCAGGATCTGCTGCGCGAGGCCGGAAGCGAGATGTCGGCTTCGGCACCGGTTGTGCCCGACGCCAGGGGCGCGGAGACAAGCCCGGATCTGCGCAACGTCCGCTCCGGCGAAACCTATCTCGGCTACAAGCGCGCCACCAACTTCGCCTCCCGCGAAACCCTGCGCGCCGACGCCGCCCGCGACTATTCGATCGAGGAACCCGGCCTCAACGAATGGGGCCTCTCCGGGACCTGGACCGTCGGCGCGGAACAGGCAACGCTCGGCCAGCCGGGCGGCGGCATCGCCTACCGGTTCAGTGCCCGCGATCTGCATCTCGTTCTCGGTCCCGGCGCCGCCGGCAAACCGGTCCGCTTCCAGGTGACAATCGACGGCAAGGCTCCCGGAATGAACCACGGCGCCGATATCGACGCAGACGGCAACGGCACGGTGACGGTGACAAAGCTCTACCAGCTCGTTCGTCAGGCCGGCGATGTCGAGGCCCGCAGCTTCGAGATCCGCTTCTTCGATCCGGGTGTCGAAGCCTACGCCTTCACCTTCGGCTAGGCCCCATCCCAAACCCAATCCTACATCAACTAACAGGAGTTAAACTCATGAAAAAACGTATTTCCACCTTCGCACTTGCCTTTGCCACCAGCGTCATCGCGTTTGCGGCGCAGGCCACAGACGTCAAGAACATCGTCATCGTCCACGGCGCATTGGCCGATGGCTCCAGCTGGCGCAAGGCAACCGAAATCCTCGAAAGGCGCGGCTTCAACGTGACGATCGTTCAGCAGCCGATCACCTCGCTTGCCGACGACATCGCCGCCACCCACCGGGTGTTGGACCTCCAGGACGGCCCGACCCTGCTCGTCGGACACAGTTATGGCGGCATGGTGATTACCGAAGCCGGACACAACCCGCATGTCGCCGGTCTCGTCTACGTGGCGGCATTCCAGCCCGACAAGGGCGAAAGCCTGCTCAGCCTCGCAAGCTCGAAACCGGCAGGCGGCATGAACATCCGCGAGACAAAAGACGGCAAATATCTCTATATCGACCCGGCCGCATTCCCGGGCGATTTCGCGGCGGACCTGCCGAAGGACGAGGCCCGTTTTCTCGCCCGGTCGCAGGTGTTTGCCGCCAAGGAGGCTTTTTCGGCCAAGGTCGGCAATCCCGCCTGGCAGACCAGGAAAAGCTGGTCGATCGTCGCCACCGAGGACCGCTCCATCAATCCGGAACTGGAACGGGATATGGCCCGGCGAGCCGGCAGCGACATCACCGAGATCAAGGCAAGCCATGCCGTCTTCGCCTCCCAGCCGGAGAAGGTCGCCGACGTCATCGAACGGGCCGCCAATCAGGCAGGCAAATAGCTCGCGTAAACAATCGCCCGGCGCCGGGAGAAATTCCGGCGCCGGGCCTGCCAGTCTGCTGCAAGGTCGGCCTGGAACCCACGGGAACCAGCCATTAAACCCGGCCCAGAGACTTCGACCTATTCAGCGGGTCAGCGGATAGATGAGCTGGCCATCCTCCTCGCCTCTCGGGAAGGCGCCCTCGCGACTGCGCTTTTCCGATTGCTGATAGCCCTGCGGGCTGATGCCGATATAGCGCTTGAACATGCGGGAGAAGTAGTAGGCGTCCGTATAACCGGAAAGCTCGGCGGCGCGCTTTACCGTACACCCGCCGGCCATCAGGCCCATGGCCCGCTCCATCCGCTTGAATTCCTGGAACTTGTCGGGCGTCCAGCCAACGCGCTTGCGGAACTCCCGCTTGAAGTAATCTGGATTGTAGGGCACCGAATCGATCGTTCTTCCGACGATCTCCTCACCCAGCGGATCGGCCGCGATCTGGCTCGCCGCCACCATGACCGAAAACGACAAGGCATCCGGATTGTTGACGTTGCCGACCGACTGCTCCCTCCAGCCGGTATGAGCCTGTTCGATGAATTCGATCAACAGGAACATGAAGAGGTGATGCTGAAGCAGCGTCGTCGAATAGGGCGGCGAATTGTCGTGGTAATAACGCGTCAGCGGCTCCATCATCTCCCAGCGGGCGAGCGTGACGGCGTGCTTCAGGTTCATCTGGGCGATCAGGTCGAGCCGCCCGAAGAGGTCGAGCGTGAAATGCTGGGCGATGCCGGTATAGGCCTCGCGCGAGGTCGAACGGCCGGAAAACCACGTATTCGCAGGCAGGAGCATCGCCCTGCCCGGCGCCATGTCGATCGTCTCGCCCCCGACTTCATAACGTGCCGAGCCCGTCAGGCAGATGATCAGGTCATGCACGCTGTTCGATTTGTCGACGCCCCAGGTATGCGAGTGCTGCATCCTTATGGTTGAGCGCGTCAGCGTCAACGCCATCGCGTTCATCGGAATGGCAGACAGAACGCTACCTTCGATTTTCTCCATCCTTTTCCCCGAATTCGTCGATTTGATCTGACTGGCAAAGTGAGAATATCAGCCCGGGAGCTAAGAACTCAACACGCCTGAGACATTAATGGGAGGAAATGGCGCTTCAATTGCGGGAGCCTGACGGATCAGGTGTGTGCGCAAATCGAAGGGCCAGAAGTCGCGATGCACAATAAAGCAAGTGTCTCTTCGTTCAACATCGCCTCTATCGGCGGTGGTTCGCTCAACTACGCGACGAACCTCACGGGCGACCTTGCCTGTGACCGAGCCGTCACCGCACATGCCGGTCGGATGCACCGCCTGCCGGAAGCGCTGGCCAGACTGGGGCAGGCGGCATGAGCGGCGACAACAAGTTCCTTGGGCTTATCTATCTGTCGCCCTTCATCATCGGGCTCCTGGTTTTCACCGCCCTGCCCTTCCTTGCGTCGCTCTATCTGAGCTTCACCAACTACAACCTGATGAACGAGCCGGTCTTCACGGGCCTGCAGAACTATATCCGGCTGTTCACCAACGACCGGACGTTCCGCAAATCGCTCTGGGTGACGCTGGTCTACGTATTCACGACGGTGCCGTTGAAGCTCGCTTTCGCGCTCTTCATGGCGGTGATCCTCAACTACAAGCTGAGGTTCATCAACGTCTTCAGGACGGCCTATTACGTGCCCTCGATCCTCGGCGGTTCGATCGCCATCGCGGTTCTGTGGCGCTACATCTTCGCCGATGTCGGCCTCGTCAACATGGGCCTCGCCCTCATAGGCTTCGAGCCGGTCAACTGGTTCGGCGACCCGACCAATGCGCTGTTCACCATCACGCTCCTACGCCTCTGGCAGTTCGGTTCGGCCATGGTGATCTTCCTCGCAGCCCTCCAGAGCATCGACAAGACGCTCTACGAGGCAGCCTCGATCGACGGCGCCGGCAAATGGACGAGCTTCGTCTACATCACCCTGCCGCTGATCACGCCTGTCATCTTCTTCAACCTGATCATGCAGATGGTCCAGGCCTTCCAGGAGTTCAACGGACCCTACATCATCACCCAAGGGGGGCCTTTGAAATCCACCTATCTCCTGCCGATCTACATCTATGACGAGGCCTTCAAGCGCTTCGACATGGGTTATGCCTCGGCCATCGCCTGGGTCCTGTTCCTCATCATCATGGCCCTCACCCTCATCGCCTTCTGGTCTTCGCGCCACTGGGTCTATTACGCCGGCGACAAGAGGAGCTGACCATGACCGATCACATCCTCTCCCAGAATTCCCCAGCCGCCCGCGACATCGACATCGTCCGCAGCCGCGAAACGCGCCGCCACCGCTTCAATGCCGTGCTGCGTTACGCCCTGCTGACGGTGGTCGGGCTCTTGATGCTCTATCCGCTAATCTGGCTGATCGGGGCATCGTTCAAGACCAATTCGGAGATCTTCTCCAATCCCGGCTTCTGGCCGGAGAACCCGACGCTCGACGGCTATATCAAGGGCTGGAAAACCTCGACGCCCTATTCCTTCGGCACGTTCTTCATCAACACGCTGTGGATCGTCATTCCGAAGGTGATCGGCACGGCGATTTCCTGCACGGCGGTCGCCTATGGCTTTGCCCGCTTCGATTTCCCGTTCAAGAAGGTGCTGTTTTCCGCGCTGATCGCGACGCTGCTCCTGCCGAACGTCGTCACCCGCATTCCGCAATACCTGATCTTCCGCGATCTCGGCTGGCTCGACAGCTACCTGCCGCTCTGGGTGCCTTCGGCGCTGGCGGGCGATGCCTTCTTCGTCTTCATGCTGGTGCAGTTCCTGCGCGCCATTCCGCGCGACATGGAGGAAGCAGCCCGCGTCGACGGAGCCACCACCTGGCAGACGCTGATCTTCATCGTCGTGCCGCTTCTGATGCCGGCACTGATCTCGGTCTGCCTGTTCCAGTTCATGTGGACGATGAACGACTTCCTCGGGCCTCTGATCTACATCTCTTCGGTCGACAAATACCCGATCTCGCTGGCGCTGAAACTGTCGATCGACACGACCGAAGCCTTCGAATGGAACCGGGTCCTGGCGATGTCGGTCCTGTCGCTGGCACCGGCACTCGCGGTCTTCTTCCTCGCCCAGAAATATTTCATCGACGGGATCTCCTCCGGCGGGATCAAAGGATAGTCATATGGCGCGTCTTCAACTGAGAAACCTCGAAAAGGATTACGGTTCGTTCCGCGCCGTGCATGGCATCAACCTCGATGTCGAAGACGGCGAGTTCATGGTGCTGGTCGGCCCGTCCGGCTGCGCCAAGTCGACCACGCTTCGGATGATCGCCGGGCTGGAGCGGGTGACCGGGGGCGAGATCCGCATCGGCGGCGAGCTGGTCAACGACAAGACGCCGGGCGACCGCGGCATATCCATGGTCTTCCAGAACTATGCGCTCTATCCGCATATGAAGGTCCACAAGAACCTCTCCTTCAGCATGCGGCTGAAGCGCCGTCCGGCCGCCGAGATCGAACAGGCCACAAGCCACGTCTCCAGTCTTCTCGAGATCGACCCCTTGCTCGACCGGCTCCCAAAACAGCTCTCCGGCGGCCAGGCGCAGCGCGTCGCCGTGGGCCGGGCGCTGATCAAGAAACCGCAGGTCTTCCTGTTCGACGAGCCGCTCTCCAACCTCGACGCCAAGCTGCGCGCCTCGATGCGCGTGCGCATCACCGACCTGCACAAGCGGCTGAAGGCGGACGGCCAGCAGGCGACCGTCATCTACGTTACCCACGACCAGACCGAAGCCATGACCATGGGCGACCGCATCTGCGTCATGAGGGACGGCCACATCATGCAGGTCGCCGACCCGGTGACGCTCTACAGCCGCCCGGCCAATACATTCGTTGCAGGCTTCATCGGCAGCCCGGAAATGAATTTCCTAGACGGCACGTTCGAGGGAGAGAACAGCGTGCGGGCAGCGGACCAGGTGATCGTGCTCGGCGACGAGTTCACCAAGCGGATTTCCGGACGCAGCGAGCACGTCACGCTCGGCATCCGGCCGCAGCACCTGCACATCGTCGCGGCCGAAACGCCCGGCACCATCAAGGGCAAGCTTACCCATATCGAGTTCATGGGCCACGAAGTCTACCTCTATGTCGACATCGGCCCGAAACGCCTCATCGCCGTGGTGCCGTCCGCGTCCTACGACCGCGGCGCGCTTCGCGACGACTGGGTCTGGCTGAGCCCGGACCCGAAGGGAGTGCATCTGTTCGACCGCCAGTCCGGGGAGAACATCAGCCTGGCGATTTGAAACTTCATCGTTCCAACTTGGGAGGAGCCAAAATGAGAACCATGTTCATGACGGCGGCTTTGTTTGCCGCCACCAGCCTTTCGACCGCATTTGCTTCGGATCTGCGCATGTCCTGGTGGGGCAGCGACGACCGCCATGTCGCGACCCAGCAGGCCCTGAAGGTCTGCGGCGCGAAATTCGGCCACACGATCGCGCCCGAATTCACCGGTTTCCAGGGCCATCAGGAAAAGATCGCCACCCAGCTCGCCGGCCGCACCGAGGCCGACATCATGCAGGTGAACTGGCCATGGCTGCCGCTGTTCACCAAGAACGGCGACGGCTTTGCCGACCTGAACCAGTACAAGGACATCATCGACCTCAGCCAGTGGTCGAAGTCGGATCTCGACAGCGGCACCGTCAAGGGCAAGCTGAACGGCATTTCCGTCTCCACGACCGGTCGCGTCTTCATGTTCAACAAGACGACCTACGACAAGGCCGGTGTCCCGATCCCGAAAACCTGGGAAGAGCTGATCGCCGCAGCCCCGAAGATGAAGGAAAAGCTTGGCAAGGAGTATTATCCGTTCGAGGGTGCGGCTCTCGACGCCCGCCTGATGGTGATCCTGCGCACCACTCAGAAGACTGGCAAGGACCTGATCGACCCGGCCACCAACAAGGTCGCCTGGAGCGAAGCCGAACTCGCCGAAGGCCTGGAATTCTACAAGACACTGGTCGACAAGGGCGTCATCGAGAGCTGGAAACAGGTCGCCGCCGGCGGCAATACGCCGCTGCATGAAAACCAGAAATGGGCCAAGGGCCAAGTCGCCGGCACCTATCAGTGGGACAGCACCTACGGCAAGATCGCAACGCCGATGGAAAAGGGCCAGGAGCTCGTGCCCGTCAAGCTGTTGACGATCGAAGGCGCCAAGACCGACGGCGTCTACCGCAAGCCCTCCATGCTGTTTTCGATCTCCCGGAACAGCAAGGATCCGAAGGCCGCGGCCCAGGTGCTCAATTGCCTGCTCAACGACCCGGAAGCGGTGAAGATCATGGGGGCGACGCGCGGCATTCCGTCCAGCAAGATAGCACTCGATACGCTGACGAAGGAAGGCAAGATCAAGCCGGTGCAGCTGGAAGCCTACAAGCGGGTGATGGAGCCGACCAGCCCCGGCGTCTCGCCGCTCAACGAGCATCCGCGCGTCACCGAAGTCTTCGACACCAATTTCGAAGCCTTCGCCTATGGCCAGCAATCCTCCAAGGATGCCGCAACCGAGATCATCGCCGGCATCAACCAAGCGCTGACGGGGATCTGAGGACGTGACGGACGTCGCCATCGAACTCCTGATTGCCGGCCCTCGCACCGCGACCTTCCGCGTCGATGCCGAAAAGCATCTTCACACACGCGATGACGCGCTTGCCTGGCAGGTTCGGGAGATCGGCGGCGCGTTGGTCGCCGAGGGGAGGACACGGACCGTCGTCTTCTCGGTCGCTTCCCTTGAGCCGGGCACAACCTACCTTTTCCATGCAGGTGATGCCCGGCTCGAATTTACCACACGGCGGGAAACTGCCCTGATCGACATCGGCGCTTTCGGCGCCTCGACGGACGCACAGGACAATGCGCCGGCGATCCAGCGGGCCATCGCGGTGCTCACTCCCGGAGGCACGCTGAGAATACCGGCCGGGCGCTGGCTGAGCGGTCCGATCTTCCTCAAGACCGACATGACCCTGTTCCTCGAAGACGGCGCCGAGCTCGCGGCGATCGCCAACAGGCAAGACTTTCCCATCCTGCCGGCGCGCCATGCGGATGGCCGCATTCTTGGCACCTGGGAAGGCGTGGCGGAGGCCTGTTACGCGAGCCTGATCAACGCGATCGACTGCCGCAATGTTCATCTTGCCGGCACAGGCATCATCGACGGCGGCGGCGACCGCGGCGACTGGTGGTCTTGGCCGAAGGAAACACGCCAGGGCGCCAGGCGCCCCCGCACCATCTTCCTGTCGGCTTGCGAGGACGTCACGCTTTCCGGCCTCACCATCCGCAATTCGCCGTCCTGGACGGTCCACCCGGTTTTCTGCACACGGCTTATCGCCGCCGATCTCATGATCGAGAACGATCCGGATTCACCGAATACCGACGGTTTCAACCCGGAAAGCAGCTCCGATATCCATCTTGTCGGCCTGCACATTTCCGTCGGCGACGATTGCATCGCCCTCAAGGCCGGCAAACGCAGTCTTCTCGGTGGGCCCGACCGGCCGACCGAGCATGTGCGGATCGAGAACTGCCTGATGGAGCGCGGCCATGGCGCGGTGGTCATCGGCAGCGAGATGAGCGCCGGCATCAGCGACATCGCCATCCGAAACTGCCACTTCAAGGGAACTGATCGAGGGCTGCGCATCAAGACGCGCCGGGGACGCGGCGGCACGGTCGCCAATATCCGCCTTGCCGACAGCCTGATGGAGGACGTCGCAACCCCGGTCGCCGTCAATTCCTTCTATTTCTGCGATGCCGACGGCCGGTCCGATTACGTCCAGTCCCGTTCGCCGCTGCCGGTCTCCCTGGAGACGCCGAGCATAAGCTCGATCTCCGTCGAGAACGTCACCGTTTTCGGCGCACGAACGGCCGCCGCCGTCTTTTACGGTCTGCCGGAAGCCGCAATCCGCGACATTGCCTTCGAAAACTACACCGTCTCCTTCGCGCCGGATGCCGAGGCCGAAGTGCCGGAAATGGCCTCTCTACTCCTGCCGCTCCGGCATGCCGGGATCGTTGCGGAAAACGCCGTTTTCAGCCGCCTTACGCGGCTTTTTCCGGTTTCCATTCATCCAGCTCAAGACTGAAATCCAATGCTTCAGGACTATTTCGAGAATTACGCGCGCGATTATGAATATTACAAAGGCGGCGCCTGGTGTTACGAGGACGGTTGCCTTTACCGCGGCCTGATCGCGCTTTACGAAGCGACCGGCGAGCGCCTGTGGCTGGATCATCTCCTGCGTCTGGTGAGCGGCCAGATCGACGCGCAAGGCCGGCTTGTCGGCTACGCGATCGACGAATTCAACATCGACAACATCCTGCCCGGCCGGGCGCTCGTCTTTCTCCACCGGCTGACCGGCGAGAGCCGCTGGCTTGATGCCGCCGCAGCGCTGGCGCGACAGCTCGAAACGCATCCGCGCACCGGCAGCGACGTCTATTGGCACAAGCTGCGTTACCCGCATCAGATCTGGCTGGACGGGCTCTATATGGCGCTGCCGTTCAAGGTGGAATACGCCCAAGCGGTCTCAAAACCCCAGGCCGTCGAGGACGCGCTCCGCCAGTTCACGACGGCGCTCGACCTCACCTATGACCGGCAGGCGGATCTTTATCGCCACGGTTACGACGAGACCCGGCAACAGGCTTGGGCGGATGCGGAAAGCGGCCTTTCGCCGGCCCATTGGGCAAGATCGATCGGCTGGCTGGCGATGGCCTTCGTCGACATCATCGAAATCCTGCCCGCCGGCGTAGCGCGGCGCGAGCTGACCGACCGCGCCGCGGCGCTGGCATCCCGGATCATTGCCCTTCGCAGCGCGGATCACCGCTGGCTGCAGGTGATCGACCGGCCGGACGAAGCGCAAAACTATCCCGAAAGCTCGGCCACGGCGATGTTCTCCTATTTTCTCCAGAAGCTCGCGCGGCTCGGTGGCCCGCCCGGCGTTTCCGAGGCCGGTCGAGCGAGCCTGCAATCGCTGGCCGGACAAGAGCTGCGGCGGGATGCGGATGGACGGCTGAGGCTTCACAACATCTGTTGCGTCGCGGGCCTCGGGGGGTTCAACGGCCGTTATCGTGACGGCACCGTCGGCTATTATCTCTCCGAGGAAATCCGCCCCGACGACATCAAGGGTGTCGGGCCGCTGATGATGGCCTATGCGGAAACGCTGCTGGACACGCAATCGATGATGTCCCAGTCTGGGCCGCTGGGAGACCAGGGCGAACTCAGCGCCGCCGTCAAGCGATAGCAGCGCTCGGTCGTGTCTCAGACCGAACTTCTGCTATGGTCGGGAGGTGGGCCTCTTGCTCGTTGGGGATCTTTGTCTTGAGGGAGGAGCGCTAAGATGAGCACCGACAGGGACACCGTGAAATCCTATGATACGGTCGCGGCAGAATACGCTGCTGAAGCCGCGGTGATGCCGGAATGGGTGGCAACAGAGATCGATGCCTTCGTGACCGGGCTGGGCGGCTCGGGGAGGGTGCTGGAGATCGGAAGCGGCGGCGGACGAGATGCGCTTGAGCTTGAGAAGCGGGGGATTAGCGTACGGCGCACCGACATTTCGAAGGGTTTCGTCGACCTGCTTCGCGAGAATGGCTTTAAGGCCGACCTGCTGGACCCGCTGACCGAGGACCTGGCCGACCCGCAGCGTCCCGGCACGCCGTATGACGGGATCTGGACCTGTGCCTGCCTGATCCACGTCGCGCGCAAAGATTTGCCCGTGGTGCTTGGGCGACTTGCCGAGGCGACCCGGGCCGGTGGCCGGCTGCACGCCTCGGTTAGAGAGGGTGATGGCGAGGATGTGTCCACACGCGGCAGCGCGTCAGCGCCACGGCGCTACGTCGAAACGTACTGGCGCGAGCCTGCCCTGCGAACCGCGCTCACAGAGGCCGGCTGGATTGTCAGCGAGATACGTCGGTGCGTCGGGAGCCCCAATGATTGGTGGCTGAGCGTTCGCGCGAGCCGGGCGTGACGCACAGAGTTTT
Organism: Neorhizobium sp. T6_25; assembly: GCF_002968555.1. Taxonomy (NCBI): domain Bacteria; kingdom Pseudomonadati; phylum Pseudomonadota; class Alphaproteobacteria; order Hyphomicrobiales; family Rhizobiaceae; genus Neorhizobium; species Neorhizobium sp. T6_25. The sequence continues at coordinate 182,943 of NZ_PVBL01000006.1, forward strand.
AGGTCCTGATGGACACCAAGGCCGGGCAGACTTGACTTCCGGTGCGGGTCGAAAGCCGAAGTTCAGACTGAGACACTATAAGGCGCGCTCGCGCCAAGAAACAGGAGAAGACAGACCATGACGATCGATGTCCGGACGCGCCATGCCGTCCACTATAGCCAGTCGGAGCGCATGACGAGCGCGGACTTGCGCGAGAATTTCGTGATCGAGAATCTGTTTGTCGCGGGGACGCTGCAGGCCGTCTATACTCACTACGACCGCATGCTGGTGGCGGGGGTGGCGCCGACGCAGGCAAGCCTCGGCGTCGGCAGCGGGCTGGCGAAACTGGTCGGTGCGGAGTATCTGCTGGAACGCCGCGAGCTTGGTCTCATCAATATTGGCGGACCGGGCCGCGTCATCGCCGACGGCAAGGCTTATGCGCTCCAGCCGATGGACGGGCTCTATCTCGGCATGGGAACGAAGGAGATCTTCTTCGAGAGCGACAACCCGTCGGCACCCGCGAAATTTTATATCAACAGTGCGCCGGCGCACGCCACCTTTCCCTCGCGGTTCGTCGGCAGCGCAGATGCGATCGAGAACAATCTCGGCGAAAGTGCCACGTCGAACAAGCGTAAGCTTTACCAGTACCTGCATCCGAAAGTGCTGCCGACCTGCCAGCTGCTGATGGGGTTGACCCGGCTGGAGACCGGCAGCGTCTGGAACACCATGCCGGCGCATCTGCATGACCGGCGGATGGAAGCCTATCTCTATTTCGAGATCCCGGAAAACGCCTTCGTCGTTCACCTGATGGGCCGGCCGGCGGCGACCAACCATCTGATCATCCGCAATGAACAGGCCGTGCTCTCGCCGCCCTGGTCGATCCATTGCGGCGCCGGCACCGGTGCCTACGCCTTCATCTGGAGCATGGCCGGTGACAACCAGTCCTTCACCGACATGGACATGGTCGATATGAAGAGCCTCAAATAGGCCATCGAAATCCATTCGCCAGCGGAGCAGCGATGCTCGGACTGGCGGCGGCGGGAACCGTCAGACGGGCACTATACGCGGTTCCTGCCGAGGTGCCGTGCGATCGCTTGGATGCGCCGGGTCCTTGCATGGCCCGGTGGAGCGGCGCTCGATGATCCTCGACGCGACCTGGACCCTGCGGGCGGGCGTTCCCGGCTGGCGCGGGCTCTCGATCCGCTCGAGCAGGAGCCGCAGGCCGACGGCTCCACATTCCTGGCCTTCCATCCGCACCGTCGTCAGCGCCGGCGAAATCTGCTTTGCCGGTGAAAAATCGCCGAAACCGACCACCGAGACATCATCGGGAATGCGATAGCCCTGGCCCAGGAGTTCGGAAACGACCGTAAGCGCCAGGCCGTCATGCGCGCAGAAGAAGGCGGTCGGCCGAGCGCCTTTTTCCTTCAGTGCGCGATAGGTTTCGGCAAAACCGTTCTCCTCCTCGAACTGCAGGACATGCAACGTGACATCCGGGTGACCTTCGGCGATTTCACGCGCGCCATAAAAGCGCTCGCGGCGGCCGCGATAGCCGGGTGTGCCATGGACATAGGCGATGGAACGGTGACCGAGGTCTACCAGGTATTGGATCACGGCCTGTCCTGCCTCGTGGTCTGTGCCCGAGACCTGATCGGCATCCTCCAGCGGATCGACCCAGCCGAACCGGATGATCGGAGTGCCGGTCGCCATCGCGGCGCGGATCGCCTCGCGATCGTGCGGTCCGACCAGCAGCAGCCCGGCGCAGGTGCGCGCCAGTTCTTCGAGCTGCCCCTGGCTGTGGGTCCATAACATCCTGAGAGCCATGCCGAGCCTGTGCGCCTCTGCCTGGACCCCGTTCTGGATCTGCATGTGCAGCTCGCTGTTGACCGGGTCGAGGTCGTGAAACACCACCGCGATATCGCCCGGCGCGGTCTGGCTGGGGGGCTTGCTATAGCCGAGACGCAGGGCTGTTTCGCGAATCCGCTCGCGGGTTTCCTCGCTGACGCCGCTCTTGCCCGATAACGATCTGGACACCGCATATTTCGAAAGGCCGACCTCGCGCGCGATTGTCTGCAAGGTGACCCGCCCCCTGTTTTTCATTCCAGCCCTCTCTGCAACTGCCGCCTGGCGACATTGCCGCATTGCAAAACGCAATTTTTCAAACAAGCCTACATAACACTTTACCTAACAGTATTCGAATGTAAACTTTCCGTTATCCACGCCCAAGGGAAATAATAGGTCACGGCGGGGACTGCGTGTGGAGGAGACACTCATGATCAAGCTGAAACGTCGCGCGTTTCTGGCCGGGACTTCGGCCGTTTTGATTTTGCCGGCCCTGCCGGCTTTAGCCGTCGACTACAAGGAAGCAAGTCTCTTGAAGGACAAGGTCGCCGGTGGCGCCCTCCCTCCCCTCAAGGATCGGCTGCCCGCCAACCCCCTTGTCATCAAACCCCTTGAAAGCGTCGGGAAATACGGAGGCGATTGGAAGCTGGCGCTGGTCGGCGGCGGTTCGCTCTCTATGCTGTTCCGCTACCAGGCCTATGAGCCTCTCCTGCGTTACACGCCCGATTGGTCGGGGGTGACGCTCAATGTCGCGGAAGCCTTTGAAGGTAACGCGGATTCCACCGTCTACACTATCCGCCTGCGCAAGGGCATGAAGTGGTCCGATGGACATCCCTACACCACCGCCGACGTCAAGTTCTGGTACGATACCGTGCTAACCGACAAACGCGTTGCCGTCACCAGCCAGGGCCACTGGAAAACCGCCGGCAAGCCCGCCAGACTGGAAGTGGTCGACGAACAGACCTTCAAAGTCATCTTTGAAAAGCCTAACGGTATGTTCCCGCTGCAGGTCGCCTGGTCCAACTGGGATCACACCACGCGCTGCCCCAAGCACTATCTCGAACAGTTCCATATCGACTACAACCCGAAAGCGGACGAGCTGGCCAAGCAGCGCGGCTTCCAGAGCTGGATCGCCGCATTCCAATCGGCCTCCGGCTTCCAGGACGACAACGCCTTCTTCCTCAATTCGTCGAAGAAGCCTTGCCTCAACGCCTGGTATTTCACGATCGCGCCGGGCGAAAACACCGAGCGCGTGGTGGCCGAACGCAACCCTTATTATTGGAAGGTCGACACCGAGGGCAATCAGTTGCCCTATATGGACCGCATCGTCTACCAGATGGTCGCCGATCCGCAGGTACTGCTCTTGAAATGCATGCAGGGCGAAATCGACCTGATGGACCAGTATATCGCCACACCGAACAACAAGTCGGTTCTCTACGACGCGCGCAAGCAGGGCGACTATGATTTCTACACGCTGACCTCGACCGAGGCCAACGTCATGAACTTCATCTTCAACCTGAACCACAATGACGAGACGAAGCGAAAGCTCTTCCGCAACAAGACGTTCCGCGCGGCCCTGTCGACGGCGCTCGATCGGCAGACGCTGATCGACGCGGTGCTGGTCGGCCAGGGCGCGGCCGCCCAGCCGTCGATCAAGGAAGGCGATCCGCTCTATAGCGAGCAGCTCGCCAAGCAGTTCACCGAGTACAGCGTCGACAAGGCGAATGCCATGCTCGACGAGCTGGTCCCGAAGCGCGACAGCCAGAATTTCCGTCTCGACGAGAAGGGCCGGCGGCTGACGATCATCTTCGAGATCGACCAGGCCCGCCCGATCTTCCTCGATCTCTTCCAGCTGGCGATTCCGATGTTCCAGGCGGTCGGCATCGATGCGCAAATGCGCACCATGGACCGCTCGCTTTGGGAGACACGCGTTCGCCAGGGTCGCGACTTCGACGCGACCGCGCACCAGTTCGGCGCCAATGGCGGCGTCGCGGCAATGCTCGATCCGCGCTACTACGTGCCGACCGACAGCAACGCGATGTATGCCCCGGCTTGGCAGCTCTGGTATCTCGATCCCAAGAACGCCAATGCCGAGGAGCCGCCGGAAGAGACCAAGAAGCTGCTCGCGCTCTACGACAAGCTGAAGGCGACATCGGACCAGGCCGGCCAGCGCGAGATCATGAAACAGATCCTCCAGGGGGCCGCCGAGAACTTCTATGTCTTCGGGATTTCGCAGCCGCCGGACGGCTACGGCATCGTCAAGAACAACATGAGGAACATCACCAAGACCATGCCGAACTCGTTCGGCTGGCCGACCCCTGCCCCGACCATGCCGGAGCAGTTCTACAAGGTCTGAAGGCCTCGCCAATTGCGACGTTTTTCCGGGCGCCGGCGTAAGCCGGCCGGCGCCATGGGGCCCCTTTATCCGATAACTGGATGCTATCATGCTCGAGTCGAGACGACAGAACACCGACACCTTGCGGACTCCCGACTGGTACAGGACCGCAACGCGCTGGACCCAGCTGACCTTCGTGGAGGATGACCCGGAAAAATACGATCCGGCCTTCTGGATCGATGTCTTCAAGCGCACGAAGTCCAACGCCGTATGCCTCAGCGCCGGCGGTTACATCGCCTACTATCCAAGTAAGGTTCCCTATCACTACGTCAGCCAGTATCTGGGCGACAGGGATATTTTCGGCGCGCTGGTCGGTGCCGCCCGCAAGCTCGACATGCATGTCATGGCCCGCGTCGATCCGCATGCCATTCATGACGATGCGGCCAGGGCTCATCCGGAATGGGTGATGATCAATGCCGACGGCACACCGCGCCGCCACTGGGCCTATCCGGATGTCTGGGTCACCAATGCCTATGGCGACTACAACTCGGTATTCATGCCGGAGGTGGTGAAAGAGATCGTCCGCGAATACGATATCGACGCGATCTTCGCCAATCGCTGGCAAGGTCACGGCGTCGATTACAGCCAGGACAGCGCCCGCCGTTTCAAGGACATGACCGGCCATGCCCTGCCCAGCAAGGCGGATGCCGAGGACCCCGCCTGGCAGGCCTGGCTGCAATGGCGCCGCCGCGTGCTGACCGATATGATCGCCCAGTGGGACGACGCAGTCAAAGCCATCCGGCCGCATGCGAGCTTCATCCCGAACATGAGCGGCGCGTCGCTGATGGAGTTCGACCTCTCCGTCATCACCAAACATTGCCCCTTCCTCGTCGTCGACCATCAGGGCCGCAAGGGGCTGGAGCTCGGCTGGTCGGCGGGGCGCAACGGCAAGCGCATCCGCGCCACGTTTGCCGATCGTCCGGTGGTGCTGATCACCTCGATCGGCCCGGAGGAGGAATACCGCTGGAAGGATGCGGTGACCTCGGGCGAGGAGATGCAGCTCTGGATCAACAACGGCACGGCCCACGGGCTTTTCGCCTGGTTCACGAAATTCAACGGCGTGGTGCCCGACAAGCGCTGGGTCGATCCGGTCGCCGAGGCTTTTGTGCTGCAATCGGCCGTCGAGCCGGTGCTCGAAAGCATGACTCCGACGGCGGAGATCGCAGTGATCGACCCGTCGACGACCCTGCGCCACTGGGCGCCGGAAGAACGCCACGCGGCGGAGAAACACGACCTCGGCATCTACCATGCCCTGGTCGAGGCACGCCTGCCCTTCGAACTTCTGTCCGATCAGGTGCTCACCCGGGACAATCTCGACCGCTTCAAGGTGATCATCCTCGCCAATGCCTCCTGCCTTTCGGATGCGCAGAACGAGGCGATCCGTACCTATGTGGCGCGCGGAGGCAGCGTCGTCGCCTCCTACGAGACCTCGCTTCGCGACGAATTCGGCAAGACGCGGTCCGAATTCGGCCTGTCGGACGTGCTTGGTGCGAAATTCGTCTCTGGCCCGCGCGGCATCGTCAAGAACACCTATGTGGCACTATCCGGCGACCATCCGGTCAACAAGGGCTTCGACGGCGCCGAGCGGATCATGGGCGGCACAAGGCTGATCCATGTCGAGCCGGCTGCGGGCGCTGAAACGCCCGTCCTCTACGTTCCCGATTTCCCGGATCTTCCGATGGAGGAAGTCTATCCGCGTAAAGACCCGGAGGGGGCGGCCGTCATCGTCCGCGAAACCGGCAGGGGTGGCCGCACTGTCTATATCCCCTGGAATATTGGCGAAATATTCTGGGAAGTCTTTGCCGTCGATCACGCCCGCCTGCTGTCCAACGCCGTCCATTGGGCGCTCGGCAAGACCCCGCGCGTCACCGTCAAAGGCCCGGGCGTCATCGACCTCGCGCTCAGGGAAAACGCCGAGGGTATCGCCCTCAGCCTCTTCAACCTCACCAACCCGATGATGATGAAAGGCCCGATACGGGAAAATTATCCACTGGCGGCCCAGACCGTTTCGGTGGAAGTTCCGAGCGGCAAATCAGTTGCGAAGGCCTGGCTGGTCGTTGCAGACCGGGCAGCAAGCTTCAGCATGAAGGACGGACGCGCGGAAGTGGATGTGCCGGGAATAGAGCGGCTGGAAGTGCTGCATCTCACCTGGAAATAGGGTGGGAGACTAAAATGGAGGAACGTTTTCGGCCTGGAGGGGCCGGGAGCGGATGGAGATCCGAAGGTGGCGCCGGAGCGGCGTCTTCAACGGGAGGAGAACTAATCCGATGCTTGGCTATATCTTCAAGCGCGTGCTCTACATGATCCCGACCCTGTTCGGCATGTCGCTGATATCGTTCCTGATCATCCAGCTGCCGCCGGGTGACTACCTGACGTCGATGATCGCCACGATGAGCGACAGCGGCCAGGCCGTCGATCCGGCCCAGATCGAGCGGCTGAAGGAAATCTACGGCTTCGACGACCCCTTCTACATCCAGTATCTCAAATGGATCTGGGGCATCGTCAGTCGTGGCGACTTCGGTCATTCGTTCGAATGGAACCAGCCCGTTTCCGGCCTGATCTGGGGCCGGATGGGCTCGACCCTGGTCATCTCGCTCTTAAGCCTGCTGTTCGTGTGGATCGTCGCGCTGCCGATCGGCATCTATTCCGCCGTCCGTCGCCATTCGATCAGCGACCACGTCTTCACCTTCCTCGGCTTCATCGGCCTTGCCGTGCCGAACTTCATCCTGGCGCTGGTGCTGATGTATGTCGCCTACCGCTATCTCGGCCAGAGCGTCGGCGGCCTCAACTCGCCCGAATATGCCGAGGCCCCCTGGAGCCTCGCCAAGGTCGGCGATTTCCTCGCCCATCTGTGGATCCCGATCATCATCATCGGCGCTTCGGGAACGGCAGCGCTGATCCGCGTCCTGCGCGCCAACCTCACCGACGAACTGCACAAGCCCTATGTGATCACCGCCCGCGCCAAGGGTCTGCCGGAATACAAGGTCATCCTCAAATATCCGGTGCGCATCGCCCTCAATCCGTTCGTCTCGGCGATCGGCTGGGTGCTGCCGCATCTGGTCTCCGGCGTGACGATCACCGCCATCGTCCTCAACCTGCCGACCGCCGGGCCGCTATTGTTCAGGGCGCTGGTATCGCAGGACATGTATCTCGCCGGCAGTTTCATCCTGCTCCTCAGCGCCCTCACCCTTGTCGGCATGCTGCTATCGGATCTGCTGCTGGCGCTGCTCGATCCGCGCATCCGGTTCAATTGAGGAAGGCCGCATGAGCACGCACGAAACATTCGGAACCTATTCCGGCCCCGCTCACACCGTCGCCGACGGCCCCTCGATCAGTCCGCTCAAACCCGGAAAGACCGTCTCGACCGCAACGGTCGGCCCCTGGAGGCTGATCGCCGGAAAGCTTCTCCGCCAGAAGGTGGCCATGTTTGCCGGCGCGGTCATCGTGATCCTCTATCTGATCGGCCTGTTCGCCGAATTCCTGGCACCCAGCCTGCCCGCCACGTCGCGGCCGCAATATACCTATGCGCCGCCGCAGGGCCTGAGCTTCTTCGTCAAAAAGCCGGACGGCAGTTCCGAGTTCAATTTCCATGTGAAGGGCTACAAGGTCGAGATCGAAAAGGTGGCGTTGCGCCGTACCTTCGTCGTCGACGACACCAAGGTCGTGCCGGTCGGCCTGTTCGTCAAAGGCCCGCGCTACGAACTCTGGGGCCTCATCCCGATGGACCGCCACCTGATCGGCCCGATCAATCCGAGCGATCCAATGTATCTGCTCGGCGCCGACCGCCTCGGGCGCGACGTCTTCTCGCGGCTGGTCTATGGCACCCGGATTTCCATGTCGATCGGTCTCGTTGGCGTCGTCATGTCTCTCGTCCTCGGCGTCGTACTCGGCTCGATATCGGGTTTTTACGGCGGCTGGATCGATACGGTGATCCAGCGCGTCATCGAGGTCGTCAGCGCCATGCCGACGATCCCGTTATGGCTCGGCCTTGCGGCGGCGATCCCGCTCACATGGTCACCCGTCAACGTCTATTTCGTCATCACCATCATCGTCTCGTTGCTTGGCTGGACCAGTCTTGCGCGCGAGGTGCGCGGCCGTTTCCTCGCCCTTCGCAGCGAAGACTTCGTCACCGCCGCGGTCCTCGACGGATCGAGCGAGAAGCGGCTGATCTTCCGCCATATCCTGCCGTCGCTGACGAGCCATATTCTCGCCGTCGTGACGCTTGCCGTGCCGACCATGATTGTTGCCGAAACCTCGCTTTCCTTCCTCGGCATCGGCCTGAAACCGCCGGTCGTCAGCTGGGGCGTACTGCTGCAGGACGCCCAGAACATCCGCACGGTGGCGACCGCGCCATGGCTGCTGATCTGGCCTTCGCTTGCGGTGATCGTCGCCGTGCTTTCCTTCAATTTCTTCGGCGACGGCCTGCGCGATGCCGCCGACCCCTATGACAATTGAGGAGGAAACCATGACCGATCCTGCCGAAGACACCGTCCTCTCCGTCGAAAACCTCTCGATCGATTTCCGGTTGCGGACCCATATCCTGCATGCAGTCGAGAACGTCAGCTTCGAGCTGAGGCGCGGCCAGACGCTCTGCCTCGTCGGCGAAAGCGGCTCGGGCAAGAGCGTCACTGCCCGTTCGCTGCTGCAGATCGTCGATAGGCCCGGCAGCATCGTCGGCGGGCGCATCCTGTTGCGAAGCGCCGGCGCGGTCACCGATATCGCCAGGCTCGACCCGGATGGCCAGGCCATGCGCGCCATCCGCGGCCGCAGGATCGGTTTGATCTTCCAGGAACCGATGAGCTCGCTGTCGCCGGTCCATACGATCGGCTCGCAGATCACCGAAGCCGTTCGCCTGCACAGCAATCTCGACAAACGCGCCGCGCGGGCGAAAACGGTCGAATTGTTGCGCCAGGTGGAAATCCCCAATCCGGAACAGATGGCCGACCGCTACACGTTCGAATTTTCCGGCGGCATGCGGCAGCGGGCGATGATCGCCATGGCGCTTGCCGGCAATCCCGATATCCTGATCGCCGACGAACCGACCACGGCGCTCGACGTCACCACCCAGGCCGAAATCCTCGATCTGATCAAGCGGCTGCAGGTAGAGCGCGGCATGGCGATGCTGCTGATCACCCACGATATGGGCATCGTCGCCGAAGTGGCGGATGACGTCGCCGTCATGCGCTTCGGCCATATCGTCGAGCGCGGTCCGGTCGATGCAATCTATCACGACGCCCAGCATCCTTATACGCGCCAGCTTCTCGCCTCGACGGTGAAGCTCACCCGCCATATCGAAGGCAGGGTGCCGGCGGTGGCCGCCTCATCGCAGCCACTGCGGCCGATCCTTTCGGTCCGCAATCTCGGCAAGACGTTCGGCTGGCACGGCAAAACCAATTCGCTGCGGGCGGTCGATGACGCCAATTTCGATCTCTATCCCGGAGAAAACCTCGGTATCGTCGGCGAAAGCGGCTCGGGCAAGACGACGCTCGGCCGGTTGATCCTGCGCACCGTCGAGCCGACGACGGGCAGCGTGGTCTACCGCAACAAGGATGGCCGCGAAGTCGAGGTCACCAGCCTGACCAAAAAGGAGCTGCGCGGCTTCCACCGGGAAGTCCGCCTCGTCTTCCAGGATCCGTTCGCCTCGCTCAACCCGCGCATGACGGTTAAGGAAGTGATCGGCGACCCGCTGATCATCAACGGTCTCGCCAAGGGCAAGGCGCTCGAGGAACGCGTCGCCGAACTGATGCGCCTCGTCGGGCTCGATCCGATGGGCATGGAACGTTATCCGCATGCCTTTTCCGGCGGCCAGCGGCAGCGCATCGGTATTGCCCGGGCGCTGGCGCTCGATCCGCGAATCATTATCGCCGATGAGGCCACGTCAGCGCTCGACGTATCGATCCGCAGCCAGATCCTCGACCTGCTGCTCGATATTCGCCAGCGGCTGAACCTCAGCTTCATCTTCATCTCGCATGACATTTCGGTCGTGCGCTATTTCTGCGATCGTGTCGCCGTCATGCATCGCGGCAAGATCGTCGAACTCGGCGAGGCCGAGCAGATCTGCACCGCGCCGCGGGAGGCCTATACCAAGAGCCTGATTTCCGCCGTTCCCAATCCAGACCCCCGCGACAAGCGCATGCTGCACCGGCACCGCTTCGTCGCACCCGTTTCCTAAAGGACAGTGCCAGTGCCGAAATTCTCCGCCAATCTCTCCTTCCTCTACCAGGATCTGCCCTTTCTCGATCGCTTTGCCGCTGCCGCGAAGGACGGTTTCGGCGGGCTCGAATATCTCGGCCCCTATGCCGAGCCGAAGGAAAAGGTCGTCGATGCGCTGAAGGCGAGCGGTCTGGTCCAGGCGCTCTTCAACGTGCCCTCGGGCGACTGGGCCGGCGGCGAGCGCGGCATCGCCTGCCTGCCGGACCGCATCCAGGAATTCCGCGACGGCATCGCCCTGGCACTGGATTATGCCAAGGCGCTCGGCTGCCAACAGGTCAACGTCATCTCCGGCCTCGTGACGAAGGGTACCGACGCCGATGCTCTTGAAAAGGTGTTGGTCGACAACCTGAAATATGCCGCGCCGCGTTGCGCCGATGCCGGCGTCAAGCTGCTGATCGAGCCGATCAACCTGCGCGACATTCCCGGATTTTTCCTGTCGACGACCGATCATGCGGAACGCATCCTCGACAGGGTCGGCTCCGACAATCTCTACATCCAGTATGATTTCTACCACATGCAGATCATGCAGGGCGACCTGATCCCGACCTTCATCCGCCTGAAGGACAGGATCGCCCATGTGCAGATCGCCGACAATCCCGGCCGCAACGAGCCGGGCACCGGCGAGATCAACTACGATTTCATACTGCGCGAAATTGATCGCCTCGGCTACGACGGCTGGGTCGGCTGCGAATACAGGCCGAAGGCCGGCACCAGCGACGGCCTCACGTGGATGAAGCCCCATCTCCCTGGAGGGCCCCGCTAAGATCAACGCTTTTCGGAACTAACCGGACACCATCGACGCCACTTCCAGACCGGAGCCTTTCTCCGGAGGGCGGAGCCATGTCCGAACATCGATGAAGAAGGACAGGACCATGCTCAGAAACGATATCCAATTCCCCTACGGCGCCGTCTATTTCCGCAAGTCCAATCCGCCCCGCGAAGACTGGGAGCGAGACTATGCAACGGCGGGCGAAGACGGCCTCAACATCTTCCGCCACTGGTTCATGTGGAGTGCGATCGAAACCGCGCCCGGCGTCTACGACTGGGAGGAATACGACCGGCAGATGGACCTCGCGGCTGAGAACGGCATCAAGACGGTGATTGCCGAGCTCATCCATGCCGTGCCCGACTGGGCGGTCCGCACATATGCCGACGCGCTGCAGGTCAATGCCGACGGCACCAAGCTCGGCTCCTATATGGGCGTCTCGGCCGCAACCGGCGGCTTTTCCAACAATGGCGGCGGCGCCGGCGCCCTGACGCTCAACTGCCCGGACGTGAAGGAAGCGGCCGGCAGGTTCCTGACGGCGCTCGCCACCCGCTACAAGGATCATCCGGCGATCTACGGCTACGACGTCTGGAACGAGTGCAACTATTCCGCCGATGTCGACTACAGCAGCTACACCAAGTCCGCTTTCCGCACCTGGCTGGAGAAGAAATACGGCACGCTGAAAGTGCTCGGCAAGGCCTGGCATCGCTACAGCTATGCGGAATGGGAGGATGTGGAGCCGCCGGTTCACATGGCGCCCTATCCGGAATGCATCGACTGGCTGCAGTTCAAGCGCGACAATTTCTACGACCAGATGCAATGGCGCATCGACACCATCCGCGCCGTCGATCCGAAGAACACCATCGCCGCCCACGGCATATCCGGCGCGATCCCCAACATGGCGGCAAACGGCTGCGACGACTGGCTGGCCGCCTCCAAGGTCGAGATCTACGGGTTTACCTGGATCCAGGCCCGCAAGGGGTCGGAAGCCTGGAAGAACTGGTACGGCGTCGATATCAACCGCGCCGCCGCGCGTGGAAAACCCTTCTGGCATGCCGAGCGACAGGGCGGACCGCTGTGGCTGCAGCCGCAGGTGATCGGCCGCGACAAGGATGACGGCCGCGTGGCCGAGCCCGAGGATATCCGCCTGTGGAGCATGACCTCGTTTGCGGGCGGCGCCCGCGGCGTGCTGAACCTGCGCTGGCGGCCGCTGCTCGACGGCCCGCTCTTTGGTGCCTTCGGCGCCTACGGCATGGATGGCGCCCGCACGCCACGCTCAAAGATGCAGAGCGACATGGCGAAATGGGCAAACGACCCGGCGCAGGCCGCCCTCTGGGAGGCAAAACCGGTGCGCGGCGAAATCGGCATCCTCGTCGTTCCCGAGACGCAGGAATGGGATTACCTGCTGAACTACGACCGCAAGGAGAAGCCCTATCCGGAGGCGATGTGGGGCGCCTATCGCGCCTTCCTCGAAAACGGTGTCCAGCCGGACTGGGTGCATATCGACGATATCGACGCCTATGATCGCCTCTATTTCCCCTATCCGATCATGTTCACCGCCGAGCAGGCAAAACGCCTTGCCGCCTGGGTGGAAAACGGCGGCACGCTGATCGCAGAAGCCTGCCCCGGTTATTTCGGCGACCGCGGCCATGTCGGCCAGGTGCAGCCGAACATGGGCCTCGACAAGGTTTTTGGCGCCCGCGAGGATCAGGTCGAGTTCATGCCGGATATCGGCGACCGCATCCATTTCAAGCTGGACGAAGCGGCGGTCGATGGCGGCGGTTTCCTGCAATCCTATGTGCTTGCCGGCGGCACTGCGCGCGGCAATTTCGACGACGGCCGGCTTGCCGTGGTCGAGAACGCTTATGGCAAGGGCCGGACGCTGCTGATCGGCACCAATCCGTCGGTCGCCTATTTCAAATCGCAGGGGAAGGCGAACGGCACCTTCTTCGCCGAACTGCTGCGCTGGAGCCGCTGCACGCCGCATGCGGCCCTGTCGAACAAGGCGCTGTTCGCGCGTATCCACAAGAGCGAAAAAGGCAGCTTCCTCTGGCTCGTCAACCCGACCCGCGCGGCGCAGGCGACCGAGGTCAAGCTCGTCGAAGGCCATGGTCGGCTCGCTACTGGAAAGGCGGTCTGGCCGATCGGACACGCCCATGACGGCGGCAAGATCGAGGTGCCGGCCCGCGACGTCCTGATCCTGCCGCTCGAATGACACCGGTCCGCCGCCCTCAGGCATCAATGCCCGAGGGCGGCATGATTCCGACCTCTCCCTTCCAGCCTCATGGACGTGCCCGAACGCTTGCGGTAATGGCAAGGGCAGGAAGATTGTCGGAGAAAACAATGCCTGAGCGGGATGCCATCGTCGTCGGCGCGGGGTTTACGGGCCTGAGCGCCGCGCTGGAGCTTGTCGCGGCAGGGCTCGACGTGCTGCTGCTCGAAGCGCGCGATCGGGTCGGCGGCAAGGTCGAGTCGGAGACCCTGCCCGACGGCACCCGGGTCGATACCGGCGGGCAGTTCTTCTGTCGCGACATGGGCGAGCTGATGGCCCTCATCGAGCAACACGGCAAGACGCCGGTCATGACCCACTATGACGGGGAGCCCATCTACCGGCCGCCGGTCCCGCCGCAACAGGGTTTCGCGCGCTGGCAGGGGGTCGATGCGCTTCGCGACCGGATGATCGCCACCGATCCGGATGATCCGGACCTGGCGAAACTGACGGTGGCCGATTGGGTGGCCCGACAGGACGACGTGCAGGACGACGTGCGGAAAAGCTTCCTGCGGCTGATCAAGGGCCTCTGGTGCCGCGCGCCGGAGGAAGTCGCCTTCACCTGGCTCGCCTCGAACGACCGGCGCATCACCAATACCTATTCGGAAATGGAAATGTTCCTTCCCGGCACGCTGCATGCGCTGGCCGACCAGCTGGCGGCCAGGCTTGGGCACCGGCTGCGCCTCGGCACCCCGGCGACGGCGATCGACTATTCCGACACCGGCGTCACCGTCATCGCCGGCGACGAGCGGTTCTTGGCGAAACGCGTCATCCTGGCGCTGCCGCCGGTGATGATCCGCCGCCTTCCGTTTTCGCCCGCGCTTCCCGAGCGGCTGCAGGAGGCCCTTTCCGCCTGGGCGCCCGGCCTTTCGATCAAGCTGCAGGTCAGTTACGACAAGCCGTTCTGGCGAGAGCGCGGGCTTTCCGGCGCCGTCATGTGGCACGAACCCCAGGGCCTCTATGCCTGTGACGCCAGCCACGACGATTATGCCGGCCTCATCGTCTTCATCGGCGGGCCGGAAGCGCAGCAATGGCATGGTCGGCCGCGCGAGGAGCTCACCACCTTCATCAGCGAGCAGCTAAGCGCAGCCTTTGGCTCCGAAGGCGGCAATCCGCGCGACATCCATGTCCGGGACTGGGTCGACGATTCGTGGAGCGGCGGCGCCTATAGCGACGTCATCGTCGATCTCGGCGCCCGTTCTGCCGAAGAGATCATCAACGAAGGCGTTTCGCCGGTCCATTTCGCGTCGTCGGAGCTCTCCCCGTCCTATCCGGGTTATGTCGAAGGCGCGATCGTCGCGGGCAGGCTTTCGGCGGCGCGGATCATCGGCGTATTGCAGGGCGACCAGTTCAAGATCAGCGGGGGCTGACGCTTCAATCAGCATTTCCCATCCATCGCTCTCGCTTTTTCGTTGGCATTCGCCGGCACCGCTCGACATGATCCACCGATGACAAGAAAACAATCCCTCGATACGTTCGCCGTGACGGCCATGGTCGTGCTCTGCAGCCTCTGGGCTCTGCAGCAGATCGCCATCAAGGCGATCATTCCGGAAGTGCCGCCGTTCTGGCAGTCGGCCATTCGTTCGATCGGCGCTACGGTCGTGATCGCAGGCTGGTTCCGGCATGCGGGACTGAAGTGGACGCCCGGCCTTTTCTGGCCCGGCCTTCTGGTCGGCACGCTGTTTTCGGTGGAATTCGGACTGCTCTATGTGTCGCTCGGGTACACCGATGCGGCGCGGGCGGCACTGCTTCTTTATACGGCGCCGTTCGTGGTGGCGATCGGCGCACATTTCCTGATGCCGGGCGAACGGCTGTCGCTCGCGGGCTGGATCGGCATTGTCATAGCCTTCGTGGGCACCGGGCTGGTGCTGCAGGCTTCGGTCTCTCTCGACAGCGGCAAGTTTCTCGGAGACGCCTGTGCGCTGGCGGCCGGCATCCTCTGGGGGCTGACGACGCTTGCGATCCGCCGCAGCGACCTGGCTCAGGCACCCGCCTCGCAGACGTTGCTCTATCAACTCGCCATGTCCGGCGTGCTGCTGACGGCTGCCGCCATCATCTTCGAGGGCGCGCTTCCGGTTCCGCATTCTCTGCTGGCCTGGTCTTCGCTCGCTTACCAGACAGTGGTTGTCGCAGCACTTTCGTTTCTCGCCTGGTTCGCACTGATCGCCCGCTATTCGGCGACGAAACTGTCGGTGTTCACCTTCCTGACCCCGCTGCTTGCGGCGCTTGCCGGCATCCTGCTGCTCGGCGAGCGGATCGACGCGCATCACGTCATCGCACTCGTGTGCATCGTCGCCGGGATCATCGTGGTGAATATCTATGGCCACAGTCGCATATCCGCCGAGAAATCCTAAAACCCGGCCGAATGTCGCGCGGGCTGTTTCCTGTCGACAATATGTGCAATTGTTCTGCGGCATTGGCTTGCAAGGCAGATACGGGGAACGATGGCGAAGAACGAACCTGCAGAAACCGATATCCCCCGCACCCGCGGCTCCGGGACTCAGAGCGTCTATACGATCCTGCGCCGGGAAATCCTCGCCATGACCTTGGCCCCCGGCAGCCCGCTCGACGAAGTCCGGCTGTCCGAGCGTTTCGGCATGTCGCGCACGCCGATTCGCGAAGCGCTGCTGAGGCTTTCCGCCGATGGCCTTGTCACGACGCTGCCGAACCGCAACACCATCGTCGCGACGATCGATTTCGCCTCGCTGCCTCCCTATTTCGATGCGCTGACGCTGATGTACCGCGTCACCACCCGCGGTGCCGCCATGCGCGCAACCCCGCAGGCGATGGGCGAAATCCGCCAGCGGCAGGCGGAGTTCGCTGCAGCGGTTGCCGCCCACGACGCCTTCGCGATGATCGAGGCGAACCGGGAATTCCACGTGGCGATCGCGGAACTCGCCGGCAATGTCTATTACACCACCTTCTTCGCCCGGCTGCTCGACGAAGGGCGGCGCATCCTGCGCCTTTATTATCGTACCTTCGATGATCGGCTGCCGTGCCAATATGTCGATGAACACGAAGAGATGATCGCCGCAATCGAAGCGCGCGACGTCGAGCGTTCCGACAGGCTCGCCATCAAGCATGCGGAGCAGATCGTCCGGCAGATTCAGGATTATATCGCCCGCGATCTCGGCCAACCGATCGATCTTGCCGCTTCCTGATCTCACCTTTCGCATCCCCTTCACAGGACAGAAAACATGAATTCCTCTTCGGTCGACGCCGTCGTCATCGGCTCGGGCATTATCGGCACGATGTCGGCGCAATACCTGCTGGACGACGGACGTTCGGTGCTGATAATCGAGCGCGGCGAGGTGGCTCGGGGTGCAAGCAGCGGCAATGCCGGCATTCTCGCCTTTCCGGAAATTATCCCGATCGCCGCGCCCGGCATGATGTGGAAAGCGCCG
The DNA here is from genome assembly GCF_002968555.1 of Neorhizobium sp. T6_25. NCBI lineage: Bacteria > Pseudomonadati > Pseudomonadota > Alphaproteobacteria > Hyphomicrobiales > Rhizobiaceae > Neorhizobium > Neorhizobium sp. T6_25. The sequence continues at coordinate 199,808 of NZ_PVBL01000006.1, forward strand.
AAATGGCTGCTCGATCCGCTCGGCCCCCTCAGCCTGCCGCCTTCCTATGCGCTCAACATGGTGCCGTGGCTGTGGCGCCTCTGGCAGGCCAGCGCCCGGCCGGCCTATGAGCGCACCGTCGGCGTGCATGCCAGAATGATGCCGGTGGCGCGCAGCGAAATGCTGCAAACCGTCGAACGCGCCGGCCTTCGGGCGATGATCAGGCAGACCGGCACGCTCGACCTCTACGACAGCGAGGCAAGCCTCAATGCCGCATCTGCCGACTGGCAGGCGAAACGCGACGCGGGTTTCGAATTCCAGAGAGTAGGTCGCGGCGAGATCGACCGCCTGCAGCCAGGTCTTGCGCCGCAGTTCCGGCACGCCATTTTCACGCCCTCCGGCCTGCAGGTCTCCGATCCGCTGGAATTTACCCAGGCCCTCTTCAGCAACGCCATGTCCCGGGGCGCGTCGCTCAGGATCGGTGAGGCCGTCCGCATCGAGCCGATAAACGACGGCGCCAGGGTTGTTCTGACGGATGGCGCCGTCTTCGACGCGAAGACGGTCGTGCTGGCCGGCGGCGCCTGGTCAAAGATGATCGTAGCCGGCCTCGGCGACCATGCCCCGCTCGAGACCGAGCGCGGTTACAACACGACGCTGCCGCAGGGCGCCTTTCCGCTGCATCGCCAGCTTTATTTCAACGACCATGGGTTCGTGGTGACGCCGCTTTCCTCCGGCATCCGCGTCGGCGGCGCCGTCGAGCTCGGCGGGCTGAAGCTGGCACCGAACTACAAACGCTCGGACGCGATGCTGAAAAAGGCAAAAAGCTTCCTGCCCGAGTTGAGGACCGAGGGCGGCCGCCAGTGGATGGGTTTTCGTCCCTCCATGCCGGACTGCCTGCCGGTGATCAGTGCCTCGACCGCGACCGCGGCGATCATCTATGCCTTCGGCCACGGGCATCTTGGGCTCACGCAGTCAGCTGCGACCGGCCGGCTGGTCGCGGATATCGCCGCACGCCGAAAGCCTGCTCTCGATGTCGAACCTTACAGCATCCGCCGGTTTCGCTGACAGTCGCGACGGCGGAACGTCGGCCGGCTACATGTGCCGAATATCTCTGTCGACAAACTGACTACAGCAGGATATAACGTCAGCGAAATCGAAAGGAACCGGACATGGCCTGGTCGCATCCCGTCCCGAAGATCACCGACGACGAGCGGCGGCAGCGTCTTGTCCGGCTTCAGGCGTCGCTGGACAAACAGGGGCTGGGCGGCATCCTGCTCGGCGCCAGCGAAAGCCTGCGTTATTTCACCGGCCTCGTCTGGCACCAGAGCGAACGCCTGCTCGGGGCGCTGGTGACGCCCCAGTCGGTCACCTACATCGTGCCGGGGTTCGAGCGGAGCCGGGTTGAAAGCCTGCCGCATCTGCCGGGCGAGATCGTCGTCTGGCAGGAGGATGAGGCGAGCGCCGCACTGGTCGCCTCGCTTCTGCCTGCCAATGTGAAGCTTGCGCTCGACGGCGCGCTGCCGCTGTTGGTCTACCACCAGCTTGCCGCCGTCTTCGGCACCCAGCGGCTCGTCGATGGCGGCCGACTGATCCGCGATCTCAGGCTCCGGAAGTCGAAGGCCGAGATCGACCTTATCCAGCATGCGATGAACCTGACCCTGGAAGTCCATCGCCGCGCGCATGCCTTCATCAAACCGGGCGTGCTTGCTTCAGACGTGGTGCGCCATATCGACGAACAGCATCGCGCGCTCGGGGCAGCCGGAGGTTCAAGCTTCTGCATCGTCTCCTTCGGGGTCGCGACCTCCCTTCCCCATGGCGCCGACGGCGACCAGGTCTATGCGCCCGGCGACGCGGTCCTGGTCGATACCGGCTGCCGGCTCGACGGTTATCATTCGGATCTCACCCGCACCTATGTGCTGGAAGAACCGACTCCGGAATTCGCCAGGGCCTGGGCGATCGAGCGCGAAGCGGAACAAGCCGTCTTCGAGGCCGCCCGCCTCGGCGCCACCTGCGGCAGTCTCGACGATGCGGCCCGCAAGGTGCTCGCAAAGCATGGCCTCGGCCCTGACTATATCCTGCCGGGCCTGCCGCATCGCACCGGCCACGGGCTCGGTCTGGAGATCCACGAGGAACCCTATATCCTGCGCGGCAATGCGACCGCGCTCGAACCGGGCATGTGTTTCTCCAACGAACCGATGATCGTTTTCCCGGACCGTTTCGGGATCCGCCTCGAAGACCATATCCACATGACCGAAACCGGGCCGCAATGGTTCACGGAGCCGGCGAAGGGCCCGGCTGAGCCCTTCGCGTGACGGATATCGGCACGACCGCGCATATTATCACCCATCAACCAGAGGAGTGCATTTCATGACCACAGGCTGGAGCGGCGTTTTCCCCGCAGTGACGACACAATTCAACGAAGACTTCTCGATCGACCTCAAGGCCACCCAGGGCGTGCAGGACGCGCTCGTCAACGACGGCGTCAACGGCCTGATCGTCATGGGTACCTGCGGCGAGAACAACTCGCTCGACCCGGAAGAAAAGCGCGCCATCCTCAAGGCCGCCGTCGAAGTGGTGAACGGCCGCGTACCGGTCGTGACCGGCGTGTCCGAATTCGACACCCGCCGCGCCGTCGCCTATGCCCGCGATGCCGAAAAGCTCGGCGCCGATGGCCTGATGCTGCTGCCGGCCATGGTCTATGTGCCGAAGCCGGAAGAGCTGGTCGCCCATTTCAAGACCGTCGCCGCAGCCACCTCGCTGCCGATCATGCTCTACAACAACCCGCCTGCCTATCGCGTCAACATCGGCGCCGACGTACTGCGCCAGCTCGAAGACGTGCCGAACATCAAGGCCGTCAAGGAAAGCGCGCCGGATCCGCGCCGCTTCACCGACCTGATCAATGCTTTCGGTGACCGCTTCGACATCTTCGCCGGCCTCGACGACGTGGCGCTCGAAGGCCTGATGCTCGGCGCCAAGGGCTGGGTCTCCGGCCTCACCAGCGCCTTCCCGCAGGAATCCGTCGCCCTGGTGGCCGCAGCCAATCGCGGCGACTGGGTCGAGGCCCGTGCCATCTATCGCTGGTTCATGCCGCTATTGCATCTCGATGCCGAGCACGACCTCGTCCAGTCGATCAAGCTCGCCGAGCAGATCATGGGCCGCGGCTCCGAGCGCGTGCGCATGCCGCGCATGCCGCTGACGGGTGCGCGCCGTGCTGAAGTGACCGCGATGGTGGAAAAGGCCGCCGCGACGCGGCCGACGTTTGCCAAGAAGGCTGCTTGATACCGGGATGGGACCCTCAATATTCGCGTTCAAAAAAGCCGGGCTTGCGCCCGGCTTTTTTCGTTTCTCTTTTACCGCTGACCGCCAGGCTCGCCGCTCTGGTCCAGAACCCGGCTGAGGCTGAGCGCCGCGATCGTGCAGATCGCGCCGGAGATCAGATATCCGCCGATGAAGATGATGCCGAAACTGCTGGCGAGTCCGAGCGCCACCAGCGGCGCGAAACCGGCGCCGACCAGCCAGGCGAGGTCGGAGGTGAGCGCCGCGCCCGTATAGCGGTAATATTGCCCGAAGCGCGAGGAGACGGCACCTGAGGCCTGGCCGAACGAGAGGCCGAGGATGCCGAAGCCGATGATGATGAAGGCATCCTGCCCCTTTCCGCCGGCATCGAGGAGGAAAGGCGCCGAGAACGAGAAGATAGCGATGATCACGGCGCCGATCATCAGCTGGCTGCGGCGGCCGATGCGGTCGGCGATCAGGCCGGACAGGATGATGCCGACGATGCCGACGGCGGCGCCGAGCACCTGCACGAACAGGAATTCCGCCGCCGACTGCCCGCCATAGAGCGTCACCCAGCTCAACGGGAAGATCGTCACCAGATGGAACATGGCGAAACTGGCGAGCGGCACGAACGCGCCGAGCACGACGTCATGGGCATGCTTGCTCAGCATCTCGAAGATCGGCCGGGCCTGCAGCTCGTTGGCTTCGAGCGCCGAGCCGAACTCCTTGCTGGCGACGATGCGCAGGCGTGCGAACAGCGCCACGACGTTGATCGCAAACGCCACGAAGAACGGGTAACGCCACCCCCAGGCAATGAAATCCGCTTCCGAGAGATTGGCGACGAAATAACCGAACAGGATGCTCGCCAGCGCAAAACCGATCGGTGCGCCGAGCTGCGGGATCATCGCATACCAGCCGCGCCGGTTGGGCGGCGCGTTGAGGTTCAAGAGCGAGGCGAGCCCGTCCCAGGCGCCGCCGAGCGCGAACCCCTGCCCCATGCGGAACAGTGCCAGCAATGCCACCGCCCAGTAGCCGATCGTGTCGTAACCCGGCAGGAAGGCGATCGAAGCCGTCGATCCGCCGAGCAGGAACAGCGCGATCGTCAGCTTGGTGCCGCGTCCATAATTGCGGTCGATCCACATGAAGACGAACGAACCGACGGGCCGCGCCATGAAGGCGAGCGGGAAGATCGCGAACGACATCATCGTTGCGGCGACCGGGGTCGGCGCAAACGGAAAGATCAGCTTTGGAAAGACGAGGACGGAGCCGAGCCCATAGACGAAGAAGTCGAAGAATTCAGACATGCGGCCGATGATCACACCGAGCGCGATGCTGCCCGGTGAAATCGGCTTGTCGTCATGAATGCGGCGGGCGTCCCTTTCGAGGCCGGACGATGTCGGGCCTGTTGACGCGGGATTGGCGACCGTGGTCATGAATTCCTCCTGGCGATAGTTCGCCTCGCCCCCGAAATGTTGATCAACATGCCCCCGAGATCAAGGAACAAGGCTAAAAAAACCTGATGATTACGGCGAACCGCACCGTCTTCTCATCACACCCTCTGGTCAGCCCGGTAGGTTGTCCTAGATTTCCGGTTGGCGAAGGCAAATGCCGAGTGTGCTGGTGGTGCCGTAAAACGGTGTCGAAGACCATGCGGTTTTTTGCTGCACTGCGACAGATTGCTGCACTGCGACGAACCACCTCATTTCAGCCTGCACCGGAACAAGCCTATTCCGAACCAGACAAAACGCAACTTTGAGCCCGAGATGACCCCTCAGTTGAAAATCGTAGCACGGTTGTTCGCTCTCCTGGTCCTTGTAGGCCTTTCCGGATGCAATCTGGTCGTCATGTCGCCTTCCGGCGATATCGCCAAGCAGCAGGCCAACCTGATCATCGTCGCCACGGTGCTGATGCTGATCATCATCGTACCGGTGATCTTCCTCACGCTGTTTTTCGCCTGGCGTTATCGGGGCTCCAACACCAATGCGCCCTACGATCCAGAATGGCACCATTCGACGGGGCTCGAAGTCATCATCTGGTCCGCGCCGCTCGCCATCATCATCGCGCTTGGTGCCGTCACCTGGATCAGCACCCACAAGCTCGATCCCTACCGGCCGCTCGAACGGCTGGACGCCCAGCGCGCCGTCCCCGCGGAGACAAAGCCGATCACGGTCGAGGTCGTGGCGCTCGACTGGAAATGGCTGTTCTTCTACCCGGACTACGGCGTCGCCACCGTCAACGAGATGGCGGCGCCGGTGGACGTGCCGATCAACTTCAGGATCACCGCCTCGTCGGTGATGAATTCCTTCTATGTGCCGGCACTGGCCGGAATGATCTATGCCATGCCCGGCATGGAGACGAAGCTGCATGCCGTCATCAACAAGCCGGGCGAATTCGACGGCTTGTCGGCAAACTACAGCGGTGACGGTTTTTCCCACATGCGCTTCAAGTTCCACGGCGTCGATCAGGCCGGCTTCGACCAATGGATCGCCCGGGTGAAGCAGAACGGCACCGCGCTCAACCGCGACGCCTACCTGAAGCTCGAAAAGCCGAGCGTCAAGGAGCCGGTCCGTTATTTCTCGAGCGTCGAGGACGGGCTCTACAGAGCCGTGCTCAACATGTGCGCCATACCTGGCAAGATGTGCATGGACGAAATGATGCATGTCGACATGGCGGGCGGCGGCGGAACCGAAAGCCACGAAAACCGCGCGCGCCTGGAGCACGACAATCGTCATGCGATAGAAGAAAGACCGGGTGCGACCGTGCCGGCCAGCGGCGAACCCTCCCACATGCCCGAACCGAGAAAGAGCGTGGACCCGCCGCAGCCGACCAACCACGACATGCACAACATGCCGGAAAGCAACGCCGCGCCCCAAGGCAACCAGGGCGGCCCTGCGCCGGCTCAACTCAACAACAATGCTCCGGCGCAGCCTGCAACTCAGCCCTGAGGCTGCATTCAAGAGATTTTGGACAGACCCATGTTCGGCAACAGCACTCTGACGGAATTCCTTTTCGGGCGGCTTACGCTTGAAGCCATTCCCTATCACGAGCCCATTCTCGTCGCGACCTTCGTGGTCGTGGCGCTCGGCGGCCTCGCCCTTCTGGGGGTGATCACCAGGTTTCGGCTCTGGGGTTATCTCTGGAACGAGTGGTTCACCAGCGTGGACCACAAGAAGATCGGCATCATGTATGTGGTGCTGGCGCTCGTCATGCTTTTGCGCGGCTTTGCCGACGCGATCATGATGCGCATCCAGCAGGCAATCGCCTTCAACTCGGAAGGTTACCTGCCGCCGCACCACTTCGACCAGGTCTTCACCGCCCACGGCGTGATCATGATCTTCTTCATGGCCATGCCCTTCGTCACCGGGCTGATGAACTATGTCGTACCGCTGCAAATCGGTGCGCGCGACGTCTCCTTCCCCTTCCTCAACAATTTCTCGTTCTGGATGACGACGGCCGGCGCGATCATCATCATGCTGTCGCTATTCGTCGGCGAGTTCGCCCGCACCGGCTGGCTCGCCTATCCGCCGCTCTCGGGTGCCGACTACAGTCCGGGCGTCGGCGTCGATTATTACATCTGGGGTCTGCAGGTGGCCGGCATCGGCACGACGCTCTCGGGCATCAACCTGATTGCCACCATCGTCAAGATGCGCGCGCCGGGCATGACCTTCATGAAGATGCCGATCTTCACCTGGACCTCGCTCTGCACCAACGTGCTGATCGTCGCCTCCTTCCCGATCCTCACCGCCACCCTCGTTCTTCTGTCGCTCGACCGCTATGCCGGCACGAACTTCTTCACCAACGACCTCGGCGGCAACCCGATGATGTACATCAACCTCATCTGGATCTGGGGTCATCCGGAAGTCTACATCCTCGTCCTGCCGGCCTTCGGCATCTTTTCCGAAGTCGTCGCCACCTTCTGCGGCAAGCGGCTCTTCGGTTACGCCTCGATGGTCTATGCCACCTGCGTGATCATGATCCTCTCGTACATCGTGTGGTTGCACCATTTCTTCACCATGGGGTCTGGCGCCTCGGTCAACGCCTTCTTCGGCATCACCACGATGATCATCTCGATCCCGACAGGCGCCAAGATGTTCAACTGGCTGTTCACCATGTATCGCGGCCGCATCCGCTACGAGGTGCCGATGATGTGGACGGTCGGCTTCATGGTCACCTTCGTCATCGGCGGCATGACCGGCGTGATGTTGGCGGTTCCGCCGGCCGACTTCGTGCTCCACAATTCGCTGTTCCTGATCGCCCATTTTCACAACGTCATCATCGGCGGCGTGGTGTTCGGGCTGATGGCGGGCGTCGTCTACTGGTGGCCGAAGGCCTTCGGCTACAAGCTCGATCCGTTCTGGGGCAAGATGAGCTTCTGGTTCTGGTTCATCGGCTTCTATGTCGCCTTCATGCCGCTCTACGTGCTCGGCCTGATGGGCGTGACCCGCCGCGTGTCTCAGTTCGAGGATCCGTCGCTGCAGATCTGGTTCGTGATCGCCGCATTCGGTGCGGTGCTGATCGCCTGCGGCATCGGCTCCTTCATCATCCAGTTGGTGGTCTCTTTCCTGAAACGCGACCAGCTGCGCGAGACGACCGGGGACCCCTGGGACGGCCGCACGCTGGAATGGTCCACCTCGTCTCCGCCGCCGGACTACAACTTCGCCTTCACGCCGGTCGTGTACGACCATGACAGCTGGTACGACATGAAGAGCCGCGGCTATGAACGCCCGCTCGGCGGCTTCAAGCCGATCCACATGCCGAAGAATACCGGCACCGGCGTCATCCTCGGCGCGATCAGCGTCGTCTTCGCCTTCGCGATGATCTGGTACATCTGGTGGCTGGCGATCGTCTCCTTCGTCGCCATGCTAGCCGTGGCGATCGGCCATACCTTCAACTACGCAAGAGATTTCTACATTGCCGCCGAAACCGTGACCGCAACAGAGGACGCGCGCTCGAAGCTGCTCGCGGAGCGGACCTGAGACCATGAGCCAGACGCAAGTTCAATCGAACGGCCCCTCGGGCAATGACGAAACCGTAAAGCCGCAATTCTACCTCACGGAAGACCATCATCCGGAAGGCAGCACGATGCTGGGCTTCTGGCTCTACCTGATGAGTGATTGCCTGATCTTTGCGGTGCTCTTTGCCACCCATGGCGTGCTCGGCCGCAATTATGCAGCCGGCCCCTCGCCCGCCGACCTGTTCGACCTGCCGCTCGTCGCCATCAACACGGCAATGCTGCTGTTCTCGTCGATCACCTACGGCTTTGCCATGCTGCAGATGGAAAGAGGCGCAAAGACCGAGACCCTGTTCTGGCTCGGTGTAACCGGCGTGTTCGGCGCGGCCTTCCTCGGCCTCGAGCTTTACGAGTTCAACCACCTGATCCACGAGGGCGCAGGACCGACCCGTTCGGCTTTCCTTTCCTCCTTCTTCACGCTGGTCGGCACCCACGGCCTGCACGTCACCTTCGGCATCATCTGGCTGATCACGCTGATGGTGCAGGTCGGCAAATACGGCCTGATCCCGGAAAACAAGCGCCGCCTGATGTGCCTTTCGATGTTCTGGCACTTCCTCGACGTCGTCTGGATCGGCGTCTTCTCCTTCGTTTATCTCATGGGAGTCCTTGGATGAGTTCGCATGGCCAAACACCGCACGCTCCCGCTCACGAAAGCGCCTCCCAGGCCCATCATGGCCATAGCAACGGCCACCAGGCCGGCCACGGCACGCTGAGGAGCTACCTGATCGGCTTCAGCCTGTCGGTGATCCTGACGGCCATTCCGTTCTGGCTGGTGATGAGCGGTGCCATCGACAGCAAGCTGTTCACCGCCTTCCTCGTCATGGGCCTGGGCGTGATTCAGATCGTCGTGCACATGGTCTATTTCCTGCACATGAACCCACGATCGGAAGGCGGATGGACGATGATGGCGCTGCTATTTACCCTGGTTCTGGTCGGCATCACGCTTGCCGGGTCGCTCTGGGTCATGCATCATCTCAACACCAACATGATGCCGATGTCGCCGGAGATGATGAAGAACATGCCGTGACCCTTCGGGGGCAAGCTGGGAAGGGATAGACGCGTGGCTCTCGACCATCCTTTAACGGGAGAAACAGCGGATGCGGCACCGGCTCGTTCCAGGTTCGTCTTCGCAGCTGCGATGCTGTCGCTGACCGTCGTCTTTCTCGGGCTCGGCACCTGGCAGGTGCAGCGGCTCTTCTGGAAACTCGATCTGATCGCCCGCGTCGACGCCCGGGTCACGGCAACCCCGGCGCCTGCCCCCTCATCGCCAGCCTGGCCTGCGATCAACGCCGAAAACGACGAATATCGCCGCGTCACAGCCACCGGGTTCTTTCACCATGACGCGGAAACACTGGTTCAGGCGGTCACCGATCTCGGGCCGGGCTTCTGGGTTCTGACGCCTCTGGAACAGAAGGACGGGAGCACCGTCCTTGTCAATCGCGGCTTCGTGCCCGCCAACCGCCGCGACCCGGCTTTGCGGCCGGATGGGCAACTCTCCGGACCAATGAAGATCACCGGCCTCATCCGCGTCAGCGAGCCGGAGGGCGCTTTCCTGCGCTCCAACGATCCCGCCGGCGGCCGCTGGTACTCGCGCGACGTGGCCGCGATCGCGGCAACAAACGGCCTCGAAAAGGTGGCGCCCTATTTCATCGATGCCGACGCGACGCCGATTCCGGGCGGCCTTCCCGTCGGAGGATTGACGGTGATCCGCTTCCGCAACACCCATCTCGTTTATGCCGTGACCTGGTATCTTCTGGCAGTGATGAGCGCCGGCGGCGCCTACGCCATCCAGCGGAAGCGGCTGGCCTGAACTCGGGCGTGGATTTCTACCGAATAGCAGGCCGGCAACCTGTTCATCGCACTCCGAATTTCCCATAGTCCGAGAAACGGCATTTGCCAGCGCCGCAGGCGGCCAGTTTAGAGCGGATCATGATATGCGCCAGTTCTTCAACTCGAAATACAAGATCATCCTGGCGGCAGCGCTGTTCATCCTGACGTCGATCTTCATGTCGATTTCCGCGACCGGGCATGTCAGCGGCAGTTACATCGCCATCGTCCTGGTCGCGTTCCTGTTCACGGTCCTGTCGCTCTACTCGACCGCCCGATCGCAACATGCCGAATACCTGATCGTCGGCAGCCTGCTTCTGTCCCTCTCGACATTGGTCGGGATCACCGAGGTGCTGACCAAGACGATCTCCAACATGCAGTACGGAATTTATTTCTTCGCCTTCCTCGGCTGCGTCGGCCTGCTTTCGCTCGGCCTGATCGCACGGTATCTCACCAGCGAGGGATGGGGCGTCAGCTCCGAAAAGACCCGCGAAGCGCTGTCGGTCTGCGCCACGATCCTTGGCTTCGTGCTGTCGATCGCCTCGGCTTTCGTGCCGACCTGAGGCCGGCGTGGCATCAGCATTGAAAAAGATGCCCGGACGTAGCTGAGCCGCGTCCGGGCGATTTTTATCGATCAGACGAGATCGAAACGGTCGGCGTTCATGACCTTGGTCCAGGCCGCGACGAAGTCCTTGACGAACTTCGCCTTGGCGTCGGACTGGGCATAGACTTCCGCGATCGCACGAAGCTGCGAATGGGAGCCGAAGATCAGGTCGACGCGGGTGCCGGTCCACCTGGGTGCCTTGGTCTTGCGGTCACGGCCTTCGTAGACGCCATCCTTACCGGCAACAGGCGACCATTCGGTGCCCATGTCGAGCAGGTTGACGAAGAAATCGTTCGTCAGCGTTTCCGGTTGGGTTGTGAAGACGCCGTGTTCGGGCTCGCCCGCCTTCAACACGCGCAGGCCACCGAGGAGAACCGTCATTTCCGGTGCCGTCAGCGTCAGCAGCTGAGCGCGGTCCACCAGGGCCTCTTCAGCCTTCATGAACTGCGTCTTGCTGCTGTTGACATAGTTGCGGAAGGCATCGGCACGGGGTTCCAGCGGAGCGAAGGAAACGGCATCCGTCTGTTCCTGCGAGGCGTCCATACGGCCCGGCGTGAACGGCACGACGATATCCTGGCCGCCGGCCTTGGCAGCCTTTTCGACACCGGCGGCGCCCGCAAGCACGATCAGATCAGCCAGCGAGATCTTCTTGCTTCCGGTATGGGTATCGGAGAAATCCTTTTGGATTCCTTCGAGAACGCTCAAGACCTTTGCGAGCTGCGCCGGCTGGTTGGCCTCCCAGTCCTTCTGCGGCGAAAGCCGGATGCGAGCGCCATTGGCGCCGCCGCGCTTGTCGGAACCGCGGAAGGTCGATGCGGAAGCCCAGGCGGTCGAAACCAGTTCCTGGACCGTGAGGCCGGATGCCAGGATCCTGGACTTCAGGTCGGCGATATCGTGGTCATCGACCAGATCATGATTGACCGGCGGGATTACGTCCTGCCAGATCAGGTCTTCGGCCGGAACTTCCGGGCCGAGATAACGAACCTTCGGTCCCATGTCGCGATGGGTCAGCTTGAACCAGGCGCGGGCAAAGGCATCCGCGAACTGGTCGGGATTTTCGAGGAAACGGCGCGAGATCTTCTCGTAGGCCGGGTCGAAACGCAGCGCCAGATCGCTGGTCAGCATGGTCGGAAGCTGCTTCTTCGACGGGTCGAAAGCGTCCGGAATGGAGGCGTCGGCATTCTTCGCCACCCACTGCTTTGCACCGGCCGGGCTCGTGGTCAGTTCCCATTCGAAGCCGAACAGGTTTTCGAAGAAGTAGTTGCTCCACTGGGTCGGGGTCTGGGTCCAGGTCACTTCCAGGCCGCTGCCGATAGCATCGCGACCGATACCGGTGTTGAACTTGCTCGACCAGCCGAGCCCCTGGGCTTCGAGTTCGCCGCCTTCCGGGTCGATACCGACAAACGAAGGATCACCGGCCCCGTGGGTCTTGCCGAACGTGTGGCCGCCGGCGATCAGCGCCACGGTCTCTTCGTCATTCATGGCCATGCGGGCGAAGGTCTCGCGGATGTCGCGGGCGGATGCCAGCGGATCCGGGGTACCATTCGGGCCTTCCGGGTTGACGTAGATGAGGCCCATCTGCACGGCGCCAAGCGGTTCTGCGAGCTGGCGTTCACCGCTGTAGCGCTCATCCCCGAGCCAGGTTCCTTCCGGACCCCAGTAGAGCTCTTCCGGCTCCCAGACGTCGGCGCGGCCGCCGGCGAAACCGAACGTCTTGAAGCCCATCGATTCGAGCGCGACGTTGCCGGTGAGGATCATCAGATCCGCCCAGGAAACCTTGTTGCCGTATTTCTGCTTGATCGGCCAGAGCAGGCGACGGGCCTTGTCGAGGTTGACGTTGTCCGGCCAGCTGTTGAGCGGCGCGAAACGCTGTTGCCCCTGGCCGGCGCCGCCGCGGCCGTCGGTGATGCGGTATGTGCCGGCGCTGTGCCAGGCCATGCGGATGAACAGGCCGCCGTAGTGACCGAAGTCGGCCGGCCACCACTCCTGGCTATCGGTCATCAGGGCATGAAGGTCCTTCTTCAGGCCCTCGAGATCGAGCGTCTTGAACTCTTCGGCATAATTGAACGCCTCACCCATGGGGTCGGAGCGCACCGAGTGCCCATGAAGGACCTGGACGTTCAGCTGGTTAGGCCACCAGTCGCGGTTCGATCTGCCGCGAGGCGTATGGGCGACCGGACATTTGCCGGCGCTTTCGCTAGATTTCGCATCCATGACTATCTCCTTGATTACTTTAATTATCTGCCGTGCAAAAGAGGGCAATTTTTCCCGAACCGCCTGGGTGCGGCCGCGCTATTTCCGACTGTAGACCCACCTGTTTAACCGGAGCAAGCCAAGCGCGCGCCCTCCCTCGTCTCCCTTCTTATCGGAAGCGCCTCATAAATTTAAGTTGGATTTACTGATCGCGACGATAAGCTAGGGTTATGAAGAACCTTACTCTCAAACAACTCCGCTATTTCGAAGCCCTGGCACGCGATGGCCGCTTCCGCCGCGCGGCCGATGCCTGCGCGATTTCCCAGCCGGCCTTGTCGATGCAGATCAAGGAACTCGAACAGGAAGTGGGCGGCGATCTCTTCGAGCGGAATGCGCGCGAAGTGAAACTGACCGCCTTCGGCCAGACCTTCGCGCTTCGGGTTCGCGGCATCCTGCGGGCGGTGGACGAGCTGGCGGACCTTGCCCGTGCGTCGCGCGATCCGTTCCTGGCGCGATTGCGCATCGGTATCATCCCGACGATCGCGCCCTATCTGCTGCCGGCGATCATCAACGACCTGAACAGGACTTTCGACGGGATTGAAATACAGGTGCGCGAGACGCAGACGGCAAAGCTGGTCCAGGAGCTGGCACAGGGCGAGCTGGATCTGGCCATCGTCGCCCTGCCCGTGTCGGAACCGTTCCTGACCGAGCTCAAATTGTTCGACGAGGAGTTCGTGCTGGTCCGGAGACCGGAGGACGAAGGCAAGCCGGTACCCGAACGCGAGGCGCTACGCGAGATGCGCCTGCTTCTGCTGGAGGAAGGCCACTGTTTTCGCGATCAGGCCCTGTCGTTCTGCAAAATCGGCACGACGCGCCTGCGGGAAGTCATGGAGGGCAGTTCCCTGTCGACGCTCGTGCAGATGGTCAGCGCCGGTATCGGCATCACGCTGATCCCGGAAATGGCTGTGCCGGTGGAAACACGCTCGGCGCGGGTTTCGATCTCCCGCTTCCAGACGCCGCGGCCCTCACGCACCATCGGAATGATCTGGCGCAATTCGACGCCCCTGGTCACCCAGCTCCTGCAGATTTCCGAGGTGGTGCGCGGGTCGGCCGACACCATGCGCAGACAGCATGCCATCCGGCCTTGAGGCCGCAGCGAAGCAACCCCTGGAGGGAGCCGGCGGGCCCTGCGCACGTTTTGGAAAGGCGTTATTCAAAGCCCGTGTGGGGAGCGATCAGGTTGTGCGTTCGGCGCAAAACCGGTTGAGGGTCTCGACATCATTTCGTCATTCTTTTCATCTCCCGAAGAAGTGTGGGAGTGGTTAGTCACGCCGAAATGCATGACCGACGGACCTGCCGCCCCAGTCTTCGCCCTGAGAAGGCGCTTTTTTTCAGCGGTTGATGCCCTCGAACATACGGTTCACCGCGCCGAAATATTCTTTCGGCATGGCCTCGACACCTTCGGCAACAGCATTCTTCCAAGCTGGTCCGCGTTCCCATCCCTCTTCAAGAGCCGCAGCCAGACCATTCCCGCCGCCCGTCTTCGGGAGAACTTCGAAGAGTATTGCAGCTTGCCTTAAATCCTTCTCAGATTTCGCTTTGCCACCAGCATCGTTTTGCCGACGGCCGGCGACCATGAGTTTATGGACCGCATACCGCGCGGGGTCCGGCACGACGACCGAGACGCCGGCGTTGTGCAGCAGAATCGAGCGCACCGGATCACGGATCAGGAAATCTAAAAATCTCAGCGGTTCAGCTGCCGCGCCGCCGAGCGCAGGCATAGAAGCCGGTTCGTCCGAGTACTCTTCCGATCCCCGGTTTGTTGCTAGAAATTCTGATCTGGACAACCCCTCGAAGCAAGCACACGGCATTGCCTCCTCCCAATCGCAGAACGGCAAAACAGGCTATACTAGAACTGCGAAACTGATATAGCGCGCCTGTCAGGGGATCTCCTGCAAGCGGCAGAACATCTTGAACGACATGAACGCACTGCGGGATCGCTGCTCCATGGAAGCCAAACAAGCCTATGTTTCCGCCCTCCGCGAGGCGAATTCTCAGAGCAATTGCGTCAAGGCGATGTCGATCTGGCAATCCGGCAGATCTCACAAAACCTGTCCGATTAACTTGGAATCTGGTGCCTGGAGCGGAGGAAATTCATCAAGTCGCTGGCAGGCTTGGACAAAGGGCGGCGGATTGAGGCTATCTGCCGTACATCGAAACCCAATTCAACTCCGGCGAAATCGATCTTAACCAGCTCACCGCGCTCGAGATCAGCCGCTACGCTTCGTTCCAGCGAACAGGCAATGCCCACACCAGCAGCAACGAACTCGCGCAGGAACTGGTACTCGGTCGCCTGCGCCGCGACCTTTACGTGGCTGATACCGGCATTCGCCAGAAGCTTCGAGACACCCCGCCCAAACAGCGAAGAGGGCGGCGGACCAACGAAGTCATAACGTGCAACATCCTGCGGCTTGACGCGCTTGCGGTGGGCCAGGGGGTGGTTCGGCGAGGCAATGAGAACCAGCTTCTCCCGGCCGATAGTTTCAGCCCGGACGCCTCGGAGGTCTTCATTGCCCAGAAAGCAGCCGACATCGGCCACGCCATCGCGAACCTCGGAAAAAACATCCTCCTGTTTGCCGATCCTCAGAACGAGCTGGATATCCGGCCGCGCTATCGCAAAATCCGTCAGATCTTTTCGCAGAACAAAATTGGCGAGGCTTCGCTGGCAAGATAAAACCACCTGCTGACCGGTCTCGCCTCGGATTTTCACGACATCCGCGCGCATGTCGTCGGCCTCGGCCAGGAACTCGCGCGCATGTTGCAGCACGCTTTGACCGATCTCGGTTAGCAGCGGTTTGCGGCCCCGGCGCCGCACGAAAATCTGCCCGCCGATTTCCTTCTCGATCGCCATGATATGGGCGCTGACCGATGGCTGTGCGATGCCGAAACGGTCGGCGGCGGCCGCAAAGCTGCCCTCCTCGACCACTGCAACCAGGACTTCCATGCGCCGGAGCGTGATATTGAACATGGTGATAACCTATAGCCTATAGGCTATCAAACCTAAAGCCCCCAAACCCGTTGCTAGTTAGCGTTCGAATGGATCAAATGCTGTTCGAGGATGAGGAATGACATGAACGATCCCACTGGGAGCCTGATGCTTTAACGTCAGCCCGAGTATTCCTGTCACCGCTGCCGAGGTTTCGGTCCAATCCGCAAAGATTAAAGCATTCCGCATGGTTCCATGCGGACAGGAGGACGCATGAATATTGTCGGAATTGATATTGGCGGCACGTTCACCGATCTCGTCGGTTATGTCGACGGCAAGATCGTGACGTCGAAGACGTCGACCGTGCCGGCCGATCCGACCCAGGGCATCGCCCGCAGCCTCGAGCTTGCGAACTGCGATCCCAACCAGCTCAATGAAATTCTCCACGGCTCGACGATCGCCATCAACACAGTGCTGGAGCGCAAGGGCGCCCGCACCGCGCTGATCACCACGAGTGGTTTCCGCGACGTCTATGCGATCGGCCGTTCGAACCGCATCCAGGCTTTCAACCTTTTCTTCAAGCGTCCGCAGCCGCTGGTGCCGCGCAGTCTGACCTTCGAAATTCCGGAGCGCATCCTTGCTTCCGGCGAAGTTCTGGAAGCGCTCGACGAAAAGACCGTCGCCGCGGTCATCGCCGAGATCGAAGCCGCGGGCGTCGAATCCGTTGCCATCTGCCTGCTGCATTCCTGGGCCAATCCGGCTCATGAGCGCCGCGTCGGTGACATGCTACGCAAGACGCTGCCGGATATCTTCGTGACGCTGTCGCACGAAATCTTACGTGAATATCGCGAATACGAGCGTTCCTCTACGACTGCGCTCAATGCCTTTGTCGGCCCCCGCGTCGAAGGTTACCTGAAGCGCCTCGAAACCTATCTCCGTTCCGGCGCCTTCGGCGGCAAGATTCATATCATGCGATCGAACGGCGGCGTCATGTCGATCGGCCAAGCACAGGAACAGCCGGTCTCGATGATGGAATCCGGCCCGGTAGCCGGCATGATCGGCGCAGGTCGTCTCGCCAAACTGCTCGGCCTCAAGCGCTGCATCGGTTTCGACATGGGCGGCACGACCGCCAAGTCGAGCCTGATCACCGATGGAGCGCCTGCTATCGAAACCGGTTACGTGATCGGCGAAGAGGCTGACGGCCAGCCGATGCAGCTGCCGGTCGTCAATATCGTCGAAGTCGGTGCCGGCGGCGGTTCGATCGCCTGGGTCGACAATGCCGGCGGCCTGCACGTGGGTCCCCAGAGCGTCGGTGCCGATCCGGGCCCTGCCTGCTATGGCAAGGGAGCGGACCTTCCCGTCGTCACCGACGCCGACCTGATCCTTGGCCGTATCAATCCGCAACGGTTCCTCAACGGCGGCATGCCGCTCGACAAGGCGGCCTCCGAACAGGCGATGCTGAGCAAGGTCGGCAACCCGCTGAAGCTCAATCCGGTCGAGGCAGCGCTCGGCGTGGCGAAGATCGCCGATAGCTCGATGTCGCTGTCGGTGCGTGCGGTCTCGATCAACAAAGGTATCGACCCGCGCGACACGGCAATGATCGCCTTCGGCGGCGCCGGCCCGCTGCATGCGATCGCCATCGCCCGCGAAATCTACATTCCGCTGGTGATCATCCCGAAACTGCCCGGCACGTTCTCGGCCCTCGGCATGCTGATGGCTTCCTGGCGGCAGGATTTCGTGCAGACTTTCATCGGCCGCGTCGGCGAACTTTCCGAGGCCGGCGTCGAGAAGGTTTATGCCGAACTCGTCGCGAGCGGCCGCGAGCAGATGAAGCGTGACGGCATCGCCGAGAACGAGGCGGATCACCGCGTCTTCGCCGACCTGCGTTATGTCGGCCAGGAACATGCGATCTCGATCCCGATCGAGAATACCGGCATGCTCTCCGGCGACACCAGCGAGGTCCGCCGCCGTTTCGATGCCGAGCACGACCGCCGCTACAGCCAATCGGCGCCGACGGAGGCGCTCGAAATCGTCAGCCTGCGCCTGGTCCTGACCGCCGCCCGCACCGACAACATTGCTGAGGAATGGCTGTCCCGTCCGTGGGAGCCGGAAGCGGAATCCGAGGTCGGCAGCCGTGCCGTGGTGTTCGACGATCCGGCAAGGCCGCTGAAGACGGCGATCTACTGGCGCCCGGCGCTGCCGGCTGGCTTCAGGCTCATCGGCCCAGCCGTCATCGAAGAACCGAATTCCACCATCCTGATCCATCCCGGCGACGAAGTGGTCGTCCACGAGGCAGGCCATCTGCTGGTGACGCTCGCCAAGCAGAGCGAGGAATAAGAACATGACCCCGATCAAGAACGATCCGATCACCGTTGAAGTCGTCCGCAATGCCATCGTCGCCTATGCCGATGAAATGGCCGAGGCGCTTTGCAAGTCCGCCTACAACATGATGATCTACGAAGTCCGCGACTATTGCTGCGGCCTGATCGACACGACCGGCCGGATGATCTCGCAGAACCGGGGCGGCCTGCCGATTTTCCTCGCCGACCTCGGCATCGCCGTCGAGGACGGGATCAAGAAATACGGGTTGAAGGGTTTCGCAGAGGGCGACGTCCTCGTCATGAACCATGGCCATATCTGCGGCCAGCACCTGAACAACGTCGTCGTCTACGCGCCCTGCTTCCATGACGGCGAACTGATCGGCTTTGCGGCCAACCGCGCCCATTGGGTGGATATCGGCGGCGGCCGACAGGGTTTCGGCTCCAACGCGACGACCGACATCTACTCCGAAGGCCTGCAGATGCGGTCCCTGAAGATCTACAAGGCGGGCGAACTCAACGACACGCTCTACCAGATCATCCAGGACAATATCCGTTATCCGGACGCCAGCCTCGGCGACCTTCGAGCCCAGGTCGCGTCCTGCCAGATCGGCGCCAAGCGTTATGCCGAGCTCGTCGCCCGTTACGGCCGCGGCGTAGTAGAAACCTGCGTCGAGACCATCTGGGACCAGACCGACAAGGCCGCCCGCCAGGTGATCGAACGCATTCCGGACGGCATCTATTCGGCCGAAAGCTTCCTCGACAATGACGGCCGCGACCTCGCGACGCCGCTGCGTATCGCCGTCAAGGTGATTGTGTCGGGCTCGACCATCACTGTCGATTTCCATGGCATGCATCCGCAGGTGAACGGCCCCTTGAATTCCGGCCGTTCTGGGGGCATCGCTGCTGCCCGCGTCGCCTTCAAGGCGCTGACCTCGCCGGAACTCGACGTCAACGAAGGCTGCTTCCGCGCTCTCAACGTCGACCTGCCGGACGGCACGATCCTCTCGGCCCGTCCGCCCGCCGCGCTCGGCCAGTGGAGCATCGCGCTGCCGACCGTCATCGACACGATCCTCAAGGCGCTGGCACCGGCCGTGCCGGAACTGATCCCGGCCGCCCACAAGGGCGACATGGGTGGTTGTTCCTTCTTCGGATTCTACGACGACGGCTCGCGCTTCCTGCTGATGAATATCTTTGGCGGCGGCTGGGGCGGCCGTCCGCATGAGGACGGGGAATCCGCGGCCGTCTCGGTCTGCCAGGGCGACGTGCGCAACACGCCGGTCGAGCTTCAGGAGATCAAATATCCGTTCATCGTTGAACGGCATGCGCTGCGCCCGGACTCCGGTGGCGCCGGCGAACATCGTGGCGGCCTTGGCATCGAGCTCACCTATCGCTGCCTGCGCGTCTGCCGCGGCAACATCAATTTCGACCGCACCGTTACACCGCCCTGGGGCCTGCATGGCGGGCATACCGGTGAGGTCAGCGTGGCAATCATCGATCGCGCCGACGGCACGCAGCTGCGGGTCAACAAGGCGACCGACGTGCAGTTCACGCCGGGCGACCGTATTACCTTCCTCACCGCTGGCGGCGGCGGTTACGGCGATCCGGCTAGGCGCTCGCGCGCCGATCTGGACGAGGATATCGCCAACGGTCTGGTCTCCAGAGAAGCGGCGGTCCGCGACTACGGCTATGCCGAGACACAGATGCCGCGCCGCATCGCAGTGAACGGCTGAGGAGATGGCGATGATCGGCGAAATCCGCAAGAAACGGTTGATCGAGGCAATGCTGGAAACTGGGCTCGACGGCCTCGTGCTCTACGGCAATGCCTGGCAGAACGACTACCTGCGTTATGCCGCCGATTTCGGGATTCTGGAAGGCGAGGGTCTGGCGGTCGTCACCCGCGACGGCAACGTGACCCTTTATCTCGATGACGAGCTGGAGGGCGAACGCGCTGCGGTCGAATGCCCCGAGGTGAAGACCGTCGTTGCGGACGACCTGATCGGAACGGTGTCCGGCGCCATCGCCCGGCTCGGCAACAGCCGCATCGCCGCCGGCCCGAAGCGTCACCTGCCCTACGGGCTTGCCGCCCGGCGTGGCGACCTGCGTTTTGAGGACGCAACGGCGCTGGTCGATCGCCTGCTGATGGTAAAATCCGCCGACGAGCTGAATGCGGTGCGCAGCGCCGCACGTCTGGCGGACGAAGGTTATGCAGTCTTCCGCAATGCCGCTGCCGCCGGCAAGAAGGATTACGAGCTGATCGCCGAGATCGAATCCTTCTTCCGCAACCAAGGCGTCGACGACAATTTCATGATCATCGGCGTCGGCGGTCCGGAAGTGCGCGGCATGGCGCCGCCGCTCGGGAAGATCCTGAAGCCCGGCGATCTGGTGACGACCGAGCTTACCCCTTGCGTCAACGGCTACTACGTCCAGATCTGCCGTACGCTGGTCATCGGCGAACCGAACGAGGCGCAGCGCAAGGTGTTCGGCATCTACAATGAAGCGCTGGAAGCCGGCCTTGCGGTGGTCAGGCCGGGCGTTACGGCCGCCGATATCGCTCGCGCCGAGAACGACATTTTTCGCGCCCATGGCTTGGGCGACTATGTGACCAGCGAATACACGCGTGTGCGCGGCCACGGCCTTGGTCTCTTCCCGGATACCAAGCCGCATATTCTCGAAGATGTGAACACGGTGATCGAAGAAGGCATGTCGATGATCGTGCACCCGAACACCTATAATCCCGAGATCGGTTATTTCGTGCACGGCGACTCGCTGATCGTTCGCGCCGACGGTCCGGAAATCCTGACGACGACGCCGCGCGAGCTGTTCTCGGTCGGCGCCCGGAGGATAGCGGCATGAGACACGGTCTGATCCTGTGGCGCGAGGACGAACTCTCCCTCACCGACGTCAAGGCCCGGCAGGGCCGCCTGCAGCAGGCGATCGCCGCCGCCGGGCTGGATGGCGTCCTGATCTATACCAACCATGTGCGTTCGGCCGGCGTCACCTGGGTCTCCGGCTTCACGCCCTACTGGTCGGATGGCCTGTTGCTGGTGTTGCGTGAGGGCGCCCCGATCTTCCTGACGGCGCTGTCGAAGCGCGTCGGCGAGTGGGTCAAATCCGTGGCACCGACTTTTGAAGTCGCTCACTCGCCGTTCCCGGGCAAGCTCGCCGGCGAGCGGCTCGCCAAGGTCGGCGCCAGGCGTCTCGGCGTGGTCGAACTCGACCGCATGCCCGGTGGCGTTGTGGACGAGATCCTGTCCGTCCTGCCGGTCGAACTCTTCGATGCGACGGAGCTTTTCACTGCGGTTCGCGGCCAGGCGGATCGCGCCGAGCTCGATCTCGTGCGTTGCACCGACAATATTGCTCGCGCGGCATTCAAGGCGGGTGACATCAACGGCAGATATGCCGGCGATTTCACGGGTCCGGTCGAGCGGGCCGTGCGGCTTGCCGGCGCCGAGGAATGTTATGTTGCCGTGGCGGCCGATCTTTCCAAGGATCGTCGTTTCATCCGCACCGGCAGGCAAGAACTCGGCCGCACTTTCGCGGTGCGGCTGTCGATTGCCTATAACGGCGTCTGGGTTCGCCGGATCGAAACCTTCTCAGCGGTTTCCGAAATCGCCGCGCGCCTTGCCTCTGTGAGCGCGGAGCTGGACCGGACTTCTCCCGCCTTTCCGGCCAATGGCTCGATTTCGGCTTTCCGTCTGCCGGATGGCGCCGAGCTGATCGACTGGCATCTCGAAGCGCCGCACGGCACCCGGCCGCTGAAGGTCGTAGCCGATGCGCAAACGCCGCTTGCCGCGCCGGCCCCCTACGGCATCCTGACGACGGCCTTCACACTCGATGGCGAGACGATCGTCGCATCGCGTCCGGTCGGGCTTGACGAAAATTCGATGCGGGAGGCGGCACAATGAACGCACGCGATCTCGTTTCCATTCTTAAGACGATCGATGGCGGAGATCAGAAACTCCGCGATCTCGTCAACCTCCATACCGTCGACGCGCTGGCATGTCTGGCGGCCGGTGCCGGTGCGACCGAAGGCTCCTCACTCCTCGCCTTCTATCGCGAGACCGGCGCGGGCAACGCTATTTCCTCTGCTGCCGGCGCGTCGGCGGTTATCCGTTTTACCGAATGGGACCCGATCCACGTGCCTTCCTGCGCAACACCCGGTGCCATGGCTGTGCCGGTGGCGCTGATCTTCGCGCAGGACTATGGGGCCTATGTCAGCGCGGTTGCCGCTGGCCATGCCATCGGCGTGGCGCTCTCGGAAGCCGTCGGCGGTGTTTCGGCCTTGCCGGAAACCTGGCCGGGTCTGTTTGCGGCGCCTGCCGTGGCGGCTGCGAGTGCGGCGATCGCGCTTGGCCTTGCCGAGGAGCAGATTGCCCAGGCGCTGGTGCTTTCCATGGCCGGCAGTTCGGGCCGCAATGGTCGCCCTTCCGGCATCCCGTCGGCGCGCTGGCTGGTGATCGGCGAAGCCACGCTGAAGGGCATTCGTGCGGCGCTTGCCGCCAAGGCGGGCATCATGGGGGATCTCGAGCTCCTTTCTCCAAGCTGGATGAAGGGACAGGCGGCGGCAGCTGTTGCCCTGGAGCCTAACCATGTCAATCCGCTGGCGATTGCGCAGATGGGCATGAAGCCATTCGTCTCCGCCCGCCAGGGCATCAACGCGATCCAGGCTTTCCGTCATCTGCTGGAGAAGGGTGTTGATCCCAATACGATCGAGAGTATCGAAGTTTTTCTGCCCCTGGTCGCGGCCCCCGTCGTCAGCCGGCCGCTTGTTGCCGAAGATCGCTTGTCGACCATCGCCCATCTCGGCCTGCAGCTCGGGATCGCCGCTTTCGAGCCCGCACGGCTGATGGATGTCGACCGCGCCCTTCCCTTCAATGCGGATGTCGTGGTCTTTGCCAAGCGCGTGACGATCACGGCCGATGACACGCCTGCCGGCGAAGGTTGGCCAGCGCGGGTTGTCGTCTCGGCAAAGGGACAGACACGCGAGGCCGTTTGGCCGCAGACTTCCGGTGAGGGCGCGCAGGTAATGCTCGACCGCAAGATCGACAGCCTTCCCGCTAAGACAGCGCAGCGATTGCAGCGACTGCAGGCCGCGCTTGCCGAAGCCGGCGCGGCTGCGGTTCAGGAGGCCCGCAGCCTGCTGCTGACGTTTACGGATGCCTCTTTCCCGAGGAGCGAGGCGGCCTGAAGGGACACTGGAATTCACGAAAGCAGATGCCGCAGGGAGTGCCGGCATCACAAGGAGGAGAGAATGTTGAAATTTCTGAAAACTATGGCGACAGCGGCGGCACTTGCCGCGCTGTCCTGGCAGGCGGCGAGCGCCCAGGCGATCGAGAAGAAGGACATCACGATCGGCCTGCCGCTCAATACCTCGACCCTGTTGCCGATCTATGTTGCCGATGCCCAGGGCTTCTTCAAGGAAGAAGGTATCAACGTGAAGATCGTCGCCTTCAAGGGCGGCACGGATCTGGTGCGCGGCATGGTCGCCGGCGCCGTGGATATCGGCGTTGGCGCGTTCTCGGAAGCACTTGTCGGGGTCGAAACCGGCCAGGGCGTGAAGATTTTCTATGGCGGCTTCAACATGGCCGTCTTCGACTGGTATTCGGTGCCGTCGATCAAGACGCTCGAAGAAGCCAAGGGCAAGCGTTTCGGTGTCTCGACCTTTGGTTCGTCGACCGACTTCCTGACGCGTTATGCGCTGAAGACCAAGGGCATCGATCCGAAGAGCGAAGTGCAGATCGTCCAGGGCGGCGGCTCCGTGCCGCGTCTTGCTGCGATGGAAGCCGGCCAGCTCGAAGTCAATATCTTCGCGACGCCGGAAAAGTTCATGGCGGCCGATCGTGGCTTCAACCTGATCCTGCAGCAGAAGTCGATTGCGCCGGATTTCCCGTTCCATTGCTTCTATGCGCGTGAGGATTTCATCAAGAACGATCCGAATGCCATCAAGGCCGTGCTGCGCGGCTTTGCCAAGGCCGTCCGGTGGTCCAAGGCCCACAAGGAAGAATCGGTCAAGCTCCTGGCCGCCAAGCTCGGCCTGGAGGAGACCTATCTCAACCGCGGTTATGACGACTTCATCGATGAGATCTTCGAAGACGGCCGTCTGGCGAGCGAAGCAGGCATGAAGGCCTTCTGGGACGTCGGCATCATGAACGGCACCTATAAGCAGCCTATGCCGGTGGACAAGTATTGGATCGGCACGTTCCACGATACCTACAACGAGTGGAAGCCGAAGTGAGCCTTCCATTTGGTTTGGTAATATAACGAGAGCGGGCGAAGGCCCGCTCCAGGAGGAGAAAGCAGTGGCGCAGATTGAAATCCGCGATCTCGGGATCGATTATCGCAAACCGAAGAGCAACGAGGTGTTCTCTGCCGTCGACAGTGTCGACCTGTCGGTCGAAAAGGGCGAATTCGTCACCATTGTCGGCTCCAGCGGTTGCGGCAAGAGCACGCTGCTGATGGCGGTCGCAGGGCTCGTCGGCCTCACGCGTGGGTCGATTGAGATCGACGGCAAGCGGGTTGACGGACCGGGGCCCGACCGCGCGGTGGTGTTTCAGGAAGCCTCTCTGCTTCCCTGGCGTTCGGTCCGTGGCAACGTCAAGTTCGGGCTCGAAATGCAGCGCTGGAGCGGCGGCGACCTTAACGAGCGAGCCATGCAGATGATCCGCCTCGTCGGCCTCGGCCGTTTCTCGGACTATCATCCCCACCAGCTTTCCGGCGGTATGCGCCAACGGGTCAATATCGCCCGTGCGCTTGCCGTCGACCCCGAAGTGCTGCTCATGGATGAGCCGTTCGGGGCGCTCGACGCTCAGACCCGCGAGATCATGGGCACCGAACTTTTGCGCATCTGGGAGCGGGCCAAGAAGACGGCTTTGTTCGTCACTCACGATATCGACGAAGCGATATTCCTTGCCGACAAGATCGTCGTCATGGGTCGCAATCCGGGTCATATCAAGGAAGTGATCAAGGTCGACCTACCGCGCCCGCGCAATGAGGCAATCCTCGACAGCGACGCCTTTCACGAATTGCGCAAGCGTCTGCGCGCTCATCTGGCCGAAGACATGTCCAGCATGCAGCTGGTGCAGGAGGTTGCATGAGATCGGCAGAGATGACCGCCGAACCGGCGGAGGCCCGGCAGCTGTCCCTTTCCTTCCTGCGTCCGTCGCGCTCGGCGGCAATCGGGACGCTTGCCGTCCTTGCATTTCTGGTCCTGTGGCAGGTCGCCCCGACCATGGGCTGGGTGAATGGCCGTTTCACCAGCCGCCCGTCCGAGGTTTTCCTCGCAGCAATCGATATCTTCCGGAATGATGATTTCCTCTATCACGCCCGCATCAGCCTGACGGAATTCGTGGCCGGTTTCGCACTGGCGATCGTGGTATCCATTCCGCTCGGTGTGCTGCTCGGCACGTCGAAGATCGCCCGTCACCTGATCGATCCGCCGCTGATGGCGCTCTATATCGCCCCGACGCTGGTGCTGCTGCCGATCATGGTGATCTGGCTCGGCATCGACATGGCGCCGAAGATCGCCGTCGTTTTCCTGGGCGCTGTCTTCCCGATCGTTCTCAATACCATGGCCGGCATGAGCGAGGCGGACCCGAAGTTTCTCCGCATGGCGCGTTCGTTCGGGGCGACCAGGTTCGATATCTTTACGCGCGTCCTCGTACCCGGTTCGCTGCCGGCGCTGCTCACGGGATTGAGGCTCGCCATCGGCCGCGCCGTGCTCGGCGTCATCGTCGGCGAGCTCTTCGTGTCGCAGGCAGGCATTGGCTATCAGCTCAATCTTTATGGCTCCGCCATGCGCATCGACCGCCTGCTTGTTTACGCTCTGATCGTCAGCGCTTTCGGCTACACGCTGACCGTCATGGTCCGATCGGTTGAGAACAGGGTCCGCGACTGGAGGTCGAAATGATCGCTGAACTTTTCTATCGCCGCCAGGCGCTGGTGCTCGGCACCCTGTCGATGATCGGCATCGTGGTTTTCTGGCAGATCGCCGTCGACACCGGCTTCATCAATCCGTTCTTCATCTCGACGCCGAGCCAGGTCGCCGCGGAGTTCATGGTTCAGTTCGAAGACGGTTCGGTCGCCACCAACGTTGCTGCGACACTTTATTGTTTCGTCTGGTCGCTTGGCCTTGCTGCCGTAGTGGGCATTATCCTCGGCATGCTGGCCGGCTGGTTTGCGGATGTGGAATCGGCGCTGGAACCGTTCATCTGGTTCAAATATTCGGCGCCGACTGTCGCCTTCTATCCGCTGTTCGTCGCCGGGCTCGGCTATGGCACGCCGACGATCATTGCGATCGCCTTCCTTTTCGCCCTGACGCCGATTTATGCCAACACGCTGTCAGGCATCAAGAATATCGATCGTGATCTGGCCCGCGCTGCGCGTTCCTTCGGGGCCAGGCCGCTCGATATCTTCCTGCGCGTCGCTCTGCCGGGATCCGTGCCGGTGATGATGGCCGGCCTTCGCCTCGGCGTTGGCCGGGCGCTGACGGGTGTCGTGGTTGCCGAACTCTTCGGCGCCAATGCCGGTCTCGGTTACGCGATCACCTATTACGGCCAGCTGATGCAGACCACCAAGATGATGGTGTCGATCGTCATCGTCGTGGTGCTCGGCGTGCTGCTCACCCAGATTCTGTCCTTCCTGGAAACAAGGACCGATTCCTGGCGCGTCGATAGCAATCGCTGAAAAACATCTAAGGACACGTCTGATGAAGATCATCGATTCCCATTTCCATTGGTGGCCGCGCTCGATTTTCGAACCGCTTCTGAAGCGCGAAGGTTTCCCGAAGGCTGTCGTGAACGCGCGTGGCGGCTATACCTATCACGGCGCCAACGGACGCCGCGGCACGGTGGCGAGCTGGAAGGAGTGGTTCGATCTCGACGACCAGCTCGCCTATATGGACAGTCTCGGCCACGATATTTCGGTGGTTTGTTCCATCGGCCCGCTGTCGATCTACTTCTCGGAACTGCCAGTCGAGGAAGGCCGCGACGCAGCTCTTGCCTGGAACGAGGAAATGGCCTGGGCGCAGAAGCGTTATCCCGGCCGTGTCTGGGCCTCGGCCGCAATTCCCCTGGTCGATACGCGAGTTGCGATCGAAGTGCTCGACGACGCGGTCAACCGGCTTGGCCTGATGGGGGTCAACCTGCCCGGCAGTGTCGGCAAGGACGGCATGATCGACGATATCCGGCTGGAGCCTTTCTACGAGCGGGTTGCGGAACTCGGCCTGCCGATGTTCCTGCATCCGACCGATGCGGTTTTCGCCGATGTGATGCAGGGCTATAATGATGCCCTGCACCTGAGCCTCGGCCGCGTGGTCGAAGTGAGCGCGGCCGCGTCGCGGCTTATCCTTTCCGGCATCATGGACCGCCATCCTGCCTTGAAGATTGTCATGTCGCATACGGGCGGCGCGCTGCCATACCAATCCGGCCGGATGGACAAGAATTCAAAGACCGCCGGCCTGGCCAAGCCGGTCAGCCATTACCTGCACCGGATGTTTACCGATACGGTTTCGCCGCATTCCGCCGGCCAGAAGTTCGCGATCGACTATTTCGGCGTCGACAACGTCATGTACGGTACGGATTATCCCTGCTGGGATCCGGCCGTCTGCCTGAAGCTTCTCGACGAGATCGAGATGAGCGCCACCACCAAGCAGAAGATCTTCCATGATAACGCGGTAAGGATTCTCGGCCTCAAAACGCCCAGGGCTGCGGCTGCGTAGAAACGCTTGATAGGGCGTTGATACGACCCACGACGGAAACCTGGCCTTCATCCGGAACCTTTTGCCACTCATCCAGATTGGAATGTTGATCCGCACAAACGGCGGACGGTGATGCCATCGGGAGGATGAGTTGAACGCCAACATTTCGGCTGCGATACGCGCCGTGCCATCTGAAGCCAGAGAAGCGATAGTCACCGCTCGGGGCCACTGGGCCTTTTTGGCAATCGGACTGGCGATCGCCGCTGCCGTCGTCGCTTTCCTGAACTACGAATTCAGCGGGCTCCTCGCATCATTGGCGATCGGTGTCGGTATAGTGTTGTTCTGCGCCGTGACATTGATTGGCGGGATTGCAAGCTGGTTGTTTTTCACCGGCCTGTTATGGAGGAGGTCGGAGGCGCGCACGCCGCCACGGCGGATGCGGCGACTGGCGGACGATGATATACCAAGGCGGTTTTGGTTCTCCGGTTTTTTTGCCACCTTGCTCTGGATTGTTCCGCTATATTCCTTGGCGGTGGGCCTCGTCTCAGCCACCGAGTAATCACTGCACCAAGGCACTGTTTTGGGCTACCCTCGCCACTCGCGCTACCGGCACGTCTCACGTTCAGAGGCGAGCGGATATCCGTCTTCCCGGTTGGTGGGCAGTCGCGCCGGAGCTGGGGCCTCCGGATCCCCTCGCTTTTCACTTGGCCGCCCTGGTTAAATTGGCTATTCGCCAACCTCAGTGCCTGGATGAGGACGATGCGTTGACCGAACCAAAGACATATACGATCCCCGCGGCATGGTTGACCCCATTGCCGGCCGACTACAAAATCCCATTCTGGAGGTGGATCCTGCTGCCAGCGTCTGCGTGGATGCTGCATCGGAATGGTGGTCAATGGGTCGGCGGCGAATTCTCCATCCGATCGAGCGACGTTCATTTCGCGAGGAAGGGCTTGATCAAAACCGGCAAACCGGCGGAGTGGAGCATACCCCTTGCTCGGATCCACAGCATCGGCTCAAAGAAGGGCATTGCGTCGGAAATTATCGAGATTCATCACACGGATGGAAAGACGAAAATTATGAGTGTCAAAGCGGAAGAATTCATCGAGCTTCTTCGCGCGTCGGTCTCGATGGGCAGGAGCGTCGCCAATCAGGACGCATCTCACCCGTAATCCCAGCGGGCCTGGTCGAGGTCAAAACCCTTGGGCATCGGCTCAACATCTCGAACCGGACGTGATGCGCACGCAGAAGACTGGCTCCTCAAGCCCCGGCCATCATTCGTTTCAACCGTGCCGCAATCGTCTCAATCTCCGGCGGCGAGGCGTCGAGCCGCTTGAGCTCCGCGTCGAGCAGTACGGGCACGCTCGCCCCTTCCGGCAGCGCCGCCAGCGCCATCCCGCGCTGCCCGTCGATCCAATAGGGCTCTTCCTTCCCACCAAAGCGCGACAGCGCCAGTAGCAGCTTGCCCTTGCGGTCAACGCCATATTGGAACTGAACATACTTGCCGCCCAAGACAGGGCTGATTTGAGCCACTTTAACTTCCCGAAGATCCAGCTTCGATTCCCGCCGCGCTAACCGGCGACTGCGATCGCTCTTGACGCCCCCCGCGAAGAGAGCGATCCCCCCTGCCGAGATCCCCAGCACGAGCGCACTATCCACGAGCGTGCGGTTCCACAGCATGTCCAGCCCCAGCGACAGCGCCGCTCGGTTGGGCTGTGATGCCGAACGCACCACGTCGACTTCATAGTCGCCGATGTTGAAATCCACGAACATCAATTCGATATCGTGTTCCAGGGTCTCGCCCTTGATTTCATAGGCAATATGGGCTGAGCACACTACGAACACCACCCGCCGCGCACGGCATTCCCCATCGGTGATCGTCGCGTCGGGCACCGCCACAGGATCGCTCGCCACCAGCCAGTCATTGACCACGCCCGGGGCCTGCCACACCCCGATGAACCCCGCCACCGCCAGGATCATCAGGCCCCCGAGATAGGAAAACACACCCGGCCATACCCCCGTCTTGCGAATCCGTATTTTCCGGTCAGGCAAGACTTGATTGAAGTCTGTTTCGGTCTTTTTCTCTCACCTCACAAGGCTCCTGCGCCCGCCATACTCCGGCTTTTCTGCCCAGTCTATGCACAATCCGACGCCCCTGCCCCGCGGCAGGACAACAACGTGCAGTGTCGATCAATCAAGCTGTGGGAGCGCCCTGGACGAAAGTGAAACTGGGTCGCTGCAAACGGAAAAGCGTCACGCAACGCCGAAACTCAACCCCAGCAAGCGGACGGCTTTCTCCACAGAATATACTGATCTGTTGGGAGCAGGAGCGTCTCCATTTTTTCAGCCTGTTACGTCCAGATGGATAGAAACCTTTCTATAAACTTAAAACAATATTAAGGGCCGCGCCGATCGTTGGATCGACAGTGTTTGCGCCGCACAGCCATAATCCCTGATCGTGAGTGCCCTTATCTCGAGTGAGACATGGCTCCCGCTCAGCAAGTCGATTTTAGCCAGTAGCGGAGTTCCACATGTTCATTCGTGTACTCGATTGCATCAGCACCGATCATAATCCGACCCTTGTTATCCTGGCGATTGTTGTCGCGCTCTTTTCGGGCTTTGCACTGTTCACCATCCTCGACCATGCAAGAGCGCGATCTGGGCGTATGAAGATTGTTTGGGTATTTGTGGCTGCCTTCGCGGCGGGTGGCGGAATTTGGTCGACGCACTTCATCGCCATGCTGGGTTTTCAACCTGCTGGGTTCGTGAGCTACGACGTAGGTCTCACAGCAATGTCGGCCTTTTTTGCAATTGCCTTTGCCGCAACTGCGACGCCCCTGTTACTGTCGCCTGGCCTTGTCAACACCCTCGCGGGCGGTCTTCTTCTCAGCGCTGCAATTGGCGTCATGCACTTCATCGGCATGAGGGCTTTGCTATTTGCGGGCACTTTCGAATGGCATTTGCCTCTCGTTGCGTTTTCGCTGTGCGCGGGCAGCTTTCTGGTGATCGCGGCGACATTCGCTGGGCGTCGACGTGCTTCGGTCGGATCTCGCCTTGCCGGGGGAACCTTATTCGGTGCGGCTATCTGCATACTGCATTTCACCGCGATGAGTGCCGCCCTTCTCAGGACAGACCTGTCTCTTCTAGTTGTGGATGGGAACCTGTCGGAATTTCTCCTCGGGCTCTCCGTTGCGGCGGTCACAACATTGATCGTGGTCTTCAGCCTGGTGACGGTTATGTTTGATCGACGTGCTCATGACGCGACCGCTGACGCCCAACAGATGCGATGCATTCTCGAGGCCGCAAAGATCGGCATCCTTGTTTGTCAGGATGATGAGGTCATCTCGGCAAACAAGGCATTCGAGCGGTTAGTGGGCTGTGAAGGGTCGAGTATCGAAGGTCGTGCCGTTGCCGATTTTTTTGAACTCCCGGCAGGCGCCAATCGTCACGCACCTCGCCTTTACGAGACTGAAGGACACCTAAAGACGGCCAACGGGGCGCGGGTGGACGTAGCGCTCAACACAACACCGATCCTGTCCGGCGGCACGGTGCGACATCTCGTCGAGGTTCGCGACATTGGCGATCATAAACGTGCTCGTGATCGCTTGGACTACCTCGCGAACCATGACGAGTTGACGGGACTCCCAAATCGAAGGTTGTTGCATGCTGAGCTGCGAAAAGAGGCGCTGTCCAATCAGGAGTTTGGGCTACTGTGGATCGATCTCGATCGTTTCAAGGAAGTTAATGACACGCATGGGCATGCGATCGGAGATGCTCTTCTCCACGCGGTGGCGCAACGCTTCCGTTCGGTTCTGGACGAACGGCATCTGCTTGCGCGTGTCGGTGGAGATGAGTTTGTCGTTCTGTTCAAGCACGCATCAAGACAAAGCGATCCCGCCAGCGCCGCTGACAGCCTGCTGAAGGCAATGGTCGATCCAATTGTCGTTGACGGCCAAATGCTGGAGATCAGAATTTCTATCGGTCTGGCCAGGTACCCTCACGACGCGAAGTCGACAGACGCGTTGATGCGCCGGGCCGATCTTGCTCTTTATGAGGCGAAAAAGACCGGCCGCAGCCGCTACGCCGCCGCGTCGTGAGTCTTGCGTTGGCGCTACCAGCTGCACGTCAAGCTCACCCGTCGCGACAAGCTTCGCCACAAGGTCAGCAATCCGTCTGTTGCCGGCCAAGGCTCCGCGGACTGCGTCCGTAGCCACCACGCCGAGATGGGCTTCGGGCCCGAGGCAACAGATCCTGCATCAGGCCGATCATCTCGATCCCGACAGACCGCATATCATCTTTTCAATCTCCAAATCGGTCACCGGCCTACTGGCCGGGATCCACATCGACCGCGGCTCCCTTTCCCCCGACGAACTGATTTCCGCCTATGTTCCGGATGCTCTTGGCTCGGCCTATGGCGAAGTCGAGATAAGAGAGCTTCTGACCATGACCGTCGCGGTCGACTTCAGCGAAGCCTATCTTGGCAGGAGTGGCGACAACCACCGCTATCGGCGCGCCATGCTCTGGAATCCCGACGGGCCTACGCCGACCCCGCGCGAGCTTCTGTGTTCGCTGCCGCGCGTCGGCACGATCCCGGAACCCACCATGCCTATCGCTCCCCAAATGCCGACATGGCCGCACTCGTTGTCGAGGCCGCCAGTGGGCATCGGTATGCCGAACTGCTGGAAGACACCATCTGGAAGCGATGGGCGTATATTCCGCGTTCAACACGGTAGACCGTGTCGACAATGCCCGATCATTGGGCGGCCTTGCGATGATCGCCCGCGATCCCGCACGCCTTGGCGAATTGCTCCGAACCGGCGGCCGAGGCGGCTGGTCAATGAACTCCGGAAGGGCGGCAATCGCGACATCTGGGCGTCGGGCGAGCAGCGCCTGCTTTTCCGGGCGGCAGCTATCGATACTTCTGGTACGAGACCGGCACCGGCTCCCTTACCGGCATGGGGATCCATGGCCAGCAGGTCTGGATCGACCGCGCGTCGAAAAGTCCTTGTGCGACGGGCATCCGAAGCCTTCCCGTCAACGACAGGCTCGATCGGAAGGTCATCGCCGTGATGAACGGCAACCCTGCTAGCTGAGCAGGCTTCCGTGATCAATCTGCTATGAGTGATATGAGGTCCGGTCGAACGGACCGCATCGGGTCAGAGCAGGCTTGCCGCGTTGGCACCTACGAGTTTTCGAATGTCGGACTTGGGCATATCAAGGTCGAGCAGGTCCTTGACGATGGCGCGATACCCTTCGACCGGACGCGGCATTTTCACGAGGCCGAGGTCGGAGCCGAATATCGTCATCTCCACGCCGGCCAAATCGACGAGCCGGCGCAATTCACGAGCGTTCCACCGTGCCGGGCCACGTTCATTAGGGATGAACATGCAGATGGAATGTTCCATATAGACGCCGAGCCGGCTCAGTTCGCCAATATCGTCGTCCGAGCAGCCGATCACATAGGTGGGATGATTGATCATCATCTTCCTTACCCCGCGCTGCTTTGCCTCGGGATAAAGCACTTTCAACTCATCCACCGACAGATGCCCACTTGAAAGAATGATGTCGCCGGCCGCTATGACATCAAGCACCTCGTTGGTTTCCTTCGTCAGCTTGCCGTTTTCGTCCAGCACCGTGAGCGGAATGGGCGGCAGCATCGGATTGACGCTCTTCGGATAGTTCTTCGTCTCGTTGGCACTCTTGTCGATATGGTTTGCAGCCGCGAATGTCGGCATCCAGACGATCTTACCCCCGAGTTTGATGGCGTGGTCAACCGCATGCGGATTGATTCCGCCGCTGGCATTGTTGAGCGCGACGCCCGAATAAAGACGAACGCCAGTCTCCGGATAAAGCGTTTCCAGCAGCTTCGCATGCGCCATGCCGGGGTAGAAATGGTCCTTGTAGACGAGAGCGGAAAAACCCGCCGCGGATGCTTCCACCATGGCTTCGTAATGGTCGAGCAGGCGAGGAAATACCGCTGGGCCGCTGTGGCAATGCAGGTCTACGGCACCGACCAGCAGGTCAGCGATCTCCGCGTTTCGGTCGAGGGTGGCGGCAGAAGCGTCGTTCATTTGGGAGCACTCCCTAAGGGCTGATAGTCGGGTTCAACGCGTGGTGTTGTCAGGTGCGGGATATTCGTCGGCATTCAGCACCCAGCCGGGCTTGGCGGAAAAATCGGCGCGTGGCGGGCTGAAAATATCGACCAGAACGTTCTTCACCGGGTCCATCGATCGGGAAGTATGAATGGCCGGCGGCGGGATGACGGCGACGGAAGGTGCCGCACAGAACTCGGCGTCGTCCGGCCTCCAGATATTGAGATCGCTGATCCAAGGCCAGCGCAAATAGTGGATGTAGGAACCGGCGACGCAGAGCGAATACTGCTCGAAATCCTCGTGGAAGTGCGGCGACATCTTGGTGATGTCCCGCGGCCCGCTGCCGGGAAGGAAGTTCACCATGATTGTCGAGCAGCGGAAGATGACACCAAACCGTCCAGGTTCAGGGGGAACATCCAGGCTGTATTGGCGCAGTTTGTGACCGCCGGCCGGAGCGGGCCAGGCCTGGAAGGGCGGCACGTTCGGATCGGGATCGATATAAGAACCCGCATTTGAGCATTTGGCGACGAGATCGTCCGCGCGGGTGGTGATCAGCCGGATCACCTCGCCATCGCCCTTCAGGTGCACCTCGCTGTCGCCCGGCGGCACGACCACGATGCAATATCCATCGACCGCCATGTTCTGACCATTCCAGCGCACCTCAACCGGCGTGTTTCGATTGGGCAAAAGAACGACATATTCATCGAGCTGGTTGGTCCGCGAAAGCACCAGCCCCGCCTTGCCTCTCGTATGTGCGACGATCAGATTTTGGCCCCGCGCGTAATAGGTCTGGCTACCATCCACCACTTCCTGCGGAGGAGCATCGTAGAAGTGGGCATATTCCGCGCCCTTATAGGCCGTGGGAACAGGATTGGCGCGGGCGGCTGCAGTGTTGAGGGCCGCTCTTGGATCGGTTGCTGCGTACATGTCGATGTCCTGTATTGTTTCAGTTTGCCGCCGCGCTGAACTCGGCGCGGATCCGGTTGGCGCTGGCGCGCAGCAGGGCCTGATCGGACGAGACGATGAACGCACTCGCCCCGTCCGCCCGGAAAGGTCCGATCTCATCGACCGCGCCGACCATGACGCAGACGGGTTTGCCGACATTGCGGGCAGCCGCCATGATGCGGGCGACTGCATCCATGACCAGCGGCTCGCCGGCGGACTTGGCCCGGAGGGAAACAGTCAGGTCGCCGCGGCCGATAAAGATCCCATCTAGCCCCTCGACCGCCAGAATGTCCGCGATGACGTCGATCGCCTCGCGGTCTTCGATCATTGCCAGAACCGCGATATCGCGATCCTGCGCCTCGATATGCGCCCACATGCCGGTGGTGCCGTAACCGCCGGCCCTTGGCGAATTGGAAAACCCGCGGATGCCGCCGCGATACCGGCTGGCGGCCACCACCGCGCGGGCGACTTCGACGGAAGCCACATGCGGAACCAGCACACCGCTGGCACCACAATCCAGCACCGACTGGATGGCGCTCGGAGCCGAGGACGGCACCCGCACCAAGCCGGCGATATCATTCGCGCGGCATCCCAAAAGGATCTGATCGGTCGAGACCCGATCGATCGGCGCATGCTCTTCATCAATGACGACGAAGTCGAAACCCGCGCCGCCGAGAATTTCCGAGGCATGGCTGGTGGGCGTCTTGACGAAGGTGCCAAGCAGTTGCTGACGCGCCTTTAAGCGCGCCGTAAACTCCGTCCGTGGCATTTTGTTCTCCCCGATACCGCTTTGTTTAATCACTCTGCGGCGTTTGGCGGCGGCAGGGGAGGGTCGGCGTCGGTTCGTTTCAACGGCTGAAATACATGCTCAGGGCGCCGGCTTGACCAGCTTGAACACGGCCTGCAGCGATGCCACGGCTTCGTTGCCCACCTCCGCAAGACCGTCGAGAAACACCAGCGTTCGTGTCTGCCGGGTGATGCGGCAGCGGCCGATGACGAAATCGAACGGCCGCACAGCCGCCAGAAACTGGACGTTGAGCTGAACGGTCACCGATCGCACCGGCGGTGCATCGGGGCTTTGCGCCCGCGACAATGTCTCGAAAAGCGTGCCGCCCAGCGCCTGATCGCAGAAGGTCGCCAGGCAGCCTCCATGCATCACGTTGGCATTGTTGAGCGTATTCGGCGTACACAGCAGCCCAAGCAAAAACTGATCGCCCTCATATTTCTGCCAGAATGGCCCGATCAGCTCGCAGAAGGGATTGGAAAGACGCCTCCTCCAACCCGCTTCAGCAGGATCGAAGACCTTTTCGGAAACCGGATCGAGTTCATTCATCATCAGGCTGCCGATCTCGCCTGTTCCAGCGACAGGATTTCGCGGGCTTCGGCCGGCGTTGCCGGCTCCGCTCCGAGCGCCCTGATGATCTCGACTGCCCGTTTGACCAGCGGCATATTGCCTTCCGACAAAACGCCGTGTTCCAAATACAGATTGTCCTCCAGTCCGACGCGGCAATGCCCGCCTAGAATGACGGACTGGGCCACCATTGGCATCTGGAACCGAGAAATGCCGAATGCCGACCAGAGAGCACCCGGCGGAACGAGCGAGCGCATCAGCAGCATCGCCTCGGTCGTGGCAGGAGCCCCACCCGGAATGCCGAGGCAGAACTGGAAAAACGGCTGTTTCGGGAGATGGCCTTCCTGCAGGAGACGGACAGCGACACCCACATGGCCGATGTCGAAAACCTCAAGCTCCGGTTTGACGCCAGCGGCCTGGATGAGTTTCGCCATGGCGATCAGATGCGGCGGCGTGTTGACGATTGCGCGATCCCCGAAATTCATGGTCGCCACATCCAGCGTGCAGATATCGGGACGCAGACGCGAGACATGGTCGGTGCGAACACCGGGCGAACGGACAGGTGGCACCGCCGTCTCATCCAGTGTCGGCGCATAACCGGCGCCCGGACCGGCGGTCAGGTTGATGATCACATCCGCCCCGGAGCGGCGAAGGCGGTGCATCACATCCTCATAAAGTTCGAACTGCATCGACGGAGCACCGGTCTGCGGATCACGCACATGGATATGCACCGATGCCGCGCCGGCCTTGGCAGCGGCAATGGCCTCGTTGGCGATCTGCTCCGGTGTGATCGGCACATATTGGCTGTTCTTGGACAAGGCGCTGCCGCCGGTCACGGCACACGTCAGTATGACCCTACGTTTCATGGGTTTCTCCTCGGGTTGGAAGCACAATTGCCATAGCCGCGCCTGCCCTGAACGAGCATTGGTCGGCAGATATCGGTGTGATGTCGCTTAGTAGCCGGTATTGTTCAGGCTGCGCATATCGACCTGGATGGCGGAGGCGGCCTCGATCATTGGCTGGACCACGGTTTCCAGGATGCGATCCGGCGGAACCGCCGTCCGGTAGAAGCCGACCCCCATGCAGGCCGAGCACCGCTGCCCGTCAAGGATCGGAACAGCGACGAAATCGAAGGCCCGCCGCGGCCCGCCGACCCGCGCATAGCCGCGTTTGCGGGTTGTCCGGAGATCCCGCAGCACGCGCGCGGCATCGAACGGCCGACCCTGGCCGCGGCGCTGCTGGGTCAGCGCGCTGAGAAGCAGCGCCCTCTCCTGGTCGTCGCAAAAGGCCAGGTAACACTGCCCCATAGCCGTGAGTTCCAGGTCGAGGAATCGGTGCAGAACGGGAAACGGGTAGGCCCAGGGACTGATCGGGGCCGTCGTGAAACTGACGAAAATATGGGAATCGCGCAAAGTCCCGAGGCTCACCGGCCACTTGATCTTGTTGGTCAGCGCCACCGACCGCGACCGCGCAGCCTCGATCAGCAATGGCGCGCCGCTGAAACCGGAGGCAAGCGAGACGACCTTGGAAGTGACGCTATAACCCCCGACGAAATTGTCGCGCACGACGTAACCTTCGCTGATCAGGGTTTCGAGCATCCTGACGATCGTCGACTTGGAAAGGCCCGTTACCTGATGCAGCGAGCCAATGGTTGCGATGCGTTGCGCATTGAGCGCCTGCAGAAGCAGGAGAACCCGGCGCGCGGATTCGACAGGCGCATAAGACGCCTTGTGTTCGTCGATACTGCCCCGCAATGAATTCGCCCTACAATGAAGATCGTTATATTTCGGCAGCTGCGGAGATTTGGCCGGTCTCTCCTTGAGCTCGCTTTCCAGCATTCAGAACTCCTCCCAGAATTCATTCGCATCGGTCTCCCAACCCATGCACGGATGAAGCCTAGTCCCGACCCACCGGCAACGCCAGAGACGTCTTTTTCCATTTCAGTCAATGAAATGAGAACAGTCAGGATCGACGAGGGCGAAAGGCGAGCGCGATGAGGCCGCCGTAGCAGGCCGCAAACACCGCCACGGCAACAATCGGGATGACCATGCCCACGAATGTGGCGGCGGTGCCGATCAGAAAGCTGCCGATCGCCGGTCCGCCGCGGATGATCATGCTGTAGATCCCCATCACCCGCCCCAGCTTGCCGGGTTCGCTTTCCAGTTGAAGCAGCGCCTGCCCGGCAATCCCCACATACATATTGGCCATCGACATGCAGAAGATCGCCACGAGCGCGAGGTGAAAGCTCGGCGTCAATGCCAGCGCCCCGAGAGAACCCGTGGCGCAGAGCACGGCAATGGATATGGGGATCGCGCCGCGCACACTGGGCGGCCGCGACAGGGTTACGATACCGGAGACCACCGAACCAAGGGCCGAAGCGGCCATCAGCGAGACGAAACCGTCTATGCCTTTGGCAAAAAGCGTTTCGGAGACCGCCGGCAGCATCTGCAAGATCCCGTTGACGCTGATACCGGAGGCGCCGAGCAGGCCGAGTGTTGCCAGCAAGCTTTTTTGGCTCATTACATACCGGAAACCGTCCGCCGTACCCGAAGCCTGAGGGGCCCCGGAAGGACCATCGATCCCCTTCTGGACCCGGATTACCGCCAGCGCATAGGAGAATAATGCGATCGCTAGGGCGCTGGCTGCAAAGGTGACGCCCACGTTGACTTCGCTGATCAGTACGCCGGCGATGATCGGACCAACGAACCGGGCAAGATTGAAACTCAGCGCATTCACGGCAACGGCGGCATGCAGATAATCAGGCGGCACGATTTCCCGGATCAACGAAAGCCGCGCCGGCTGCTCCAGGCTGCTGGATATGCCGAGGATCAGGGTGAGGCCGAATAAGACTTCGACACTTGCCAGATCCGCCCAGGACAAAGCTGCAAGCGCCATCGACTGCACGATGGCGACTGATTGTGCGGCCCGCAGTACCTTGATCTTGTCATGCGCATCGGCGAGCGAACCGGCGAAACTGCTGAGAAAAATCGACGGCAGCATGTCGGCGGCGGCAATCAACCCCAGCCAGAACGGTGATTTGCTGAGCTCCCAGGCGAGCCAGGCAACGCCGATCTTCTGCATCCACATGCCAAGGACGGAGACGATGCTGCCGATGGCAAAGCGGCGATAATGCAGGTCCTTCAACGCAAGCAGCGGATTATAGCGCCCGACCTTGGCAGCGCTCATGGGTAAAGCCGGTAGAAATCGAGACTCAGTGCGTCTTGCAAGTTTCACCTGTAGCCGTCGGAGTGGATGATGGGCGCCGCCGACGCCGGAATGCCTGATCCAATCCGATGATTTAGAACGTCCGACGGCGGAGGGGTTCACCTCCGCCGCTCGGTGATTTCATGGCATGAAACAAACTCGCGGCGACACCACATGATAAAATCCGGCCGGCAACGAATGGAGGAGCTCTCAATCCTCTTCCGCAAAAACGACCTTGCGGCGGTTGCGGATCGCGGGAAACAGCACCGCAAAGAGTGTCAGTGCCGCGACAAGCAACAGCCCGGCGGTGAGCGGCCGTTGGAAAAACACCAGCGGATTCCCGTCCGCCAGCAGCATTGCACGCCGCAGATATTCTTCCAGCATCGGCCCGAGAACAAAGCCGAGCAGCAGCGGCGCAGGCTCGCAATCAAGTTTGGTAAGACCGTAGCCGACCACCCCGAAAACCGCCATCACGACCAGATCGAACGGATTGTTGCCGACGCTGTAGACGCCAATCGCCGAGAAGCCGATGATTGCCGGGAACAGATAGTGGTTGCGCACCGACAGCAGCTTTACCCACAGCCCGACAAGCGGCAGGTTGAGGATGACCAGCATCAGATTGCCGATCCACATCGAGACGATCACGCCCCAGAACAGAACCGGCTTCTCGTTGACGAGATTGGGGCCTGGCGCCACTCCTTGCAGCATCAACGCGCCGATCATCAGCGCCATGATCGCGTTCGAGGGGATACCGAGCGTCAGCATGGGGATGAAGGAGCTCTGAGCGCCAGCATTGTTGGCCGATTCCGGGCCGGCAACGCCGGCGATCGCCCCATGACCAAAGCGTTCCGGATGGCGAGAAATCTTCTTTTCCAGTGCATAGGATGTGAACGACGACAGCATCGCCCCGCCGCCCGGCAGGATGCCGAGGATGGAACCAAGCCCTGTGCCGCGCACGATCGGCCCGGCCGATTCCTTGATATCCACCCAAGTCGGCATGAGGCCGGTCACAGGCGGGGTCAGGACATCCCGCTCCTGCTCCTTCTCGTCCTCAAGACCGCGAAGGATCTCTGCAATCGCATAGACCCCAGAGCCGAAGGCGATGATCGGGATGCCGTCCGCGAGATCCAGTGTACCAAGCGTCAGGCGCATGCTGCCGGTATAGACATCCGTTCCCACGCATCCGAGCAAGATACCCAGCACGATCATCACAAGGCCCTTCAAGACAGAACCATGCGCCAACGCGATCGACGCCACGATGCCCAGCACCATCAGAGCAAAATAATCCGACGGGCCGAAACTGAGGGCAAGTGACGTCAGCGGAACGGCGAACAGCGCGATGACGAGCGTTGCGACACAGCCGGCAAAAAAGGAGCCGAGCGCGGCAATCGCGAGCGCTGCTCCCGCCCTGCCCTGACGCGCCATCTGATAACCGTCGATAGCGGTGACCGCGGAGGCCGCTTCGCCAGGCAGGTTGATCAGGATCGCGGTGGTGGAGCCGCCATATTGGGCGCCGTAATAGATGCCCGCCAACATGATCATCGAGGCTTCCGGCTCGAAACCGAAGGTCACCGGCAGCAGGATGGCGATCGTTCCGAGCGGTCCGATGCCCGGCAATACTCCGACGGCGGTGCCGAGCAGGCAGCCGATGAAGCAGAACATCAGGTTGGAAGGTTCAAGAACCGCCCCGAAACCGAGCGCGAGATTGGCAAAGATATCCATGGCGTTTTCTAGCCCGTGATCAGGTCGCCCCAGAGGGGAATTGGCAGGTTCAGGAGAAAATGGAACACCGCAACGCAGAAGACGGTGAAACCGGCAGATAACAGCAGAGACTGCCGCAAGGTGGCGAAACGGCTGGCAAGGCTGGAAAAGAAGATCGTCAGAGCAACCGCCAGGACCAGTCCGAGCGTCTGAACCGTCGCTGCGAAGATAAGAGGGGAGCCCATCACCAGAACCGAGGATTTGATAGAGGCGAACCGAAGCGGAGCGGCATTCGCCGACAGCGGCGTAAAGGCAACGCCCAAGGCAAGCAATGCCAGCACGATCGACAGCATGACAGGGAAGAACCCTGATCCCATCTCGGCCGCGGTGCCGATCTTCAATGTGCGATAGGCATAAATGCCGGTCGCCACGCTGAAACATACGAAAATAGATGCGAAAGTAATATTCCGGCGGCTGAGCGAGTGCTGATTGGGCCTTCTCGTCTCGATTGTCATGCTGTCTTCCTCCTCAACGGCATCTCGATCGGTATAGCACTGACACTAGCTTTGATCCTGTCGAGTGGTCTCCGGCAACAGGGTCTCGCGCAGATGCGCCGGCATCGTTGTCGTCGGCTCCTCCCCCTTGAACAGGTGGTTGAAGGCCTTCGACTGGATCTTCCAGCCGCCTGCCCCATCGCGCACGACGACTTCGATAACCTCCGAAATGCTGTTCGGCGCGCCGATCGGCAGGACGGGCAGGCCATCCACCGCATAGATGGTCATGATGTATTTGATCGTTGCCAGGTCCGGGCTCTCCATCGAAATTATCGGATTGTTGATGAGATGACGGGCGACCCGATCGCCGCGGCTGCGACGCCAATCGTAGAAGGCCTTGATCTGTTCGCGGCCGAGGAAGGCGGATGGGCCTGCCCCGAAGACGCCGTCCTCGGCAAACATCATGTGGGCACACTCACCCCAATTGGTATCGACCTCGTTCCAGTATCCGGTGACAAGGGACAGGATTTCGGCCTTGGCAGTCAATTCCGCGAGTGCATCCATTGCAATTCCAGATGTTACATAGGGTAGAGCGCGAGGGCATGCGGCCAATGCGCCGCAGCAAGGCACAATCAGGCCCCATTGGGAAAGCGCCGCGATGGTGTCGCCGTAGATGACGCTGTTTTCCTAGGCGGCAAAGGGCCAGTCACTGGCCCACGGGTTTTGCTCTCCGCCCGTCCGCTTGAGTAAACTGCCAGCGCAATCCAGGGCGGCCGAAAGCGGGCTTGAACCGGTAGCCAGCCGGAAGCGTGGCTCAGGTCTTGCCCACTCTGCGAGAGCGCGGCCCTATTCGCTCCGGATCTTGTATTTGGCGATGATATTCCGCCATAGCGCCTCTTCGTCGACGACGACCTTGTGGAACTCTTCCGGAGTGGTCGGCGTGGCGATATGCCCCGCCACTGCGAATTTCCGGATCGCGTCTTCCGACTTCAGATATTCCGTCAGCACTTCGTTGATCTTCTTGACCACTGCCGGGGGCGTGCCCTTCGGGGCCATGATGCCTCCCCACGGCACCGCGACGAGATCTAGCCCCGCTTCCTTAAGCGTCGGCGTGTTCGGCAGGATTTTGGCTCGCTTGCCGGAAATGACCGCGATCGGCTTGAGGCTGCCGGCCTCGATATGCTTGATATAAGCGTCGCCGAGATAGTCCACGGAGAGGTCCAGGCTCGCCGACAGCATGTCGGTCACGATCGCCGGACTGCCCTTGTAACTGACAAGCTTGATGTCGATGCCCGCCATGTCCATGATCGCGGTCTCGATCATATGACCATAGGAGCCGATGCCGTTATTGCCGGCGCTCACCTGCGAAGGGTGGTCTTTCACATAGGCGATCAACTCGCTGAGATTGTTGGCCGGGAAGTCCTTGCGGGCCACCAGCACCATGTCGCTCACGGAAAACTGGATGATGTGCTCGAAATCCTGGACAGGCTTGTAGGCCAGGCCCGGCATTGTGTTGGTGAAGTTTGCCGCAGGTCCCGGATAGGCGGTTACCAGCGTATAACCATCCGGCTTTTGACGCGCGACATAACCGGTGCCGATGGCGCCGCCGGCGCCCGGTTTGTTTTCGACGATCACTGTCTGCCCGACGCCTTTTTCCAGCGCCGAGGCGACAAGGCGCGCCAGGTAATCGCTGCCGGCCGCGAAGGCGTGCACCAAGGTGATTGGCTTGTCCCTTGGCCATTCTCCTGCGAAGCTTGCACTGCTCGTCGCGCCCACACTCGTGAACGCCAGCAAGGCAATACCGATCGATGTCAGTATCTTGCGCATTGTTTCTCCTCCCTCAAGGCCCAGGGCGGCGCTTTAGCTTCTTGTCCCGGTCGGTCACGGATCATAAACAAAAGCTCTGGCCCGGCTATGGCAGCGAGGCATCTGTTTCAATCGTTGAAATAGGATGTAGCAATCCGTAGACGACAAACCGCTTAAAGCCAGCTTGCTGTCGAGTCTTATGAGGCATGGTCCCTGAAAGGTTTAAAACGGCCTCAATGCCTCAGGGACCGGATAGCGTTTGCCGTCATAGGCCAGACGCGTTAGTGCGGTTTCATCGTTGCGGCTCCGTTCGCCGCAGTCTCCCTTCTTGTCGAGTGCGGCGGTGCTCGAGGAGGTTTTCTCCGTCACCATGATGTCAGCATAGCCGTTGCCGCCAATTTTCCCCATCGCAAGAGTTCTCGTCGTGCGCTCGAAGGTTCCGGCACAATTGCCGTCCCACTCGCCGCTGCTGCGGATCACGACGATGCCGTCCAGCACCGGCTTCAGCTGACCACTGCCGACTGCGTAGAGCGACAGGCTTACCTCTTCAAAGGGATTGACACGTGACGCTCCTTCCTTGGCCAGCCGTACGCCAAACGCGATCTGTCCGGGTGCCAACTGATATCGCGCCGTATCAAACGTG
Organism: Neorhizobium sp. T6_25; assembly: GCF_002968555.1. NCBI lineage: Bacteria > Pseudomonadati > Pseudomonadota > Alphaproteobacteria > Hyphomicrobiales > Rhizobiaceae > Neorhizobium > Neorhizobium sp. T6_25. The sequence continues at coordinate 243,935 of NZ_PVBL01000006.1, forward strand.
ATCGACTTGATCGCAATCGCGTCGTCGACGATCCGTTCTTTAAGACGCAGGCGCTGTTGCACCTTGAGGGTTGAGGCATCCAGCACGAGAAGTTCAAGGTCGCCCGTCGTCAATGTTTCCGACACTTCCGTGATGAGCGGAACGGCAACCAGCAATCGCTCCGGATAGGATGGCCATACCCGGCAGGTGACAGGGTGTCGCCCGTCACCCGAATCCTTCTCCTCATCAGGCACGAGGATCGTTGCCCCGTCGGCGACGAACTCCGTTTCGGACGTCTTCTCGGCAGTCGGATAGGCCTGGGCGATGATTGCGGCCGCCCTTGTTCCGCATCCGCCTTCGGCGGCAAATGCGGCTTCCGCGGAGAGGAGAAAGGCGGCGGTGATGAGGAGGCGGCGCATCATAACAATATCTCTGAAAGCGATCCGGGCACAAAGAGGTGAGTTTTGGGGCTACCTCTACAGTAATATGCACAGGCCGAATATTTTAGCGAGAGATGGGCGTGATCGTGGCTCTTGAACCAACCGAACTTCCGATCCGCAGTCTCGGATAGCCGGGATTGTGGTTTCAATTCAATGGGTGGTTATAAGCGCTGGACGTTGCGCAAAACTCGACTAAACAGCCATCTAGCGAGCCCTCGTTGCGCCGCCGCCGGCTTGATCAATGGAGCGGCGAGCGGCTACATGCGGGCGGTTCTCAACTACATCGTCGGCACGGAAAATATCTTGTCGCAGAGCAATGCTGTGCGCGCACAGTGATCACTCCTCGATCGGGAAAGCAAAGCCAGCTTTCACTCGATCCATTACCACCATGGTTTTGAAACCTCTAATATCGTGGTTCTCATAGAAAAACCGACGTGTGAAGGCTTCGTAGTCCTCCATGTCCTTCGCGGTAATAACTAGAATGAAATCGGCATCGCCCGTCACGTAGTAACCGATCATAACTTCCCGAGTGGCGCGGATCGCTGCCTTGAACCGATCAACGATGTCCGCGCGTTCGCGCTCTAGCGAGACAAGTACGATCATGGTGATACCGCGCCCCCCGGCCTTGGGCGAGACGATCGACACATCTGCCTCGATCACCCCTTCTTCACGCAGCCGCTTCAGGCGTCGCTGACAAGCCGTCGGTGAGAGATTGACAATTTGCGCCAGCTCTTCTGACGTCAGGCGATTGTTCTTTTGAACAGCCTCAAGCAGCGCCCTGTCCGCTCTATCGAGAGTAGTCATGCAGAAATCCTGCGCCACGAGCCAAAATTGAGCACAATTCCTGCACGAACAATCAAATCAATGCAGCCAGGCGATCATGTCCTATGACTAGTCTCTTTGTAAACCTAATTTGGAGCCCCGCATGAAAGGTATCGCCAGCGCTGCGCTGAAAAACCTGCAACGACCCGATCTGATCGAGCGCCGTGCGTTCCTGAGCGGCACATGGGTTGCGCGCGGAGAGACGCTTGGCGTCGTCGATCCGGCGACCGGCGAACACCTCGTCGATGTGGCGGCCTGCTCGCTTGAAGATGCCGATGCTGCCGTCGACGCCGCGAAGAATGCCTTTCTCGCTTGGCGTGACAAGCTTCCCGTCGAACGTGGCCAGATCCTTCGCCTCTGGGGCAAGCTGATGCGCGATAACGCGCAAGACCTCGCTGTCATCATGACGGCCGAACAGGGCAAGCCGCTGGCAGAGTCACTTGGCGAGATTGCCTATGCCGCGAATTTTCTCGAGTGGTTTGCCGCCGAAGGCGAGCGTGCCTATGGCGAAACGATCCCGAGCCACCTGCCAGGCAGCCGCCTTTCGGTACAGATGCAGCCGCTTGGCGTCACCGTTGCGATCACGCCGTGGAACTTTCCGTCCGCCATGATTACCCGCAAGGCGGGCGCGGCTCTCGCGGCCGGCTGCACCATGATCGTCAAGCCTGCCCCGGAAACACCGCTATCGGCGCTTGCTCTGGCAAAGCTCGCGCAGGAGGCCGGGATGCCCGCCGGCGTATTCCAGGTTCTCACCGGCGAAGCTGCACCGCTTGCACGCCGTCTGCTGGAACACACGGATGTGCGCGCATTTTCCTTTACCGGCTCCACTGAAGTCGGGCGCATCCTGCTCACGCAGTCGGCCGCCACGGTGAAGAAGGCCTCGCTGGAACTTGGCGGCCATGCACCTTTCATCCTGTTCGACGACGCTAAGCTTTCCGACGCCGTAAAGGGCTGTATCGGCGCAAAATTTGCCACGTCAGGGCAGGATTGCCTCGCCGCCAACAGGATTTACGTCCAACGTGGGCACTACGATCAGTTCGTCGACGCCTTCGCCAAGGCGACGCTGGAGCTTAAAGTCGGCCACGGCCTCGAACCCCACACCGATATCGGGCCGATGACTCGCCCTTCGGTAGCCGAAAAATGCCGCCAGCAGATTGCACAGGCACTCGCCGCCGGCGCACGTCTCGTCTGCGGCGGACAGGACAGCCCGCTTGGCGGAAATTTCGTCACGCCGACCGTACTTGCCGATGTCACCGATGACATGCTGATTGCGCGCGAAGAGACCTTCGGCCCGGTCGCCGCAATACTGCCGTTCAATGACGAGCAGGACGTGCTCGCCCGTGCCAATGCCACCGAAATGGGGCTGGCAGCCTACGTCTACACCAATGATCTTGGTCGCGCGATGCGCCTTACCGACCGGCTAGAATACGGCATGATCGCCGTCAACACGCCGAAATTCACCGGCGCCTCGATACCCTTTGGTGGCTGGAAGCAATCCGGCCTTGGTCGCGAAGGCTCGCGCCACGGCCTCCTGGAATATCTCGAAGCAAAATATGTCTGCTTCGGCAATCTCGCTGCATGAAAGGATCCGCTGCCATGACCACCAACCTCGATCAGATCGCCGAGATGGACCGCAAATCGGTCCTGCATCCCTTTACCCAGATCAAAGATTTCGCCAGCGGCAAATTGGGCGATCCGACGATCGTCGAAACCGGCAAAGGCATCCGCATTCAGGATGCCCAGGGGAACCAGCTGATCGACGGCTTCGCCGGTCTTTACTGCGTCAATGTCGGCTATGGCCGCACCGAGGTTGCCGAGGCCATCTCCCGCCAGGCCTATCGCCTTGCCTATTACCATACCTATGCCGCCCACACGACGGATGAACTGGCAATCCTCTCCGACCGCCTAGTGAAAATGGCGCCAGGCAGGATGAGCAAGGTTTTCTATGGCATGTCGGGTTCCGACGCCAACGAAACCCAGGCCAAGCTCGTCTGGTACTACAGCAACCTGCGCGGCACGCCGAACAAGAAGAAGATCATCTCCCGCGAACGGGGTTATCATGGTTGCAGCGTCGTCTCCGGCTCGATGACCGGCATGAGTTTTTACCACGACCACATGGACCTGCCGCGTGCCGGCATTCTTCACACCGGCGCGCCGCATCATTATTGGGGCGCCGACGCAGGCGAAACGGAACTCGAATTCTCCAAGCGACGTGCCGACGAACTTGAAGCGCTGATCCTGCGCGAAGACCCCGACACCATCGGCGCCTTTATCGCCGAGCCCGTACTTGGCACCGGCGGCATCACTCCACCGCCGCAGGGCTATTGGGACGAAGTGCAAAAGGTCCTCAAGAAATACGACATCCTGCTCATCGCCGACGAAGTCATCACCGGTTTCGGACGCACCGGCTCGATGTTCGGGTCGCAGCATTACGGCATCGAACCTGATCTGATCACGGTCGCCAAGGGCCTCACCTCGGCCTACTTCCCGCTGTCGGCCGCCATCGTCGGCGAAAAGGTCTACAAGGTGATGGAAGACGGTGCCGACCGCGTCGGCGCTTTCTCGCATGGCTACACCTATTCCGGCCACCCGATCGGCGCTGCAGCAGCCAACGCCGTTCTCGACATCGTCGAGAACGAGGATCTGCCGGGAAATGCGCGCACGGTTGGCACCTATTTCCAAGCACAGCTGAAGGAAAAGTTCGCTCAGCTTCCCATCGTCGGTGAAGTGCGGGGCGTCGGCTTGATGGGCGCCATCGAATTTGTGGCGGATCGGGAAAAGAAGACGCGCTTTGCGCCCGGCCTTTCCGTCGGTGCACGTATCTCGAAGGCCGCGCGCCATCGTGGGCTGATTGCCCGTGCCATGCCGCATGGCGATATTCTGGGTTTTGCGCCGCCCCTCGTCACGACGAAGGAAGAGGTCGACGAGATCATCGCCATCGCCGAATCGGCTGTGCGATCGGTCATGGACGATTTGATCCAGGCTGGCGAGACGATTTGATACCAGCATGACTGCCGGGCGGGACACGTCTCGCTCGGCCGGGCTTGTCACCGAGCAAAATCGCGGCGATCGCGATTATTCCGGATGCAATCAAGGCCCAGGCTGCATAATGCTTCATCTTTGAGACGAAGCGTGCATAATGTCATGAAATAGCCGTCCTCAAAACGAGCCAATTTCATGCGACGTCAAGCCAATCCCCTCAACCTTGTTCCGATTACGGCGACCAAGCCGGTGGCATGGCGGCCGCATCTTTCCAAGCAAAGGGGTGAGACGAAACATGCGGCGCTCACCGAGCGCATCATCGCCGATATTGATGCGGGCGTTCTCAAGCCAATGGATCGCATGCCGACGCATCGCGATCTGGCGCGCGAACTCGGCCTTTCGGTCCAGACGGTCAGCCTCTCTTACAAGGAGGCTGAGCGGCTCGGCTATCTAAGCGGCGAGATCGGTCGCGGCACCTTCGTCAAGACACGCGTGACCGACCGCGCCGGCCGCATGATGCTTGACCATAGTGCCAACGAAGTCCACGATCTTTCGATTATTCGCGGCGTCTATCTCGATGCGCATGAGGCCGCATCTCGCGAGATCCTTCGTGAGCTTTCCGAAGGCGACAATGCAAGCTTCATGCGTCCATGCCGCCCGATCGCCGGCCTTGATCGTCATCGGGAGACGGCGCGCATCTGGTTACGCACGCTCGGCGTCGCGGCCGGGGTAGAACGCGTTCTCCTCACCAACGGCGCCGCCCACGGCATTTTTCTCGCCCTGAGCTGCATTGTCCGCTCCGGCGATGTCGTCTTAAGCGAAAATCTCACCGATCACGGCATCATCGGGCTTTCCAATATACTTGGCTTCAGCCTCAAGGGCCTACCTACCGACAATGAGGGCATTTTGCCCGATGCACTGGAAGCCGCGTGCGCAGCAGGCGGTGTCCGGGCATTGGTGCTCATTCCAACCCTCAATAATCCGACAGGTCACGTCGCGGGTGCAGAACGCAGGCGTCAGATAGCCGCGATTGCGGCACGTCATGGCGTGTTCGTCATCGAAGATGAGGTCTATCGACCACTGATCGAAGAGGATCTGCCTTCGATCACGGAAATGCTGCCTGATCTCGGTTTCTTCGTCACGAGCTTCACCAAGGTGGTGCTGACGGGGTTGCGCGTTGGCTATCTCGTTGTTCCACCCGCCTATTCCATTCGCGCCGCCTCAATCCTGCGCGTATCGAGCTGGAGCGGCACCTATCTGACCGGCGAGATCGCAACACGATGGGTCGAGAACGGCACGGCGCAGCGCCTGCTCGAAATCCAGCGTGACGAAGCAAAGGCACGCCAAAACATCGCGACGGAAATCCTCGGGGACCATATCGCCTCCAGTCATCCGCTCTCGCTCTGCGCCTGGCTCAAGGTCCCGCCGCACTGGTCCGAGGAAGGTCTGGTCCGTTCGCTCACCAACCAGAAAGTCGCCGTCACGCCGTCCGAACCCTTCATTGCCGGACCGGGTCATGGTGGCGGCATTCGTATCTGTTTGGGCGGGCGCCTGAACCATGCAAGCCTGGCCAAGGCGCTGACGACCGTGCGGCAGGCCTTTGAGCAACTGCCGCCGGTCTATGATGTCGGCTCGATCGGCTAGAGCGACCTCGCGAACAATCATTGAATCATTACAATATAATAATTGACATGATTTTACTTCGCTCACAACATGACAATCATGAAGAGCGACGTCCAGTCCGGATTGACCGAAGAAACCGTCCAGCCAGTCATGCTGGCGGACATTGAGCAGGCTGCGGCCCGCATTGTCGGCAGGGTGGCGCGCACGCCGCTCGTTCGCTCGAGCACGCTCTCCGAACAGACCGGCCAGTCCGTCCACCTGAAGCTCGAAACATGCCAGCCCATCGGCGCCTTCAAGCTGCGCGGCGCTATGAACGCTATCCTGTTGCTGGATGATGCGGCACGCAAGCGCGGTCTCGTCACCGCCTCGACAGGCAATCATGGTCGCGCCGTGGCTTACGCCGCACGCGAGCTTGGCGTTCCCGCCATCATCTGCATGTCATCGCTCGTTCCGGCCAACAAGGTCGAAGCGATCCGCTTGCTCGGAGCCGAAATCCGCATTGTCGGCCTGTCGCAAGACGATGCACAGGAGGAAGTCGATCGCCTGACCAGGAGCCGCGGCCTCACGCCGATCCCGCCTTTCGACCATGCGGACGTCGTTGCCGGTCAAGGCACGATCGGCCTCGAGATTGTGAAAAGCCTGCCTGAACTTGCGACCGTGCTTGTTCCCCTTTCCGGCGGGGGTCTGGCCGGTGGCATTGCCGTTGCCGTTAAGGCCTTGAAACCACAGACCCGTGTCATCGGCATATCGATGAAGCGCGGGGCCGCCATGCATGCAGCGATTGCCGTCGGCAAGCCCATCGCAATCCGCGAAGAGGAAACGCTGGCGGATTCGCTTGGGGGTGGCATCGGTCTCCAAAACCATGTCACCTTTGCGCTCTGCCGCGATCTTCTCGACGACATCATCCTTCTCAGCGAGGACGAGATCGCCGAAGGCATCCGCCATGCGGCGCGCAACGAGAGCGTAACCGTCGAGGGCGCCGGCGCGGTCGGCATTGCCGCTATCCTCGCAGACAAGGCCGAGCTGTCCGGTCCCACCGCCGTCATCGTCTCAGGCGGCAACATCGACCCGAAGATGCACCAGAAAATCGTCGAGGGGACCACCTTATGAGCCGCATCACTATTTTGATGGAAAAGGACCTTCGCGCCATCGTCAAGCTCGACGTCTCCGCCGTCGATTGCATCGAACAGGCGTTTGCGGCGCTCGCCACCAAAGCCGTTGCGATGCCGCCGATCCTGCGCCTCGACATCCCGGAATTTCGGGGTGAAGTGGACGTCAAGACAGCTCATGTGCCAGGCCTTGACGGCTTCGCCATCAAGGTCAGCCCCGGGTTTTTCGACAACCCCAAGATCGGTCTGCCAAGCCTGAACGGGTTGATGATCTTGCTCAGCGCGAAGACCGGATTGGTGGAAGCCCTTCTTCTTGACAACGGCTATCTCACGGACGTGCGCACCGCAGCGGCGGGTGCCGTCGCGGCACGACATCTGTCGCGTGAAGACGCCTGCGTCGCGACGATCCTGGGCGCAGGTATTCAGGCACAGCTGCAACTCGCGGCTCTCTTGCTTGTGCGCCCGATCAAATCGGCGCGCATCTGGGCACGCGACCACGCAAAGGCGCAGACGCTTGCTGTCGATTTCGCGCGCAGCCACGGAATAGAGACCGCCGCGATTGCCGATCCGCGCGAGGCCGTGCGCGGAGCAGATATCGTCGTCACAACGACGCCGGCTGAAAGGCCGATCCTGATGGCGGAATGGCTCGAACCCGGTCAGCATCTGACCGCGATGGGATCGGACGCAGACCACAAGAACGAGATCGATCCGGCCGTCTTTGCTCGCGCGACCTACGTCCCGGATCGAATATCGCAGACCCGCATTCTCGGCGAGTTACACTATGCCATCGAGGCTGGCGCAGTGATGCCGGACCAGCAGTTTGCGGAGCTCGGATCCGTCATCGTCGGCAAGGCAATGGGCCGGTCGAGTGCGGACGAAATAACCTTTGCCGACCTGACAGGTACCGGCGTGCAGGACACAGCCATCGCCAATCTGGCGCTTGCCCGCGCGACAGATGCCGGACGCGGCCAGACGATCGAAAACGACATCAAAATGGGAGATGCAGCGTGAGTGTGACGCTGAACTTTACCCGCGAGGAATATGCCGCTCGCCTTTCCAAAACCCGTCACGCGATGGAAAAGGCGGGCGTCGATCTCCTGATCGTCACCGATCCATCCAACATGCACTGGCTCACCGGCTATGACGGCTGGTCCTTCTATGTGCATCAATGCGTGCTGGTACCGCCGAGCGGCGAGCCGATCTGGTATGGCCGCAAGCAGGATTGCAACGGCGCCAAGCGCACCGCTTATCTGGACCATGACAATATCATCGGCTACCCGGATCACTACGTCCAGTCGAGCGAACGCCACCCGATGGATCTTCTGGCGCAGATCATCGGGGAGCGCGCATGGTCCAGCCTCGCGACAGGCGTCGAGATGGACAATTATTATTTCTCGGCAGCAGCCTTCGCCTCTCTGCAAAAGCATCTCCCAAATGCCCGTTTCAAGGATGCTGCTGGCCTCGTCAACTGGCAGCGCGCGGTCAAGAGCACGACCGAACTCGACTATATGCGCAAGGCAGGTACGATCGTCGAACTGATGCACAAGCGCATTGTCGAAGTTGTCGAACCCGGCATGCGCAAATGCGATCTCGTCGCCGAGATCTATGATGCAGGCATTCGCGGTACGCCGGAATTCGGCGGCGATTATCCGGCGATCGTGCCGCTCCTGCCGTCGGGCGCAGACGCTTCCGCGCCGCACCTGACCTGGGATGACAAGCCGATGCGTTCGGGCGAAGGGACGTTCTTCGAAATCGCCGGCGCCTATAAGCGTTATCATTGCCCACTGTCGCGGACCGTATTCCTGGGCAAGCCGACGCAGGCCTTTCTCGACGCTGAAAAGGCGACACTCGAAGGCATGGAGGCAGGCCTTGCCGCGGCAAGGCCCGGCAATACGTGCGAGGACATCGCCAACGCCTTCTTCGCCGTGTTGAAAAAATACGGGATCATCAAGGACAACCGGACTGGCTATCCGATCGGCCTGTCCTATCCGCCGGACTGGGGTGAACGCACCATGAGCCTGCGCCCAGGCGACCGCACGGAGTTGAAGCCCGGCATGACATTCCATTTTATGACCGGTCTCTGGCTCGAAGACATGGGGCTGGAAATCACCGAAAGCATCGCGATTACCGAAACGGGCGTCGAATGCTTGTCGAATGTGCCGCGCCAGCTGTTCGTGAAAGGCTGAGGCCATGCTGACGAGTGCGCCCCGCCCCTCGCCGATAACGCCGACCGTCGATTTCGACGGGAAGGGCGTGCAGCACGGGCATCTGCGACTGCCTCACAGCCGTGACGACAGCGCCTGGGGTTCGGTTATGATCCCGGTCTGTGTCATCTCCAACGGCGAAGGCCCGACCGCCCTCCTCACCGGTGCCAATCATGGCGACGAGTATGAAGGTCCGGCGGCCCTCTTTGAACTGGCACGGACGCTGGATCCCTCGCAGGTGAGTGGGCGCATCATCATCGTGCCGGCGCTCAATTATCCCGCATTTCGCGCCGGAACCCGCACGTCGCCGATCGATCGCGGAAATCTGAACCGTAGTTTTCCGGGTCGCCCGGATGGAACGGTGACGGAAAAGATCGCGGACTATGTCACACGCAATCTGGTACCGCTCGCCGACATCGTGCTCGACTTCCATTCGGGCGGCAAGACGCTCGACTTTCTTCCCTATGCAGCAGCACACGAGCTGCCTGACAAGGATCAGGAGGCGCGTTGTTTTGATGCCGTTGCGGCTTTCGCTGCGCCCTACTCGATGAAGATGCTGGAGATCGATGCGGTCGGCATGCTGGATACGACGGTCGAGGAACTGGGCAAGGTCTTCGTCACCACCGAGCTCGGCGGTGCGGGCACTGCCAGCGCAAGAACGATCGAGATCGCACGAAAGGGCAGTCTCAACCTCCTGCGCCACGTCGGTATCCTGGAGGGTGCGCCATGTACCCAGCCGACCCGCTGGCTCGATATGCCGTCAAGCGATTGCTTCACATTCGCTGAAGATGACGGACTGGTAGCGTTCGCGCACGATCTCGGCGATCCGATCATTACCGGCGATATCATCGCCAGCATCTACCCGGTTGGAAAGACCGGTGTTGCGCCGATCCACTGCCGCGCTGCCATCAATGGCGTTCTGGCGGCTCGCCACGTGCCCGGCCTCATCAAGGCCGGCGACTGCCTTTCCGTCATCGCGACGATCACGGAGAAGATCAAATAAACGCAACCATCTGAGATCCGAAAACGGACCAGAAGAACCTTAACCAGAGGAGAATTCGAATGCGCATCTCGAAAACCATTTGCCTTTCCGCCCTTGCGCTCTGCATCGGCGTCACGTCGGCGACCGCACTGACCGTCGAAGAAGCCAAAAAACAGGGATTTATCCGTGCCGCGACGGCCAACGAGGTACCCTACTCGTATATGCAGCCGGACGGCACTTCTGCCGGTATCGGCCCCGACGTCGCCAATGCCGTTTTAAAGTCCATGGGCATTGAGGAGGTCAACTGGACCGTAACGCCCTTCGGCACGCTCATTCCAGGTCTCAAGGCTCGTCGCTTCGATTTTGCCGCCGCAGAGCAGAACATATCCCCCGAGCGCTGCAAGCAGGTCGCCTTTACCGAGCCCAACTCGTCCTACGGTGAGGGACTGCTGGTCAAGAAGGGCAATCCGAAGCGCCTGACGACCTATGGCGACATTGCAAAAGACCCATCCTTGAAAGTTGCCGTGGTTTCCGGTGCAAACAATGTCGACTTCCTGCGCGCCGTCGGCGTCAAGGACGAACAGATCGTCTTCATTCCGGCGAATGCCGATGCGATCCCCACCGTGCAGAGCCGGGTCGATGCCTATGCGGCGACCGAGTTGACCGTTTCCGAACTCGCCAAGGGACAGGCCAATGTCGAGCAGGTTGCGCCGTTCAAGGACCCGATCGTCAAGGGCGCACCCGTCCGCAACTATGGCGGCTTTGCCTTCCGCCCGGAAGACAAGGAATTGCGCGACGCGTTCAACACTGCGCTCATCGCGTTCCGAAAGACGGATGGCTACAAGAAGACCCTGATGAAGTATGGCCTGTCGGAACAGAGCATTGCGGCAGCAGCGGAGAAGAAAGTCGCCGATCTCTGCTCCGGGAAGTAACAAAAAGCGCCCGGTCCCGGACCGGGCGCTACCCGCTTTCATTCGGAGAGATTGCCAGATGAGCTGGACAGCCTACCTGCCGATGCTTTGGCAAGGCGCTACCGTGACGATGACGATCACTTTGGCAGCGATCGTCTGCGGCGCGGTGCTCGCCTTCGTTTTCGGCATCTTGCGCGTCGAGGGAGGACCGATTTTGTCGGCCGTCGCGCTCTGTTACACGGAGGTATTTCGTGGGACCTCGCTGTTCGTTCAGCTGTTCTGGTTCTATTACGCGCTGCCACTGGTCGGTCTGAGCTTCGATCCGATCACCACCGGCATTCTGGTATTGGCCGCCCATGTCGGCGGCTATGGGGCCGAAATCGTTCGAGGGGCCCTCGCATCGGTCTCCGTGCAGCAGCTGGAGGCCGCCCGGGCATTGAATTTCAACCGTGCCCAGACCCTCTTTCGCATTTCGCTGCCACAAGCCATCGTCGAAATGATGCCGGCCTTCGGAAACCTCGCCATCGAAACGCTGAAGCTGTCCTCGCTGGTGTCGTTGATCTCGATCGCCGATCTCACCTTCGCGGCCCAATCCATTCGCAACATCACGCTCGACAGCGCAAGCATCTATTCGATCACGCTCGTATGCTACTTCGCCATGTCGCTCGTCCTGATGGCAGCCGTGCGTGTGATCGAGCATTTCGTGCGGCGCGGCGATGTCTTCTCTCGCTCGGCTCATTCGTGAGGATCTTACCGCCGTGATGTATGGTTACGAATGGGACACGACAACCTGGGTTACCTACACGGCCTCGATCCTGCCAATCATTCTGATTGGTTTGACCGTCACGTTGAAGGCTGCAGCCGCTGGGTTCGCGATTGCACTGGTGCTCGGCCTGGTGTTTGCCCTCTTGCGCCGAAGCCGCGTCAAGGTGATCTCGTGGACGACCGCCGTTGTCGTTGAGTTCCTGCGCGATACGCCGCTTTTGGTGCAGCTGTTCTTCCTCTACTACGTGCTGCCCGATTTCGGTATCGTGCTCCCCGCCTTTCTGACCGGTGCACTGGCGCTTGGTCTGCAATACGCGGCCTACACGTCGGAGGTCTATCGCGGCGGCATCGAAGCGGTGCATCACGGGCAATGGGAAGCGGCAACCGCGCTCAATATGACACGCATGCAGGCCTATCGCGATATCATCCTGCCCCAGGCCGTTCCGCGAATAGTCCCTGCGATGGGCAACTATCTCGTGGCCATGATCAAGGAAACCCCGGTTCTTTCGGTGGTCACCGTTCTTGAGATGATGGGGCTTGCCAACATGATCGGCGAACGCACCTTCGAATATCTCGTGCCGCTGACGCTTGTCGGTCTGATCTTCCTTCTGCTGACCCTGATCTGCTCAGCAGGCCTCCACCGTTTGCACAAAGCTCTTCCAAAGGCAGGAATACCCTTGCGATGACCGACAATATCGATCCGCCGCCCATCATCGAATTTTCCGATGTCACCAAACGCTTCGGGATTCTGACAGTGCTCGACCACTTCAATTTCTGCGTCGCGAAAGGCGAAAAAGTCACGCTCATCGGACCGTCAGGCTCCGGCAAATCGACGGTCCTGCGCATTCTTATGACACTGGAACCGTTCCAGGAAGGCAAGCTGACGCTTGCTGGCACGTCCTACCACGAGCAGGGCGGCAAGGGCCGGTTCCAGGCATCGGAAAGACACCTGCGCCAGATCCGCAATCATGTCGGCATGGTCTTCCAGAGCTTCAATCTCTTTCCCCATATGACGGTGCTTCGCAATGTTGTCGAAGCGCCGGTGCGGGTATTGGGAATGGCGCGCGCGGAAGCCGAAGCGCGTGCGCTGGACCTGCTGCAGATGGTGGGGCTCGCGGACAAGAAGGACCACTATCCGGTCCAGCTTTCCGGCGGGCAGCAGCAGCGTGTAGCTATTGCCCGTGCGCTTGCGATGCGCCCACGGGTTCTGCTTTTCGATGAACCGACATCTGCGCTTGATCCGCAACTGGTGGGCGAAGTGCTTTCGGTCATCCGCGCCCTGGCGCATGAACATGATCTCACCATGCTGATGGTTACCCATGAGATGCGTTTTGCCCGAGAGGTGTCCGATCGGGTCTGCTTTTTCGATAAGGGACGGATCTGCGAACAGGGTGCACCTGAAGAGATATTCGGCGCGCCGCGAATGGAGAGGACGCGCGAATTTCTGTCATCGGTTCTGGGGTAAGCAGGAGACCCAGCGGAGGGAGACCGGAGTGGAAGGCTTGGAAAAACCGCTGGAAAGAAGCTATTGAAAGGATTGGAACCAACGGCCCCTATGGGTCGCAATCCATATATTCGTTAGCATCCGGTCAGGATACTTCGCCCACTACTTCACTTTCACGCCCTGCTCGATAGGATCAAGGACGTAAGCGAAGGGATGCTCTGGTCAGCGCTTCGCATGTTCGTTCGCGAATGTCTGGTCTTGCGGCAATTGCATCCGACAGTCCCGCCACACGTGAAAACCCGCACTAGGCGATCGGCAGAGTAAGCGTGCCCCGGATGGACGCACGCCGCGCCATTTCGGTGGGTGTCGTGCCGAACCGGCGTCGAAAAGAGGTGGCGAACCGTGCCGTGTTGGTGAAACCGTATCGGCGGGCGATCGTGCTGACCGAAGCGCCGGATGCACCGGACGCGAGCTCAGCACGCGCCAGATCAAGCCGGATAGAGTGCAACATCCCCAAGGGCGTTGTACCACGGAAATGGTGGAACACGGTGGTCAACGTTCGCAAACTGCATCCAGCCGCCGCGGCGACATGCGACATGCGAATAGGCTGTGCACTATGAGCGCGCATGAAGTCCTCCGCTCGCCGAACATAGGCCGGAACTGCGCTCCCGGCTGCAGTAGCCAGCCGATCAGTATAGTTGTGAGTGGCGCCGCGAAGGACCAACGAGACAAGCAGGTCTGTGACGGATGCAAGCGCGACCGGGCTGCTTGCCACGCCGTCCTCCTGCTGAAACTCCTGGATAACAAAATCAAGCTGACGTTTCAGGCTTGCTGCCAGCCCGGTGCTCCAATCGAGATGAGTTTCAAAGACAAGTGGCTGGCGCAAGTTGTCATCGAGCATGTGTTCGAGAGCACTCTCCAAATCCGTCACCTTGAAGAAGACGTTCGTTCGCGCGTTGTCCTCGCCAATCAATAGCCGAGTGCTCGGATCGGGTCTCCAGGCGAGTCCGACATGGTTACTGGCCGTCGTAGATTTTCCCTCTCGTACCAGTCTCATATGGCCTGCGAGCATTGTCGTGAAACAAAATAGATCTCCTTCGTCACCATCGACGGAGACGTCGGTCGCAAAACTGCTATCGGCGTAACTTGCCAGAAGAGAGCCGGCGCCTCGCGTAGCGAGTGTGAAGATCGGCCGGTCGAACCGCATGCGCCAAAGCGCACGATCCCGCAGTTGGTAAGTGTAGACGCGGCTCGACCGCACAACCCGTTCGGTCACGCGCATCGTGCCGCTGAGATCGTCGGGATCACTCGCACGGACGACATCAAACATCCTTAGCAGCGCGGGATTCATGAAAGAGGCTGCCATATCACTAACTCCCCTCGCCATCCGTGTGGATTGCCCGCCAACTTAGACAGAATCGGCAACGTGCGGACAAACTCGGCGACTAAACCCAGTCGCCACCACAATCGTCATCGCCGCCGTCTTGGATATACAGTATTCAACCAGAGCTATTCTTCTTAACGAAATTCCCTTCAGAGGCTACATAAATAATGCTGCAATACAATCCCATCCCCTCTCATAACGCGGTTACCTTAGATGGGATCTTGGCGCAGTCGCTATCGGATACGATCGGAGCGATCTACGATTGCGCTCTTGATCCGCACCAATGGCCGGGTGCGTGCCGGAGTATATCCAATCTCTGTGAAAGCTCGGCGGGCGGGATTTGTGTCCACGACCTCAAACACACACAGAACGACCAGCTGTTTGTTTTCGGATATCGGCCGGAGTTCCTGGAGAAAATGAGATCGCACTACGCACAGAGCCCGATGGCAGCGGCGGATATCGTGTCCACCATTGGCGACGTCAGCACACTCTCGATGGCCCCCTTTGAATTGCTCGAAACCAGGTTCTTTTGCGACGTACTGAAGCCTTTTGGAATCCGGGATATCATCTGGTTCCCTGCTTTGCGGACCGAGAGTCGGATTGCCTCCATGCACGTCTCCCGAAGCGGGGAGGCCGAGCACTATCAAAAGCGCGATATCGATCTATTCAAGCTTCTCTCACCGCATGTCTGCCGCGCCCTCGCAATCTCTGACGCGCTCGATATTAAAACGCTGAATTCAGAGATGCTCGAACGGACGCTCGATTCACTCGTCGCAGGTGTTTACCTCACAGCACGCGATGGCCGCGTCGTTTATATGAACGATGCCGCCGAGCGTCAGACGCGAATGGGCAAATCCATTCGCATCGTCAACAACCGACTTTATCCTATTGATCAGACGGCCCGTGCAGTACTGTCTAGGGCGATTGAACAGGCCGGACGTGACGACGTCGATATCGACATGACGGCATACTCCCTGGCCATCCCGGATGCCCAGGGCACCGGTTATGTTGCGACCTTTCTTCCGGTCAAGAGCGGTCAGCGCCGCAACACCGTTGGGCAGTTTGCAGCATCGTGTGCCGTGTTCATGCAGGATCCTGTCCAGGCACCGCTCATGCCCGGTGAAGCCTTTGCGAGACTTCACCGGCTGACCGGCAGCGAGCTTCGCGTGCTGCTGGCATTAGCCCAGGGATTGGGTGGGAAAGAGGCGGCTGACCTGCTCGGCATCAGAGAGGCGACCGTGCGCACCCATCTCAAGCATATCTTCTCCAAGACAAGCACGTCCCGGCAGGCTGAGCTCCTGCAGTTGCTGCACAACTCGACGCCACCGATCCGGGCTTCGCAACATGCCGTTTGTTAAATTCCGAGGACGTACGTCTCCAACCGTCCAGACTGCATCGCTCGCGCCGTCTTGTGTTCGCGGGCCGTTATTCGCCTGTCCGCCATCAACGACGATAGCGACGCTTCAGCTCGAAAACCGCTCAGCCACCACCACGTGTCCACCGGCCATCCCATCAAGCCGGCCCTTGATGGCCGAGACGTAAGAATTGGCACCCCGCATCGTTGGTTCCGATGATGCGGGTACCAGCAACCTGGCTAAAATCCGCAACTGCCCGAACGGCGATCGAGGGGTGGCTCATTTCAATGCTGAACGGGTCACGCCAACCAGGACAAGGAGATTAGCGATGAAACGAAGTATCTTTGATCGGCCAGGCATTCGAGAAAAAGGGGCGCGAGCGCTTTTCTGCAGCTTTTTGCTCGCAGGCGCCTACCTCGCATCGACGATCGATGCAAAGACGCAAATGCAGACGGGGCACTTTGCCCGCGAGTGTGCGCTTAAGGATATCACTGTCATCACCCTGATCGAGGATCATGGGGCGGCCGCGGACCTGCCTGCGGATCGGCTGCACAAGGCCGCATTGATGCAACTGCGCGCGCGTTCGGTTTGCTCGGAGGGGCGCATCCGCGAGGCGCAGGCGCTCTACGACAGCATTCTCGATCTCCGACCTGTGGCATCGGCTAAGCGCTAGAAACCCGTCAAGCGGATGTTCATAGGACAGGATGCCAATGCCGTTCTCCTTCATCAGAGCTCGCGGGCAAATCGCCGCCGCTCTCAGCATTCGGCCGAAAACCAGCCTGATCTGGTCTCACCCGCAGGGCGCACTGCAAAATTGGCGTCTCTCGGCACCGTGATAGCCGTGCCGCCCAAAAATCTGTGCCCGCATCGTTGGTTCCGATGACGCAACAACACCAGCGGATCGCTTAGCATCGCTCCAGTGCAAAGAACTTTCGGGAGACCATCGATGTCGGACACGCTTTCGGACACTGAGCGATGATCAGCTGAAGGACGCCGGCATTGACAGGTCTCTGATCCATTCAGGCCCGGAATTCGAGGTTGATACTCGCCTGCTGAGCACTCTGATGTCGCTGAGATGAAAGTTGAGAAATTGCGGTCTGGTCGAGGCTGAGCAGGCTCGGAAATCCTAAATGCCTGGTCCCAACCTTAGCTTTAGGATGATACCCGCGCAGGGAAACCCCTGCGCGGGTCTTTTGATGGCGCGACATGCGGGCAGGATTCGGGGCCTGCAGACCGTGGGGAAAGGTCACAGGACCGTGCCGGGGCGCAGCAAAAGGCATGTGGGTGCGCCGGCAGTACCGTAGCAAACGGTGGATCATACCAAGCCGCCGCTGAGGCAGCAAAATCCGCCAGAAGTAGATCATCAAGGCCAATCGAAGCGAGAGAAACGACGGATGCCCATACACGTCAAGGAATACCGCGGGTACCGCGTCGCGATCTGCAGCCGAAATGATCATCACGCAGTGATTACAGCACCCGGAGGCCACGCCGCAATGGACTTCGGGATCTACTGGCCGCGCTCCACCGCCGGCGAAGGCGCTGCAATTTGCCTGGAACGGGCAATCGCGTTGATCGATGAATTGGCCGCGAGCGTAAGTGAGGGTCGATGAATAGCCCGGTTGCTGGGGAGTCCGATCCGCCTTTCGAGCGGCCACTGTTCCAGCAAGACGCCGTCCAGGAAGATGCAGCCCGCGCGGGTTTCCAAGCGTTGACCGGAGCCCAAAAGCTCACGGCAGGGCCATCCATACATTGAGATCGGAACAAACCACCGATGACATTTGCCCACACCAAACTGAGTTGGAGAACCTGGGGCAAACAGGCAAAAAACCGAGCAAAATCAATGCTCGAAAATGGAATGGTGCCCAGAAGAGGACTCGAACCTCCACACCCTTTCGGGTACCAGCACCTGAAGCTGGCGCGTCTACCAATTCCGCCATCTGGGCGACGGAGAGCCATGTACGGGTGTGACCTTCCCCTGTCAACTGGCTTTTTGAAGTTTCCGCGCCCGTCGCCGAAAAACCTTCACGGTTCTGTCACGGACGGCCTCAGCTCTCGCCGTCTTCCTTCGCCTTGCGGTCCAGATGGCCAAGGTCGCGGTCCGGGTCGATCATGTCGCGCACCCGCTGCTTCAGCTCCTTGGGCGCGGGAAACCCGCCGTCCCGCTTGCGTTCCCAGATGAGTTCGCCATTCACCTGAATCTCGAAATTGCCGCCGGTGCCCGGGATCAGCGCCACTTCGCCGAGCGCGTCGCCAAAGGTCTGCAACAGCTCCTGGGCCATCCAGCCGGCCCTGAGCAGCCAATTGCACTGCGTGCAATAGAGAATCGTGATGCGCGGTTTTTCCATCATGTTTCGCCTTCTACCCTAGTCAATTCGGTCTCACAATAATGTCAACTGGAATGGTCAAGTTTTTGAACGCACGCATCTCGACAGAAAGGGCGCGAACGTCAATTTGGGCAACACCAACGACAGTCGCGTCGTTTTCATAAAAAGAGGTCCCATGGCTCTTCAATCCACCACCCGCTCCCGCCTGATCATTCCCGCGCTCGCCCCCGTTTACACCTCCGCCCATGAGATCGTCGAGACGATCCTGCGCGTGACGGCCGGCGTGCTGCTGGTCACCCACGGTTTCGGCAAGATCACCAACCCGTTCGGCGCAGCCGGCATGGTGGAAAGCCTCGGCTTCTATCCTGGCGTCTTCTGGTCGCCGCTGCTCGCCGCCACGGAATTTTTCGGCGGCATCCTCGTTACCATCGGCCTTTTCACCC
Source organism: Neorhizobium sp. T6_25 (assembly GCF_002968555.1). Lineage (NCBI taxonomy): Bacteria > Pseudomonadati > Pseudomonadota > Alphaproteobacteria > Hyphomicrobiales > Rhizobiaceae > Neorhizobium > Neorhizobium sp. T6_25. The sequence continues at coordinate 262,702 of NZ_PVBL01000006.1, forward strand.
GCCCGGCCTCCTTTGCGGCGATGATCGTGCTTCTGGTCACCGTCTATTTCCACGGCATCGCACAGAACCAGGGTCTCGCCGGTGCGGAAAAATCCATTCTGTGGGCAGCGATCTTCCTGTTCTTCGCCCTGCGCGGCGGCAATAGTCAATCGGTCGACGCCCGCCTCGGCCGGACGTTCTGACCTCGCAAATAGGGCTGAGCCTCTCCCCGGGGGCTCAGCCTTTTCCTTCGAGCGCCAGCCGCACGACTGTGCCGAGATCGGCCTCGGCAAACCCAAGCGCCGCTGTATTTTCGAAGCTGGCGCGTGCCGCCTTAATGGCCGGCGTTGCGACGCCAAGGCCGCGGGCAAGATCGAGAACCACCCCCATGTCCTTCAGCACGCCGGAGACCGGAAAGCCGACCGCCTCGGTCTCGCCCAGTATAACCGGAAGCCGGGACCGCATGGCCGGGCTCGCGGCCGGGCTGCCTGACAGGATCTCGATCATCTTGTCGCGCCCGAGCCCCGCCTTGCCACCAAGCTCGACGGCTTCCTTCATGATTTGCCACAGCCCCATCAGCATCATGTTGTTGACGAGCTTGGCGGACGCGCCATCGCCCAGCTTGCCGACGTGGTGAATACGGTTGGAAAGAACTTCGGCGACCGGCAGGAAACGCTGAAAATCCTTTTCCGCGCCCCCGATATAAAGGCCGACCGTGCCCGCCAGCAGCATTTCCGGTCCGCCGGAGATCGGCGCGTCGAGAAGCGCCGCACCCGCCTTGCCCATCGCATCGTGGTGGGCGCGCAGCGTCTCCGGACTGACGGTGCTGGTATCAACGATCATTTTGCCGGTAAGATCGGCGGCGGTGAGCTCACCGAGCATCGCGTGCACCGCTGCATCGTCGAGCAGTGCCAGGATGACGATATCCGAAACATGAAGAAGTTCAGCCAGGTCGACTGAGGCGGCGATCCCAAGCGCCGTGGCCGTCTCGGGCGTAAGACCGCTGCGCGTCCACCCGGCCACCGCAAATCCTTGCGCCGCAAGGCGCTTGGCCATGGCGCTGCCCATCCGGCCGAGGCCGACGATGCCAACCCGTTCTTTCGTCATGCGCTGATCCTGCTCATATCGTTGCTGCCGGAGTTAAAGCAGAACATGCCGGCCTCGTCTTCTTCATTTTGCATTGCGGGAGGGTTGAGGAATATTTCATATTCGACATGCGTAAACCGAGGGAGCCCGGACGGAAGATGAGCGAAATATTCGAGGGCGGCTGCTTCTGCGGCAAAGTGCGGTATCGCATGCATGGGCGGCCGATGTTCATCCATTGCTGCCATTGCACCGACTGCCAGCAGCAGACGGGCGGCGCCTTGGCGATCAATGCGCTGATCGAAGCCGACCGGGTGGAAATCACGCAGAGCCAGCCGGTCGCAGTGGCTATGAAGACCGATAGCGGCCTTCCCCACGATATCTACCGCTGCCCGCAATGCCAGACAGCGGTCTGGAGCGATTACGGCCGGCGCCGATGGATGCTGTTCGTCCGGGTCCAGACACTCGAAAGGCGCTCCGAATTCTCGCCGGACGTGCATATATTCACCCGCTCGAAGGTCGGCTGGGTGGGCCTGCCGGAAGGCGCTAACGTCTTCGAAGAATATTATAGTACGAAGAGGATGTGGCCGCCCGAAAGCCTCGCACGGCGAGAGGCCGCCCGGGTCAAGGCCGAGGCGGAACGCTGAAGCGCGAAGGGTCACGAGACGGGATGGCGAGCGAACGCGAAAAGATGGCGGCCGGGGAGTGGTATTGCTGCCTCGATCCGGAACTCGACGCGCTGCGGGAGAAGGCGCGGAGGGCCGTGCATGCGCATAATACCATGTCGCCCGCCGAGCGGGGTGCGATGGCGCCTGCCCTGCGGGTGCTATTTGGCGCAGCGCCCGACGCGTTTCTGGAAGCGCCCTTTCACTGCGCCTACGGCTTCAACGTCGTCCTTGGGCAAGGCGTCTATCTGAATGCCGGCTGCACGATCCTCGACACCGCACCCGTCACAATCGGTGCCCGTTCGATGCTGGGGCCGGGCGTCCAGCTCTATTGCGCCGATCACCACCGCGACCCCGCCCTGCGCGCCAAAGGTCTTGAGATCGGGCGCCCGATCAGCATTGGCGACGACGTCTGGATTGGCGGCGGCGCCATCATTTTAGGTGGCATCACGGTCGGCGACGGGGCGATCGTCGGGGCGGGTTCCGTCGTCACGCGGGACGTGCCGCCGGGCGCCACGGTCGTGGGAAATCCGGCGCGGTCGATCACGCGCCGCGACTGATTTCAGAACATCTCCGCGCGTAAAGATTGGATTCAGCATTTTTTGGTAATTTTCCGTTAGCAATTCCTGTCGGGGTTTATCGACGGCGGGGGCGGCCGTCTTTGTTGTCTTGCGTATGGGTTTCAAAATGCGTTTTATGGCTGTGCCAGCACTCCTCGTCACCTGCCTTGCCTTGGCGGGCTGCGCCTCGGCATCCGGTCCGGACGAGCTGGTCGCCGGCGTCGCAACCCAAGAAAAAACAGGCTCGGTCGATCTACCCACCGCCCCCGTCCCGTCGGTCGGTGTCGGCAAGACCGCGCGGATCGGCACGCCGCAAGCACCCCAGCAGCAGACCTTGCCGCAGCAGCAGGATATCACCTGGAACGGCGCGATGCCGGCACCGCAGGCCTTCGTGCGGGAAACGACGGTCGGCATGCCGCTTCCGGCCGAGCGGCCGGTCGCCATGCTGGTGCCCGACCAGCCGGCGCTGGAAACCGTGCCCCGCAGGGGGCGCCTGCAGATCTACAGCCGCCAGTTCCGCGATGCCAAGCCGATCAATTTCGGCAGGGTTTCGCCGAGAAGTTACCCGGTGCACGGGGTCGACGTGTCGCGCTGGCAGGGCGACATCGACTGGGCGAAGCTTCGCACCCAGGGCGCCAACTTCGCCTATATCAAGGCCACCGATGGCGGCGACCATCTCGATCCGATGTTCAGGACCAATTGGCGAAGAGCCAAGGAGGCGGGCATCCGGCGCGGCGCCTACCATTTCTTCTACTGGTGCCGCACTGCCGGCGAACAGGCCGACTGGTTCATCCGCAACGTGCCCCGCGATCCGGACGCGCTGCCGCCGGTGATCGACGTCGAATGGAACGGGGAGTCGAGTTGCAAGGCGAAACTCTCCCGCGCCCGGGTGCTCGAAAAGATGCAGGTCTTCATGGACAAGCTGGAGCGCTATTACGGCCAACGGCCGATCATCTACACGGCGCCGGATTTCTACGAGGACAACCTGTCGGGCGAACTGCTCAACTATCCGTTCTGGCTGCGCGCCGTCGCCCAGCATCCTTCCAAGGTCTATCCGGGCCGCCGGTGGCTGTTCTGGCAATATTCCGGCTCCGGCTTGTCGCACGGCGTCGCCGGCAAGATCGACCTCAACGTCTTCCACGGCTCGGAAGAGCAGTGGCATAACTGGGCCTCGCCGCGCACGACGATCGCACAGAACTGAACGCCGACAACGAGGCCGGCGAAAGAACAAGCGCGCAGGGCCTGTGAAACCGGCCCCGCGCACTCCCTTGGAGGTTAGGTCAATGCGGCCGGATTACAGCCGCGCCTCGAGGACGAGGTTGAACGGCGTTGCCATCGCCCGTCGGAAGCGGGTGAAGCCGGCCTTGTAGAAAATCTCCCGCAGCCGTGCTTCGCCGGCTTGCGCGCCGAGCACCATGTGGCCGCCGTCGGAAATCGCATGGGCGCAGCAGATTGTCGTCGATGCCGCGTAATACATACGGGCGACGGGCGAGATGTTGTCGTCGACGCAGTCGTTGGCGAAGGGCTCGACGAGCATCACCGTACCATCCGGCGCAAGCGTTCTCGCCGCATGCCGGGCTGCGGCCAACGGGTCGCCCATGTCATGCAGGCAATCGAAGAAGCAGATCAGGTCATAGCCTTTGCCGGGATAGTTTTCGGCGCGCGCCGTCTCGAACGCGACCCGTCCGCTGACGCCCGCTTCTGCGGCGATCTTGCGGCCTTCGTCGAGGGATACCCGATGCGTATCGAAGCCACGGAAACGCGAAGCCGGGAAAGCCTGCGCCATCAGCACCGTGGAGTGACCATGGCCGCAGCCGACATCCGCCACCGAGGCGCCGGCCTTCAGCTTGTCGACCACACCATCGAGCGCCGGCAGCCATTCCGGGACCAGGCTTGCCTTGTAGGCATTGCGATAGAGCGAGGCGACGCCGCAATAAAGCCGGCCGTCATGGTCGCCCCAAGCAATGCCGGAACCCTTGCGAAAGGCCTCCAGCGCCTTTTCCTCGTCCGACCACATGGAAGCCGGCACGCCCCAGGCGGCGGCGAGGAAGACCGGGCTATCCTCGTTGGCAAGCACCAGCGCCTGTTCCGGGGTAAGTTCGAAACTGTCGCTGACGGCATGAAACAGAACATAACCGCCGGCAACCTGCGAATTCAGCCACTCGCGGATATAACGTTCGGCGCAGCCGGTACGGGTCGCCAGCTCGTGGGCACTGAGCGGTCCGGCCCCGGCCATCGCCTTATAAAGGCCGAGACGGTGGCCTATACTGACCATGACGCCTCCGTACCCCGCCGATAGATCGCCGATGGCGCGGGAAACGATCGCGTCCAGCTTGGCCGGATCGATCTCGTTTGTCTTGACGTAGTCCATATTGCTCTCTCCTGTTCCTTCATCGGAAGTTGATGATGGCAAAGGATCGCAGGTCCGACCCGGTTCGGGCAGAGCGGGAAAATCCACAATCGGGCCGTTTGCGCCATTCTCAGGCTCGGGGTACGGATTTGATCATGGGGGACCGTTATGCCGCGCAAGACGACCGGGACAAGTTTGAAGCCGCTGCATGTGAGCCTGGTGGCCATTCCCGATGCCGTGGTCTCGACGCTGAGCGGCGTCTTCGACGTGATGAACGCCTTTTCCGTCCTGCCGCCGCCGGACGTTGCGATAACCCGCCCGTTCGACGTGCAGATCGTGGGCATAGAGGCCGGGCCGCTGACGCTCGCGAGCCTTGTGCCGGTCACCGTCCAGCGCAGCATCGCCACGCTTGAGACAACCGATATCGTCATCGTTCCGTCGATCCTGCTGAGGCCCGACGGCTGGCGGAAAGGTCGCTACCCGGAGCTGGTCGACTGGGTAAGCCGGATGCATGCGGGCGGCGCGCTGATATGTTCGGCCTGTTCGGGCATTTTCCTGCTGGCCGAGACCGGCCTCTTCGACGGCGCCGATGCGACCGTGCATTTCGGTTATGCAAATGCCTTCGCGGCCGCCTTTCCGCAGGTGCCGATCCATCCCGAACGGGTGCTGGTGGTTTCCGGACGGCGCGAAGAGCTGATCAGTTCGGGCGCCTCGATGACCTGGCATGATCTCGTTCTCTACCTCATCGCGCGCCATATGGGCGCCGCGGCCGCCCGATCGATTGCGCGCTTCTTCGCGCTGCAATGGCATCAGGACGGGCTCGCCCCTTATATCGTCTTCGAAGGCCGCAAGGACCATGGCGACACGGCGATCCAAGCGGCACAGGATTGGGTCGCAACCCACTTTTCCGTGGCAAACCCGCTCGAGGAGATGATCCTGCGGGCTGGTCTTACCGAACGCACCTTCAAGCGGCGGTTCACGGCCGCAGCAGGCGTCAGCCCGATCGCCTACGTGCAGCGCCTGAGGATCGAGGAGGCCAAGCGCCGGCTGGAGGGGACGGAAGCTTCGATCGACGAGATCAGCTGGCAGGTCGGTTATGAAGAGCCCGCCTTCTTTCGCCGTCTGTTCAAGCGCGTCACGGGCCTGGCACCCGGCGGCTACCGGCGGCGTTTCCAAATTCCGGAGTTTGCGCGCACGGACAAGAATACCTGACCACTGAACCCGGCCGGCAGCAATCAACCCAATATGACCCAGGCCGTCATTGACCCAGGGCGTCGAGCGCCCGTCCGAGGCTGCGGAATATCCTCTCATCCTCCGACTGCGCCACGTTGAAGCGCAGGAAGCTGCCGGCGCTCTGGGAAAGACTGAATGCGTTGCCGGGCGCCAGCACGATATTGTCGGCAAGGCAGGCGCGCGCCACATCCGCCGCCTCTATCCCGTGCGGAAGCCTGCACCAGAGAAACAGGCCGGCGCGCGGCTGCAGCCAGGGCGTGATGCCGAGCGTTGCAAGACGCCCCGTCGTCGCCTCCATTGCCCGGGACAGCCTGACGCGCAGTTCTTCCAGATGTTTCCGGTAGCTGCCATCGGTCAACAGCAGCAATACGAGCTCGGAGGACAGCCGGCCCGCGGCGAAGCTCGTGGCGATCTTCAGGTCGACCAGACCCTCGATCCATTCCCGCTTGGCGGCGATGAAGCCGCAGCGTACCGAAGCCGACAGCGTCTTCGAAAAGCTGCCGATATGCACCACCCGGTCGAGACCGTCGAAGGCAGCCAGACGCGGCGCCGGCTCGTGCTCCAGATCGGCGAAGATGTCGTCCTCGATGACCGTCAGCCCGGCCCGGTCGGCCAGTTTCAGGAGCCGATGCGCCACAACCGGCGAAAGCGTCGCGCCGGTCGGATTGTGGATCGCCGAATTGGTGATGTAGAGCCGCGGCTTGTGCTCCTCGATCGCCTTTCCGAACGCCTCGACATCCGGCCCGGCCGGTGTCATCGGCACGCCGACGACTTTTGCGCGATGCGCACGCAGTAGTGCGTGGAAATTGAAGTAACAGGGATCGTCGACCAGGACCGCATCGCCCGGCTCGATCAGAAAACGGCAGAGAAGGTCGATCGCGTGAGTGCCGGATTCGGTGAGGATAATCTGGTCCGGAGCCGCTGGTATACCGTGCTCCCCCATCCGGCGGGAGAGAAGTTGCCGCAGCTGCGGCGAGCCAAGCGGCGTGCCGTAGTCCGACAGGACCCGGTCCTCGCTGCGCGACATGCTGCGCAAGGCCCTTCGGATCGCCGCCTCCGGCATCCAGGAGGACGGCAGCCAACCGCAGCCGGGCTTCAACAGGTCGCCATCCTCCAGCGCCTGGCGCGACACCCAGAACGGATCGATTGCCCGGTCGAGCTTTGGGCCGATCTGGGAGAGCGACAGCGGTGCCAGCGGGCTCGAGACGTAGAAACCCGACCCCGGCCGGGAGCGGATCAACCCTTCCGCGGCCAGTCGCTCATAGGCCTCCACTACGGTCGAGGCGGAGACATGCATCGCCTTGGCGAACGCACGCACCGAAGGAAGCCGTGCCCCGGGCACCAGTCCGCGGCCGGCGATGCGACTGCGGATCTCAGCCATGACGGCCCCGATACGCTGGCCGCCGCCCTTCTGTTGCGCCCTTGCATCCACTGTACTGCTCCACAAACCATAACAGTTTCTCGAGATTGTATCGCATTGTCTCTGGTGCCGCCATCGCTTCCGGCCGATAGCGGGAAAATACCCGAGAAATGCCGGCGATGAACGTCCAAGGGAGGCGTTAACGTCCAAGGGAGGCGTTCAAGGGCAAGCTTGGGAATGAGGAGACTTTCGATGAACAACACGACAAGCGGCTGGATCAGCGGTTTCGTTGGCGTTTTGATCTTCAGCGGGTCGCTTCCCGCTACCCGCATTGCCGTTGCGGATTTCGATCCGCTGTTCCTGACCGTGGCGCGGGCCACGATCGCCGGGCTGCTCGCCATAGGCCTGCTGTTGGCCTTCCGCGAAAAACGCCCGTCCCCGGCCGATCTCCTGCCGCTCGCCATCGTCTCGCTCGGCGTCGTCATCGGTTTTCCGCTGCTGACGGCGCTGGCACTGAAACATATCACCTCGGCTCACTCCATCGTGTTCGTCGGCCTGCTGCCGTTGTCGACGGCGATCTTCGGGGTGCTGAGGGGCGGCGAACGCCCGAAGGCCGTCTTCTGGTTGTTCTCCTGCCTCGGCAGCGCCATCGTCGCCGGCTTCGCGCTGTTCCAGGAAGAGGCCGCTTCCTCGGTCGGCGATCTGCTGATGCTGGGGGCGATCATCGCCTGCGGGCTCGGTTATGCGGAAGGCGCCAGCCTGTCGCGCAAACTCGGCGGATGGCAGGTCATCTCCTGGGCGCTGGCACTTTCCCTGCCTGTGATGCTGGCCCTGTCGATCGCCGCGATGCCTGTCTCCTTGCCCGATCTCGACAGCACGTCCTGGTTCGGTCTTGGCTATGTCTCGCTGTTCAGCATGCTGATCGGATTCATCTTCTGGTATCGCGGCCTGGCACTCGGCGGCATTGCCGGGGTAAGCCAGTTGCAGCTTCTTCAGCCCTTTTTCGGCCTAGTTCTGGCCGCCGCGCTTCTCGGCGAAAAGGTCAGTGTCGGCATGTTCGCTGCAACGCTTGCGGTGGTTGCCTGCGTGGCAGGCGCCAAAAGATTTGCACGTTAATTCGGCACGACCTGCTTGCGTCGTTCACGAATTCGGGAACCAAACGCGGACCGAGGCATTATCCGGCTGCAGAAGGAGGAAGCAATCATGACTTTTGATCCCAATGACAGAAAGTTCGAGACCCGTGATCCGGACCTCCGGGCCACTGAAGTCCGGAGTAGCACCTCTTCGTGGGTACCGTGGGTAGCCGTGATCGCGGTCATCCTGGTCGGCGCTTTCGTGTGGTCGCAGATGGGCGGTTCTTCGACCGACCCGCAGACTACGTCTTCGACCAACCCGCCGGTAACCGACAACTCCACGTCGTCACCCGCACCGGCTCCGATGACCCCGGCAGCTCCGCCGGCTAACAATGCCACTCCGGCAACTCCGCCGGCTGGCGGCGCGACTGGCGGCACCGGCACGCAGCCGTAAGCCTCGCGCTCGAGAGATCAACTAAGCCGCCCGCTTTCGAAGCGGGCGGCTTTTCTGTTGGTGCGATCAAAGCTCGATCTCGCCCGGCGCCGGCTGCGGCCAGCGCTGCAGCGCCTGCCGCCCGACCTCGGTGAGCCCATAGACGCCCTTGTCGATGCGCTCGAACCAGCCGTAATAATTGGCGCGCAGGATCGTGCCGGCGGTAGGCGCCGCCTGCCTCATGTCGCGCGGCCGAAGCGGACCGCCGCTCAGCGCCGAGGCACAGGCGAGCGCCTGCTGACGATAGGCGGTCATGACCGGTACCTTGGTGCTGCCGCCGACGGCCGGATCGCCTTTGCGCTTGCGATGTTCCTTGACCAGCCGCGTGCGCCGTTTCGGGTTGGTGCGCGGCATCGGCGAGACCGAACTGACCAGCACGCTGACCTCACCCTGGTCCGAAACGCAAAGCATGCCGATCCCGAGCCGGCGGCAGAGATCGCGATACCGCTTGTCCGCCTCGCGTCCCCTGCCCTTGGCGGAAACCCGCGCAGCGATCCACACCTCGTCCGAAACCCCGGCCCGGTCGACCGCCTGCAGGATCAGTTCGAGATTGAAGGTGAGCTTCAGCTCGCAGATCACCACGACCGGCGGATCCGTCTCGCTCAACCCCACCAGATCGCAGCCGCTCACCTCCCCCTTCACCTCGTATCCGAAGCTTTCGAGGAAGGTTTTGACGGGAAGATAAAGCGAGGTTTCCATGTGGTCCGGCGGCGGTGAATCAGTGGGTGGAGACTATCACATCACCCAACCTGTGCCGCGTGGAGCCTGGTATAGGCACCGCGTTTGGCGATCAGGTCCTGGTGGGTGCCCTGCTCGAGGATGCCATTGCCGTCGATGACGACGATGCGGTCGGCGCCCTGGATGGTGGCGAGGCGGTGGGCGATGACCAGCGTCGTGCGGCCTTGCGAGAGTTCGGCAAGCGAGCGCTGGATGGCGCGTTCCGTCTCCGTGTCGAGCGCCGAGGTCGCCTCGTCAAGGATCAGGATCGGCGGGTTTTTCAGGAACATGCGGGCGATCGCGACTCGCTGTTTCTGGCCGCCGGAGAGTTTAACGCCGCGCTCGCCGATCACCGTGTCGAGCCCCTGGGGCAGGCCGGCGAGCATTTCTTCGAGCCGAGCTTGGCGCGCCGCCTCGACAATATCCACCTCGCTGGCGCCGAGGCGGCCATAGGCTATGTTCTCACGGATCGACCCGCCGAACAGGAAGACGTCCTGCTGGACGATGCCGATCTGCTGGCGCAGCGACACCTTGGTCATGGCGCGGATATCGATGCCGTCGATGGTGATGCTGCCGGCGCCGATCTCGTAGAAGCGCGGCAGCAGCGAGCAGATCGTGGTCTTGCCGGCGCCCGAGGGACCGACGAAGGCGATCGTTTCGCCGGCGCGGATCGAGAGGTTGACGTTCTCGAGCACCGGCTTGTCCGGGCTGTAACCGAAGGAGACGTTCTGATAGGCGATTTCGCCCTTGAGGTGATCGACGTCGACCGCATCGGGAGCATCGGCGATATCCGGCTCGGTATCGATCAGCTCGGTGAAGCGGCGGAAGCCGGCAATGCCTTTCGGATAGGTCTCGATCACGGAATTGATCTTCTCGACCGGGCGGAAGAACACGCCGACCAGCAGCAGGAAACCGATGAAGCCGCCGGCGGTCAGCTCGCCCGACAGCACGAAATAGGCACCGGCGATCATCACCACCATCTGGGTCAGCCGCATGCTCATGTAGCTGAGCGAGCTGCTTGCCGCCATCAGCTTGTAGGCATCGAGCTTGACGCGCCGGTAGTTCTGGTTGTCCTGTTCGAACAGCGCGCGCTCATGTTGTTCGTTGGCGAAAGCCTGGACCACCCGGATGCCGCCGACATTTTCCTCGATGCGGGCATTGAAATCACCGACGCGACCGAAGAGACGGCGGAAATTATCGGTCATTCGGCCGCCGAAATGGCTCGTCACCCAGGCGGTCAGCGGCACGACGACGGCGGTGATCATCGCCAGTTGCGGGTTGACCGAGAACATCAGCGCAAGAGCCCCGGCAAACGTCATGATGGCGATGAACAGGTCTTCCGGTCCGTGATGGGCGACTTCGCCGATCTCCTCCAGGTCCTTGGTAAGGCGCCCGACGATATGACCGGTCTTCTGATTGTCGAAATAGCTGAACGAGAGCTTTTGGAGATGGTTGAAGGCGGCCCGGCGCATGTCCGTCTCGATATTGATGCCGAGCATATGGCCCCAATAGGTAACGATCGCCATCAGACCGGTATTGATTGCATAGATCACCAGCAGCGCCGCCGATGCGAGCAGGATCAGCAGCCATTCGTGGCTGAGGAGAAGCCGGTCGACGAACAGCTTCACGGCCATCGGGAAGCCGAGTTCCAGCACGCCCGAAATGATCGCGCAGCCGAAATCCAGGATGAAAAGGCCGCGGTATGGCCGGTAATAGGCAAAGAAGCGACGAAGCATCGGACACTCTATGAAATCAATAGATGAGCAGCAGCGGCAAGTTTTCAAACCCCGCTTAGCCGGGTTCGCCGGCGAGGTAAACCTCCGCTCTCCTGGTCGCCCCGACAATGGATACAGGATAGATATCAGGCGCGGCGGCCGCGCAACAGGATACGGGCCGAGGTATGCGGTTCGGCGAGCTGATCTGCCTCCAGCGAGGCGAACAGCCAGTCGATGAAGACCCGCACGATCGGCGTCGAACGCATGGCCGGCCGGCAGGCGACGTAGAAGGCATCGTTGGCTGGAACGCTCAGGTCGAAAGGCACGACCAGCTCGCCGCGGGCGATCAGCTTGCTGGCGGTGATCGTGTCGCCGAGCGCGATCCCCTGGCCGTGCAGCGCGGCCTCTGTCGAAAACCGCGCGTCGCCCATGAAATATTGCTGCCGGCGCGGCAGGTCGACGGCGTCGGCGGCGGAAAGCCAGGTGTTCCACTCGCGCCCGTCCGCGTCGCCATGCAGCAGGACATGATCTTCGAGATCGCGCATTGAACGCAGCGGCCGGCTGTTGAGCAGGGTCGGGCTGGCGACCGGGAAAAGCTGCAGGTTGCTCCACAGCCGCGTCCAGGCATCCGGCCAGTTGCCGTCGCCATAAAGGACGGCGACGTCTACATCCGAGGAATGCAGCACGGCCGGATCGTTGGAGGCGGCAAGCTTCAACCTGACGCCCGGAAACTGCTCGGTGAAGGAATTGAGGCGCGGCACGATCCAGAAGGACAGCAGCGCCGGAACACAGGTGATCGACAGTTCGCCTGATGTCGCCGGCCGCTTCATCTGCGCGGTCGCGGCGGCGATCTCGCCGAACGCCTGGCTGACCGCCGGCAACAACAGTGCGCCCTCCGAGGTGAGCTTAAGTCGCTTTGCGCCGCGTTCGAACAGCGAGACCTGCAGCGAGCTCTCCAGCGCCTTGATTTGGTGGCTGACCGCGCCGTGGGTGACGTTGAGCTCCCGGGCCGCTGCAGAAACTGAGCCGCGGCGGGCCGTGGCCTCGAAGGCGCGCAGCGGATTGAGGGGCGGCAGGCGGTTGCTCATCTTGATCCCGGACTGATCCTCGAATTGATCTTAAGCGTTAGTTTTTCTCACAGTCACTGCTAGAACAATCTCAATTGCTTTTCCACCCGCACCTGACGGATAATGATGAAAACAAGGGCGGCAAGCCTAGTGGAACAAAAATTAGGCTGCCCACAAGCGGCCTTGCAGACAGGCGAGGCGATCATGACATTCGACGCGAAGAAGCTCGACGCATTGCGCGCAAAATACCTCGATAGCCGGGGTGGCGAGATTTTTGACCCGAAATTCAAAAAGGTCGGCGAGAAGATCTTCGACAAGGCCGGCACCCGCGTCGCGCCCTATGCGGGCATTCCCACGCTTCTCGATGCGCCCTACAGGCCGCTCGATGCGGAGAATCCGGATTTCGGCGACCTGCAGGTGGCGATGGTCGGCATGCCCATGGATCTCGGCGTCACCAACCGGCCGGGCTCGCGCTTCGGACCGAGGGCACTGCGCACGATCGAGCGTGTGGGACCCTACAACCATGTGATGGAATGCGCGCCGATCTACGAACTGAATGTCGCGGATATCGGCGACGTGGCCTTCCGCAGCCGCTACCGGCTGGAAATGAGCCATGACGACATCGAAAAGCGCGTCGGTCAGATCGTCGATGCCGGCGTGCTGCCGCTCTCGGTCGGCGGCGACCATTCGATCACCCATCCGATCCTGAAAGCGGTCGGAAAAAAGGCGCCGGTTGGCATGATCCATATCGACGCCCATTGCGATACGAGCGGCTTTTTCGACGAGACCAAGTTCCACCACGGCGGCCCCTTCCGCAACGCGGTGCTCGACGGCGTGCTCGATCCGACCCGGACGATCCAGATCGGCATCCGCGGCGCTGCCGAATATCTGTGGGAGTTCTCCTACGAGTCCGGCATGACCGTCATCCACGCAGAGGAAGTGACCGGCATGGGGCTTCCGGCGATCATCGAGAAGGCGAAAAAGATCGTCGGCGACGGCCCGACCTATGTCTCCTTCGATATCGACAGTCTCGACCCGAGCTTTGCGCCCGGCACCGGCACGCCGGAGATCGGCGGGCTCACCACCCGCGAAGTGCTTGAACTGATCCGCGGCCTCAAGGGCATCAACATCGTCGGCGGCGACGTGGTCGAAGTGGCGCCGCAATATGACGCGACCAACAACACGGCCCATGCGGGCGCCCAGATATTGTTCGAAATTCTGAGCCTCATGGTCTTCAGCCCTTCCGTGAAGGGCCCCGCCTGACATAAACTACAGATAATAAGGGAACTCGCCGGCCGGCGAAGCACCGGCAGGCCTAAAAACAAAGGAGAACATCATGCGTGACATTCCGAACGCCAAACTCGGGCTCAAGGCGAAGATCAGTCGGCGCGGCGTGCTCGGTGCCGGTCTCGCCGGCGCCTCCATGCTGGCCATGCCTTCGGTGCTGCGCGCCCAGGACAAGTCGCTGAAGGTCGGCGTCTATGGCGGCTTCTTCAAGGATTCGTTCGACAAGAACATCTTTCCGGACTTCACCAAGGCGACCGGCATCGCCATCGAATCCGTCGCCGAACCGACCGGCGAAGCCTGGCTGGTTCAACTCGAACAGGCCGCCAAGGCGGGTGCTGCTCCGGCTGACGTCTCGATGATGTCGCAGGTCGCCATGCTGAAGGGCCAGACGACCAAGCTCTGGGCGCCGCTCGACGCCGCCAAGCTGCCGAATTCCAAGAACCTCATCGATCACTTCGTCAACAAATATCCCGACGGCAAGATCGCCGGCATCGGCGCCGTTTCCTGGTACATCACGCTGGTGACCAATACGCAGACCTACAAGGAGGCCCCGACCTCCTGGGCAGCCCTGTGGGACAAGGCGAATGCCGACAAGCTTGGCCTCCTGGCGCTCGTCTCCAACTCCTTCCTGCTCGAAGTGACGGCAAAGACCTTCATGGGCGGCACCAAGGCGCTCGATACCGACGAGGGCATCCTCAAGGCACTCGAAAAGCTCTCCGAAGTGAAGCCGAATGTCCGCCTCTGGTATCGCGACGAAGCGCAGTTCGAACAGGCACTGAAGTCGGGCGAAATTCCGATGGGCCAGTATTACCACGACGTCACAGGGCTTGCCGCCTCGCAAGGGAGCCCCGTCCGCTCGACCTTCCCCAAGGAAGGCGGCATTCAGGATTCCGGCTGCTGGGCGCTGTCGCGCGCCTCCAAGAAGACCGAGGAAGCCCATACGTTCATCAACTACATGTGCCAGCCGGCCATCCAGGCGACGCTATCGCGCAAAGTCGGCACCTCGCCGACCGTCAAGCGCGACCTGCTCGACCTCACCGCCGCCGAATTCGCCTCGGTCTCCTCCGATATCGAGCCGATCATCCCGCGTTACGATCTCTACCAGACCAAGTCCGACTTCCTGAACCAGAAGTGGACGGAGATGATCGCAGGTTGATCACAGCCTCGCGTAGACCGCCCGTCACCCTAGCCCTCTCCCCGCCTGCGGGGAGAGGGGACCTGCCCAACGCTCACGTTTGCGATAGCCGAGACGGTGCGGCATATTCCTTCTCCCCGCGAGCGGGGGCGGCAGCCGGATGAGGGCACTAGCCCTGCCAAGATGGACGGAGACCGAATGTCCGGATTGAATCTCAACCATGTGACGAAGCAGTTCGGCAACTTCACGGCCGTCAGCGACGTGAGCCTGTCGGTACCGGACGGGACGTTTGTCTGCCTGCTCGGGCCGTCCGGCTGCGGCAAGACCACGCTGATGCGAATGATCGCCGGCCTCGATCTTCCGACCGGCGGCTCGATCGAGCTCGGCGGCGCCGATATCACGGCAGTACCCACCCACAAGCGCGACCTCGGCATGGTCTTCCAGTCGCTGGCGCTGTTTCCGCACCTGACGGTCGGCGAGAACATCGCCTATTCGCTGCGCATCCGCGGTACGCCCAAGGACGTGCAGAAGAAACGCGTCGACGAACTGCTGGCGATGATCCATCTGCCGGGCTTTGCCGATCGTTCAGTGGCAAAACTCTCCGGCGGCCAAAGGCAGCGCGTGGCGATCGCCAGGGCGCTCGCCATCTCGCCAAAGCTTTTCCTGCTCGACGAACCGCTGTCGGCGCTCGATGCGAAGCTGCGCGAGGCAATGCAGGTGGAACTGCGCCAGCTGCAGCAGCGTCTCGGCATCACCACTATCGTCGTCACCCATGACCAGCGCGAGGCGATGACCATGGCCGATACGGTCGTCGTCATGAACGGCGGCGAGATCCGCCAGGCGGCCGCCCCGGTCGATATCTACCGCCGCCCGGCCGACAGTTTCGTCGCCGATTTCATCGGCCAGACCAACCTCCTGCCCGTGGAAGCCGACAGCGCCGGCCGCGCCAGTGTGCTCGGCGAGGTGGTCGAGGGCATCGCGCTCCCCACTGGCGCGGCAAAAGGCTTGCTGTCGGTGCGGCCGGAAGACGTGCAGCTCACCGCGCCCGGCCATGGCGCGATTGCCGGCACCGTCACCTTCATCCGCGATCTCGGCGGCGCCATCGAAACCTTCGTGGAAGCGAGCGGCACCCAGGTGATCGCGGTGTCTTCGCCGCGCAACCGGCCGGACGTCTCGGTCGGCCAGAGCGTCGGTATAAGGCTCGATCCGGCCACCAGCGTGGTGCTCGCCCGATGAGACGCGAACCGCCGCAGCGTCTTGCCGATTACGGGCCGCTCTTTTTCCCGGCGGGCATGCTGATCGTCTTCTTCGTGGTGCCGTTCGCCACGATGATCGCGGTGTCCGTCTTTCAGCGTGAACAAGGCGGTTTCTATACGCCCGCCTTCGTATTCGACAACTACGCCCGCTTCCTCAGCCTGTTCTTCGGCAAGGTCCTCGGTTTTTCGCTGTTCCTGGCGATCGCCGTCGCGGCGGCCTGCGTCGTGATCGGCATTCCCTTCACCTATCTCCTCTCCCGCTCGCCTCGAAGAATCCAGATCGTCTGGCTGGTGGCGCTGCTCTCCATCCTGTCGCTGTCGGAAGTGATGATCGGCTTTGCCTGGTCGACGCTGTTTTCGCGCACCGCCGGCATCACCAACCTTTTTGTCTGGCTAGGTTTGATGGCCCAGGCCCAGGCACTGACCCCGAGTTTCGGAGCGGTTATGACCGCCATGACCTACCAGGCCTTCCCCTATACGGTCCTGGTCCTCTATCCGGCGCTGGTGCGCCTCGACCCGACGCTCACGGAAGCGGCGCGCACGCTTGGCGCCTCGCCGGTCAAGGCCTTCTTCACCGTTGTCGTACCGGCGCTGCGCAACACCATTCTGGCGACGCTGATCATGGTCTTCATCTTCGCGCTCGGCTCCTATCTGCTGCCGCAGCTTCTCGGAAGGCCGCAGCACTGGACGCTGTCGGTGTTGATCACCGACCAGGCGATCTACCAGTCGAACATGCCGTTTGCCGCCGCCATGGCCGTTTTCCTCGTGCTCGTGTCGCTGGCGCTGGTCGGCCTCGCGCTTTACGCCGGACAGCAGAGGCAAGCGAAATGACCGCTCTCCCCCGCCTTTTCTTCTTCGTCGTCGGCCTGTTCCTGGCCCTGCCGCTGATCGTCGTCGCCGGCGTCTCGATCAATGCCCGCCAGACGCTCGCCTTTCCTCCGCAGGGCTTTTCGCTCTCCTGGTACGGCCAGATCTTCACCAATCCCGAATGGCGCAATGCGCTGGTCGCCTCACTGACCCTGGCTGCCTCCTCCGCGCTTCTGGCCCTGCTGATCGCCCTGCCGCTTGCCTGGTTCCTGTGGCGTCGGATTGCCCCCTGGGCCAACATCTTCCAGCTTCTGGGCGTCGCGCCCTTCACCCTGCCGCCGGTCATTACCGCGCTCGGGCTGCTCACCTTCTGGGCGACCACCGGCTTCTACGGCCAGGCCTGGACGGCGGTGATCAGCCACGGCATCTTCTTCGTCACCCTGCCGCTGGTCACGCTGTCGCTCGGCTTTTCGGCCATCGACCGTTCGCTGGTGGAAGCGGCCGCCACCATGGGCGCCGACGACCGCAAGATTTTCCGCACCGTCGTGCTGCCGTTGATCCTGCCCTATCTCGTCTCCGGTTACGCCTTCGCCTTCGTTCTGTCGCTGAACGAATATATCGTCGCCTACATGACTGTCGGTTTCACCATGGAAACCCTGCCGATCAAGATCTTCAATGCGCTGCGCTACGGCTATACGCCGACCATGGCCGCCGTGACGGTGCTGTTCCTGGTGATCGCCGCAGTCGTCTTCGGTCTAGTGGCACGGTTCGGCGACCTGCCCAAATTGCTCGGCGCCATGTCGGACGAACGCTAAAGGAACAAGCCCATGAAGATCGCCGGTTTCCAGATGCAGCCCGTCGTCGGCGACATCGAGGCGAACCTCGCCAGGATCGAGACCGCTGCCGAAGAGGCGGCCGCAAAGGGCGTCGCACTGCTGATCACTCCGGAACTGGCGCTGACCGGTTATGGGGCGGCGGAGAAATTTCCCGATCTCGCCACGCCCGCACACGGCCTGGTGACCGGCCGGCTGTCGGAGATCGCGGCGAAACACGGTTTGGCGATTGTCGCGGGCTTTGCCGAAAAGACCTTCGAAAACACCTTCAACAGCGCTTTCTTCACCGACGGCAAGGGCCAGACGGCCGTTTACCGCAAATGCAACCTCTATGGCCCCTATGAGCGCAAGTGGTTCGCCCAAGAGGACCGCCGCCAGGTTCTGGTGACGCTCTGCGGCCTCAGGCTCGGTTTCCTGATCTGCTACGATGTCGAGTTTCCCGAAAACGTCCGGCAACTGGCAAAGGGCGGCGCCGATCTCGTCGTCGTGCCGACGGCGCTGCCGATCGGCTGGTCCGGTCAGTTCATCGCCGAGCACATGATCCAGGTCCGCGCCTTCGAGAACCAGGTTTTTGTCGCCTATATCAACCATTGCGGCTCCGACGATCTGTTCACCTATGCCGGCCTTTCGCGGATTGCGGCACCGGACGGCAAGCTGATCGCCGAGGCACCCGCCAAGGGCGAGGCCCTGATCATCGCCGAGGTCGATCCGGCGGCCTACGCGCAGTCGCGGGCGGAAAACACCTATCTCGCCGATCTCGTTTGAGTCGCGAGCCACCGGAATACTGCGAAGCTCCCATTTCCTTTGATAATGTTGTATAGCATTCGGCGTTACAGCATTCCGGGGGAGGCATGACACGTATATTCCGGGCGCCGGCTTTTTATATCCAGGGTCCGGGGTCCCTAAACCTGCTTGGCGAAAAGGCGGCGACGCTTGGCCGTTCGGTCGTGGCGATCTGCGACGCCGTGGTGCTTCCCCATATCGAGGCGGATCTGACCGAGACGCTTGCCCGCCAGGATATCACGCCTACCATCATCCCCTTCGATGCGGACGTGACCCATCGGGAAATGGACCGTCTGGCCGAACTGGTGCGGACAAAGGGCGGCGAGGTGGTGGTCGGCATCGGTGGCGGTCGCACGCTCGATGTCGCCAAGGGCGTCTCGCGCCGCACCGGCCTGCCCTTCGTCAGCGTACCGACGGTCGCTTCCACCGATGGGCCCTCGACCCGCGGCATCGTCATCTATGACGACCATCACAGGATGATCGCCGTCGAGCAGATGGACCAGAACCCGGCCTTCGTGATCGTCGACACCGTGATCATCGCCAGGGCCCCTGCCCGGCTGCTGCGCGGTGGCATCGGCGATGCGCTGACGGCAAAGTTCGAGACGGAAGGCGCCTGGAAGGGCACCGGCCTTTCCAAACAGGGCACCCGGCCGCTGAAGACGGGTGTCATGCTCGGCGATGTTTGTTACCGGATGCTGCTCGAGCACGGTCCGGGTGCCATGCGGGTGGCCGGAACCGGCGAGGTGACGCCGGATTTCGAAGCCGTCATCGAGGCGATCCTCTGGCTCAGCGCCGTCGCCTTTGAAAATACCGGTCTTTCCATCGCCCACGCGGTGGCGACCGAGCTTGGGGCGATCGAGCCGGTGCGAAGACACTCGCTGCATGGCGAACATGCCGCCTATGGAACGCTGGTGCAGGCCGTTGCAGAGGGCCGCGCCGACGAAGAGCTGACAACGCTGTTCGGCTTTTACGACGAGATCGGTATGCCGCGCCGGCTTTCGGCGCTTGGCCTGCCGGATGTCGGGGATGCGGCGATCGAAAATCTTGCCGCGGCCTGCGCGAAAAGCCCGTTCCTGGTCAACCAGGAACGGGTGCTCGATGCCGAGGATCTGGTCGCAGCCTTCCGCGCTGTGGAAAACTACGCTTAAAGCGGGCTCGACCTGCTGCAGATATAAATATAATCAACTGGGAACACAGGGGATTGAGGATGCCGTCAGACAAGACCAAGGCGCCGGAGGAATGGACCCAGCGCCGCATTCAATCGATCGAGGTCGGGTTCCAGGTCATCCGCGCCATGGAGGCGGCGAACGGCCCGCTGCCGCTGCGCGATATCGCGGCCGCCGCCGGCATGCCGCCCAGCAAGGCGCATCTCTACCTCGTCAGCTTCGTCAAGGAAGGCGTCGCCTTCCAAGATCCGGTCACCGGGCATTACGGGCTCGGCCGCTTCGCAATCCAGCTCGGCCTGTCGGCGATCCGCCAGCTCGACGTGGTGGAATTCGCCCGTGAAGAACTGGCGGCGCTGCAGCGTACGGCCGGTTTCGCCACCTATCTTTCGCTCTGGGGCGATCGCGGCCCGGGCATCGTTTCCAAGGTCGACGGCGAGCGGCAGGGATCGCTTGCCGTGCGCCTCGGCTACGTGCTGCCGCTCCTGACCTCGGCTACCGGCCAGGTCTTCCTCACCTATCTCAACGAAAGCGAGACCATGGCGGTGCGGCACGACGAGATCGCTGCAGCCAAGCGGGGTGCGTCGGACGACACCGCCTCGCTCTTGCCGCGCGTCACCACGACCAAGGAAATCCAGAAGATCATCGAGACCGTGCGCCATCAGGGTTATGCGATGACGGTCAACAGCATCAATTCGAGCTTTGCCGCCATCGCCGCACCGGTCTTCGACTATAGCGGCCGGATCGTCGCGACCATGACCGTGCTCGGCTCCGACAAACAGCTCGCCGGCCCCCGCAAGAAACCGACGATCGACGCCCTGATGGCGGCCGCCCACCGGCTTTCCGAACGGCTCGGCGCACCCGGCCGCGGGGCGAAGGGCGAGGACGACGTCAAGCCGCCCGTGCCGCCGAAACCGACGCGGGCGAAGAACAGCAGTGCGCTAGGCTGATCTCCGCCACAAGGCCCACAAGGGGGAGATCAGGTACAGCCCGCGGCCTCCTCCTCCAATACAATTGACCTCACCACATTAATTAGTATACCTTACGATCTTCGACTGGAGGAGCCGAGGAGGAGGATTTCATGCACGAGATCGACGCCGCCACCGTTGCCAAACGGGAAGAATTTTATGAACGGCTGAAGCCGCACAACATGGCCCCCCTTTGGGAAGTGATGAAGGGCATGCTGCCGCCGGAGCCGGCTTCCAAGGCGCAGGCGCATCGCTGGCGTTACGACGACATCCGCCCGCTGATCCTCGAATCCGGCAGCCTGCTGACCGCCGAAGAAGCCGAGCGCCGGGTGCTGATCCTCGAAAACCCCGCCTTCCCGGCCCAGTCGCGCGCCACCTCGACGCTTTATGCCGGCATCCAGATCATCATGCCGGGCGAAGTGGCGCCGGCTCACCGCCACACGCCGTCGGCGCTGCGCTTCATGCTGGAAGGTTCGGGCGCCTATACGACCGTCGGCGGCGAGCGCACCCGCATGGCGTTTGGCGATTTCGTCATCACGCCCGTCTGGGCTTGGCACGATCACGGCAATGACGGTTCGGACCCGGCCGCCTGGCTGGACGGTCTCGACGTGCCGATGATCGCCTTTTTCGAAGCGGTGTTCCGCGAGGATTCCGACGACACTGAACAGGAACTGCTTCGGCCGGAAGGCGACTCGCTCGCCCGTTTCGGTTCCGGGATGCTGCCGATCGGCGGCACGAGCCCCTATGGCCAGACGACGCCGATCTTCAACTATCCCTATGAGCGCAGCCGCGAAGCTCTCTACCGCGCCTCGCGTGGCGAAGAAATCGACGCCCATATCGGCACGACGCTGCGATACTCGAACCCGATCGACGGCGGCTGGACGATGCCGACCATGTCCGCATGGCTCAGCCATGTCCCGAAGGGCATGGAAACGGCGAAGATCCGCTCCACGGATCACATCGTCATGTGCATTGCCGAAGGCACCGGCTCGATCACCATTGGGGCCAAAACCTTCGATTTCGGCCCCAAGGACGTGATCGTCGTGCCCGGCTGGTCATGGCGCTCGTTCAAGGCCAGCGACGACGTTGTCGTGTTCTGCTTCTCCGACCGCGTGGCGCAGGAGAAGCTCGGCTATTTCCGCGAAGACCGCACCCGCGTCTGAGCGAACGAGATCAGGGAGAAAAATCATGCGTTTTTGTCGCTACGACGATAATCGTCTCGGCGTGGTCGTCGGCGATCAGGTGAAGGATGTCACGAGCGTCCTCGATCGCCTGCCGAACTACCGTTATCCCTTCCCCCATGGCGACCAGTTCATGGCCCATTTCGCCGAGCTGCGCTCCGTCATGGAGGAGATGGCCAAGACCGCGCCTTCGAAGCCGCTGTCCGCGGTCGCGCTTCTCAGCCCGATCGCCAATCCCGGCAAGATCGTCGGCGCCCCGGTCAACTACCGGCTCCATCTCGACGAAGTGCTGGACAGCGACCAACTGCATCACGGCATGAAGATCAAGCCGATCG
This sequence comes from Neorhizobium sp. T6_25, assembly GCF_002968555.1. Lineage (NCBI taxonomy): Bacteria > Pseudomonadati > Pseudomonadota > Alphaproteobacteria > Hyphomicrobiales > Rhizobiaceae > Neorhizobium > Neorhizobium sp. T6_25. The sequence continues at coordinate 284,745 of NZ_PVBL01000006.1, forward strand.
CCGAGGCCGGCGTATTCCTGAAGGCGGTGAGTTCGCTGGTCGGCCCGTCCGAAGGCGTCGTGGTCGATTGGGCCGACCGCCGAACCGACCACGAGATCGAGCTTGCCGTCATCATCGGCAAAAAAGGTTTTCGCGTGTCGGAAGCCGATGCGCTGGATTACGTTGCCGGTTACGCAATCTGTTACGACATCACCATTCGCGGCCCCGAAGAACGCAGCTACCGCAAGTCGCTCGACACGTTCAGCGTGCTCGGACCTTATGTGGTCACCGCAGACGAGATACCCAACCCGAACAATCTCGATTTCGAACTGACGATCGGTGGCGAGAGCCGACAGAAATCGAACACCAACATGCTGATCTTCAACGTCCAGAAGCTGATCGAATTCGCCAGCAAGGCCTACACGCTTTATCCGGGCGACATCATCATGACCGGCACGCCGGAAGGCGTCGCTCCGATCGCTCCCGGCGACGTGCTGCATGGCACGTTCGAAGGCATCGGTTCGATGGACGTGAAGGTCTACGGCAACTGGGACAAGACATGAGTTTGGAGCCGGATGCACCGGCAGAGAGGGGCGGGCACGCCGTCCTTCTCGACGGCGTCGTCGGCATCCGCATCCGCCGCCTGCAGTCGCTGTTCGGCAGCCATTGGCAGAACTGGTTCCGCGCCCGCTCGCTTGCGGTCACCCCGGTCCAGGGCGGCGTGCTGCTCCTGATCCGCCGTTATCCCGGCCTCAGCCAGATCGCGCTCGCCAGGCGGTTGCGTATCGAACCGCCGACGCTGATCCAGACGCTTAGTCCCCTCATCAAACACAAACTCGTCGAACGCGACCGCGCCGCCGATGACGGCCGTGTCTATGAACTGCGGCTCACCCGAGCAGGGCTCGAAGCGGCCGCGCTGGTGGAAACCTCGCTGCCGCTGCACGAGGCCGACCTGCTGCGGTTTTTGTCCGTCGAGGAGCGGCAAGCGTTTCTGGAACTGCTCGACAAGGCGATTGCCGGAGCTGAGGCGGCGATCGAGGGGCAAGAGAAGGCGGAGTAGCGGTTCTCGGGCTAACCGCTGTCGTCCAGCAACCGACCACCCATTTCCCAATTGCCACATAACAGGCAGCCTGATACGTTCCGTACATCTGGGAGGAGCTAGATCATGCGGTCATGGCAGGTATTCGAAGCATCGGAAGTGCTCCGGCAGGTCGAGGAGGCGAACCCGCAGCCGGTGGGCTCGGAAGTCCTCGTTTCGGTATCTCATTGCGGGCTTTGCCATTCCGACCTGACCCTCTGGAAGGGCATTTTCGACATGGGCGACAGACAAGTGTCGATCGACAGCATCGGCATGAAATACCCGCTCACCCTCGGTCACGAAATCCTCGGCACCGTCACCGCCATTGGCCCCGACGCAACGGATGTGAAGGTCGGCGACATAAGGCTTGTTTATCCCTGGCTCGGTTGCGGCGAGTGCGAAACCTGCCGTGCCGGCCAGGAGAACCTCTGCATGCAGGGCCGGCCGCTCGGCATGCGCCGGCCCGGCGGTTTCGGCAGCCATGTGGTGGCGCCGCACAGCCGTTACCTGATCGATACCGGAGATCTCGACCCCGCACTTGCCGCCACCTATGCCTGTTCCGGCCTCACCGCCTATTCCGCCATCCGCAAGGTCATGCCGGTTCGCCCAGACGAGGCGATCGTCGTGGTCGGCGCGGGCGGGCTCGGCCTCAGCGGCATCGTCATCCTCAAGGCGCTAGGGCATGAGAACATCGTCGTGGTCGATGTTTCCGAAGAAAAGCTGAAGATCGCAACCGATGCCGGCGCCCACAAAACCGTGCTTTCGACCGGCGACGACGTGACGAAGAGGATCGCCGATGCGGTCGGCCTGCCGGTGCGCACCATCATCGATTTCGTCAACAATAGTCAGACGGCCGCCTTTTGCTTCCCGGCGCTGGCGCGCGGCGGCCGCATTATCATGGTCGGCATGTTCGGCGGCCAGCTCACCATCCCCACCATGCGCATGGCGCAAGGGGGCCTGAGCCTGATCGGCAGCATTACCGGCTCGCTGCAGGAATTGCGCGACCTGGTGGAACTCGCCAAAAGCGGAAAACTCGATGCCATTCCCTATGAGGCCATCCCGAAATCATCGATCAACGACGCGATGAACCGGTTGTCCAAAGGTGCGGTCAAGGGACGTATCGTTCTGGAGGAGGAGCCGGCGTGAGTGCACAGCAAGGTGACATGCCCGAAGCCCCGATGATCGAGATCTGGCGCGGCAGCGTGCGCCAATGGGAAGTGGACGAAAACGCTCACTGGAATACGCAGTATTACGTCGCTCGCGCCAACGAGGGCCTCGCGGTGCTGTTCGGCTTCAACGGTCTGCCCGGCCTCTTCTCGCCAACGTCGGCGACGACGATCGCCTATAACGAGCATCACATCCGTTTCCATCGCGAGGCGCATGCGGGAACGTCGCTGCATATGACCGGCGGTTTCCTCGAGATCAGCGAGACGACGGCGTTTGCGGTGCTGATGCTTTACAACAGCCATTCCGGCCAGTTGGCCGCGAGCTTCAGGGTGCGGCTGACCCATGTGGATACGGCCGACCCCACGACGCCCTTCCCCTGGCCAACGGCCTTCCGCGACAAGGCTTCCGCCTCGCTGGTCGAGGCACCCAGGGAAGCGCTTGCCCGCGGCACCGGCAACGAGCCGGTGGCGATCAGCGCCTCGCGCGACCGGGCGGTCGCACTTGGCCTGAAGCGCACCGCCATGAGCCTGATCGAACCGGAGGCCTGCGACGCATTCCACCGCCTCGGTCCGCAGAAATTCATCGGCGCGGTCGGCGGCGGGGTGAAGCAGCTCACCGGCCCGATCCGCGAAATCGTCAGCAAACATGCCGAAACGCCGCCCGGCAAGGTCGGCGGCGCGGTGCTGGAATTCCGCATCCTCTATGGCGAAACCCCTCGTCTTGGCGACTGTTTCGAGATCTGGGGCGGGTTGCAGAAGACCGACCAGCGCGTCATGTCGCTGATCTTCTGGATGGTCGATCCCTTCAGCGGCCGGGTATTCGGCACGATGCAGTCGGTCGCCGTCGTGTTCGATCTCGATGCACGGGCGATCGTGCAGATCTCGCCGGCGGCCACGGAGGCGCTGGCTCCGCTGGTCACCGCGGGGCTGGCGCTTTAGCCGGCAGCCCTGACGCCAGCAGTCATTCCTGGCGTCACGGTTTCAATCCGCTTGTGCGTGCGGAACCGTAGATCCAAAGCAGGTCAGGCCCGCACCTCGAAGATCATGTTGAATGGCGTTTCGCTGGCCCGTCGGAAGTGCGAATAGCCAGCGTCGAGCGCCACCTTGCGAAGCTTCATCTCCCCAGCCTGGGCTCCAAGGCCAAGGCCTACCTCCTGTGCCATGGAGGCGGGAGTGCAGATCATCGTCGAGGCGCCGTAA